>JBKOUQ010000156.1:0-48360 GCA_046723475.1 Candidatus Methylomirabilota bacterium
GTTTACGACGACGCTGATGGGGCACTACATCCCGGTGACCTGGCTGACGTTCGGCCTCGACTATGTCATCTGGGGCATGCAGCCGGCCGGCTACCATCTGACGAATCTGATCCTCCACGCGCTCAACGCGACGCTGGTCTACTGGGCGGCGAAGCGCATGCTCGTCGCGGCCGCCCCGGCCGCGGGCGAGATCCGGTGGCGCGCGGGCGCGCTGACGGCGGCGTCGTTCTTCGCGATCCATCCGCTCCGCGCGGAGTCCGTCGCGTGGGCCACCGAGCGGCGCGACGTCCTGTCGAGTGCGCTCTTCCTGGCGTGCATTCTGCTGTATCTGCGCGCGACCTCGGACGCGACGTCGGCCAGGCGGCGGTGGCTTACGCTGTCGGTCGTCAGCTTCGCCCTCGCGATGATGGCGAAATCGATCGTGATGACGCTGCCGGTCCTTCTGCTCGTCATCGACTGGTATCCGCTCAGTCGGATCCGTGGGTTCCGGTGGTCGAGCGAGACGCGGCGCGTGCTCCTCGAAAAGCTGCCATTCGCGGCGGTCGGTCTCGCAGGCGGCGTCGTGTCCTACTGGGCGGTGAGCCATCACGACTACCTGACCGCGGCCGACAAGTATCCGCTGTCGTCACGCATCGCGATGGCGCTCTACAGCATGGTCTTCTATCTCTCGAAGACCGTGCTTCCGGTCGATCTGTCGCCGCTGTACGAGCTTCCGTCGCGTGTCGATCCTCTGGATCCTCAGTTCCTCGGCGCGGCGGTCGCCGTCGTCATGGTCACGTTTACGCTCATCGCCCTTGCGCACCGGTGGCCGGCCGGTCTCGCGGCGTACGCCTGGTATGCGATCGTCCTGGCGCCGGTGGGAGGGCTCGTCCATGCGGGACATCAGCTCGCCCACGATCGCTACAGCTACGTCTCGTGCTTGCCGTTTGCGGTCCTCCTGGGCGGTGGCGTGGTGTGGCTCATCGGCGCCTATACCGCGGGCCGGCTACGCCCGCCGCTGTTCCTGGTTGCGTGTGGCGCGGTCGCCGCGCTGCTCGTGACGCTCGGTACGCTGACGTGGCTGCAGGTCCAGGTATGGCGCGATACGGAGTCCCTGTGGACGCAAGCGACGTTTGCCACGCCCGAGTGCTCCATCTGTCACGACAACTACGGCGCGGTGCTCGTGAACCATTCGCCGGCGCAACCCGGCGACCTCACGGTCGCGATCGAGCATTTCCAGCAGGCGCTCATGCTGAAGCCCGAGCGTGAGAAGCCCTATGGGGGCCTCGGCCTGGCGCTGATCCACCTCGGACGGCCTCGCGAGGCCGAGTCCGCGCTACGGCGCGCACTGAACGTGAAGCCGGAAGAGCTCGATACGTTCAACAATCTCGGCTATGCCCTGAACCAGCAGGGACGCTTCGAGGATGCGATCCCGTACCTGCGACGGGCCATCGCGATGGACGGCCGGAACATCGTCGCCCGTACCAACCTCGGCGCAGCCCTCGTGGGAACTGGCCGGACCGACGAGGCGATCGTAGAGCTCCAGCATACGCTCGACCAGGAGCCATTCGCCGAGGCGCCACGTAGCGTGCTCGTGCGCGCGTACGAGAAACTGGGCAACACCGTCGAGGCGCACAAGCAACTCACGATCCTGCGCCAACTGCACCCCGCGACGGCTACGAGTGCCGGCGCGGCGGCCGACCGCTTCTGAGGTGACGTCGGCCATCGCCGTCGCGTTCGGGCTCGTGCTCGGCAGCTTTCTCAACGTCGTGATCGCGCGTCTGCCGGAGCATCGAAGCCTGTGGGCTCCTCGTTCGGCGTGCCCGGGCTGCGGGGCGCCGATCGCCTGGTACGACAACATTCCGCTCGTGTCGTTCGCCCTGCTGCGCGCACGGTGCCGACGCTGTGCGGCACGGATCTCATGGCAGTATCCGTTCGTCGAAGCGACCACCGGCGCGCTGTTCGGATACGCCTGGTGGACCTTCGGGCCGACGCCGGAGTTCGTTGTCGCCGCAGCGCTGCTCGCCGCCCTCGTCGCCATTACCGTGATCGATCTGCGCCACCAGATCATCCCCGACGCGATCACGTTGCCGGGCATTCTGGCAGGCGTCACTGCCAACGTGGCGACCCGCCACGTCGGCTGGGCAGATCTCGCGCTCGGAATCGCGCTCGGAGGCGGGGTCTTTTTCGTCGTGATCGTCGCGAGCGGCGGCGGCATGGGCGCCGGCGACATGAAGCTCGGTGCGATGCTCGGCGCCTTTCTCGGCTGGAAGATGGGGCTCATCGCGCTGCTCGTCGGTGTGGTCGCCGGTGGGCTGTGTGCGGGAGTTCTGATGGCCCTCGGACTGCGCGGCCGCAAGGATGCGATCCCGTTTGGTCCTTTCCTTGCACTCGGGGGAGCCGCCGCGCTGTTTTGGGGAGAAGGAGTCGTGCAATGGTACGTCGCCGGACTAGGAATGTGACATCGCACGAAGCGGCGTTTTCGATGACGGAGCTCCTTGTCGTCATCGCGATGATCGGGGTGATCGCCGCCCTCGCGACGCCGCTGTTCATGTCGTACTGGCGGACGTCGTCGACGACCGCGGGCGCCGCGGAGCTCGCGGCCGCCATCAATCGCGCGCGCCAGCTTGCGATCTCGGGCAATCGGAACTATTGCGCCGAGGTCTCGGGAACGAACATCCGGTACCGCGAGAACGCGAATGCAACGTGCACCGCGGGCGCGATCTGGACGGGCCCCGGTACGGACAACAGCGGGCTCATCCGGCTGGAGAACAGCATCGCCGTTGCCGGTGGGCCCGTGGTCTTCACGTCGCTCGGCGCGGCCAGCCTCGCTGGCACGTTTACCGTGACCAATCCGAACGGCGGCACTCGCGCCGTGATCGTGGCCGCCTCGGGCCGAGTGAGGGTGCAATAGTCCAGCGGGGGACCGGCTTCACGCTCGCGGAGGTACTCATCGCGACCGCCGTATTGACCATCGGCATGCTCGCGATCGCGAGCGGCTTTCAGCACGCCACGAGCGGCGTCGCGACGGGCGGCGGCGAAACGGCCGCAGTCTTCCTCGCCGAGCAGCGCATCGAGCAGCTGCGCGCCCGCGCCATGGTGGATTTCGCGTCGAGCGCGCTCGAGGCGGGTTCCACGATCGAGTACTGCCGTCCCGCAAGCGTTCCGGCGGGGGCACCGAACTGCCAGGACGGTCCCACGGCCGGCGCGTCGTACATCCGGAGCACGGTGATCACGCCCGTGACGGCGGGAGTCGGCTGTCCCGCATCACCATTGTGGTGCAAGGAAATCCAAGTCCGAGTAAGCTACCAACCGGTGACCAGCGCGGGCTCACTCGATCAGCCTCGTGCGGTAGATCTGGTCACCGTCCTGGGACCGAGAGCGTGACGCCGGCGCCGCGACGACGCGGGCGCCTCTTCTACGAGGAGCGCGGAGTCGCGCTGGTCCTGACCCTGCTGTTACTTCTCGGTCTCGGCGGGCTGCTGGCCGCCTTTCTCTCGATCAGCTCGCTCGAGCCGCAGATCTCGCGCAATCTCGCCGACGGCACTCGGGCGCGCTATCTCGCCGAAGCCGGCGTCGAACGCGGATTCAACGTCCTGGTGGAGACGGCGGACGCCGACGGGACGTGGACGTCGCTGCTCGCGGGCGCGACCACGACACAGCCCTGGGTCGCGATCGCTGGGCTCACAGACAGCACGGTCGCCGGTCCGGGCAATGGGACGTTCAGCGTGATGGTCCGCAACGACTCCGGTGTCGCGGACGCGGCGCTGACCGGTCTGAGCGCGACCACGCGCCCGCCGATGGACACATCGCCGCGCATCGACGCGAATAGCACGGTGATCATGCGGTCGACGGGGACGTTCAAGCGCGCCGCGACGACGATCGAAGTGGTCGTCCAGCGTGCGCCCCTGCCGCCGGGATCGTCGACGAACGCCGATGCGCTGCGACGGCTCCGCGCACTGCATTCGATCACGAACTGGCGCGAGATCTAGTCCGGTGGGCAAGCGCGTGAACGGTCGAAGAGGCGTTGTCGCCGTGCGTTTCGACGGGAAAAGATTGGTCGCAACGATCGATAATCCTATACTCGACGAGGGGAAAATGACGTGCTGAGCATCGTCAAGCGACTGCGAAAGACGTCGGACACCTTCGGGTTGGACATCGGGACGAGCGCGGTGAAGGTCGTCCAGATGAAGAACGGCAACGGAACGCACCTCGTCGGAATGGCGTCGGTCTCGCTTCCGGCCGACACGATCGCCGACGGATCGATCCGGGACGCTCAGACCGTCGCAGACGCGATCAAGGAGGCGGTCGCCAAGGCCGGCGTTGCCGGCGCGGACGCCGCGATTGCGGTCTGCGGACGCGAGCTGATCATCAAGAAGGTCCAGATTCCCGAGGTGCCCGCCAAGGAAGTCCATGACGTCGTGATGCTCGAGGCGGAACACCACATTCCGTTCGCGATCGAAGAGGTCTTCATCGACCACCACACCCTGGGCCGCTCGCAAGGGCAGATGGACGTCATCCTCGTCGCGGTGAAGAAGTCGAAGGTCAACGAGTACATGGCCGTCGTCGACCAGGCCGGCTTCAACCCGGTGATCGTGGACGTCGACGGCTTCGCGCTCGGCAATCAGTGGGAGCTGAACTTCCCGAGCGACGCGGACGAGGCGGTCGCGCTCATCGACATCGGGGCGGCGATCATGAAGACGAACGTCGTCCGTGGGGGCGCGACGATCTTCGCCCGCGATATCCCGTTCGGCGGCAACAACTACACCCAGGCGATCGCCCAGCGGCTCGGGATCTCGTTCCAGCAGGCGGAGGAGGCGAAGCTCGGCAAGGACGTGGGCGTGAAGTGGGAGACGCTCGTGCCGCCGCTCGAAGCCATCTCTCGCGAGCTCTCGCTCGAGGTGCAGCGCACCTTCGACTACTTCGCCTCGACCGCGGAATCGGAGCGGATCGGCAAGATCGTCCTCGCCGGCGGCTGCGCGCAGCTTCCTGGCCTGAACGAATACCTCGCATCGAACTGGGGTATCCCGGTCGAGCTCGCCCGGCCGTTCGAACGCATCGACGTAGCGCCTGCCTATGCCGAGGACGTGGCCGTGATGGCGCCGGCGCTCGCGGTCGCCGTCGGGCTCGGATTGCGTCGGTCCGGAGACAAGGAGCCTGCGAAGTGATCAGGATCAACCTCGCGCCTGCCGAGACACGACGTCGCCGCGGACCTGGTCTCAGCCTGCCGAGCCTGCCGATCGGGCTCGGGCTGCTGTTCGGAATCGTGTACGTCGTCGCGGTGCTCGGCGTCGGCTATTCCTGGTGGAACCTCTTCTCGGAGAAGAGCCGGCTCGTGGCGGAGAACGACCGCACGGCCCGAGAGATCGACTCGCTGAAGGCGACGCTCGACCAAGGCACCAACGTCAAGGCGCAGCTCGCCGACATTCGCAAGCGTGTCCAGGTCGTCGAGGATCTCGTCCAGGGACAGGGTCGACCCGTCCACCTGCTCGACGCATTCGTCGACACCGTTCCGAGGGATCTGTGGATCACCTCGTTCGAGGACAAGGGCACGTCGCTGAAGATCGCCGGATCGGCCTTCTCGACGCGCGCCGTGTCCGAGTTCATGAACAACCTTCGACAGTCGGGCAAGTTCAAGGACGTCGACATCGTCGTGTCGCGGCAGGACCTCAGCAAGAGTCCCGTGCTGGTGACGTTCGAAGTCACCTGCCGGTTTGAGGTGTAGCGATGGCCATGCCGCCGTTCCTGCAGACGTTCGTGGACGGACCGAAGCTTCCGAAGATCATCCTCGGGGTCGCTGGCCTGGTCGGGATCGTCGCGGCCGGGTGGTTCCTGCTGCTCGCCCCGGTCCAGGTAGAAATCGCGGCGCTCGATGCCCGGCGCCAGCAGCTCGCGACCGAGCTGGGGCAGGCACGCTCGCAGGTCGCCGAGCTGCAACGGTTCCGCCGCGAGGTCGCCGAGCTGCAGGCCAAGCTCGATCTTCTCAAGGCCAAGCTGCCGACCGAAAAAGAGACGCCTGGCCTGTACCGCGCGGTCAACGAGGCCGCGCAAGCGTCGGGCCTCGGTGTGGCGCTGTTCCAGCCGCGCGACGCCAAGCAGCGCGAATACGTCGCCGAGATTCCGATCACGATCACCGCCGAAGGCGGTTATCACCAGCTCGGCCAGTTTTTCGAGCGCGTCGCCGGGCTCGAGCGTGTCGTCAAGCTCGGGGACATGAAGCTGACCGGCCTCACGAAGGGCCGGTCCGTGCTCCGGGCGGATCTGACGCTCGCCACGTACATGTACCGCGACGCACCGGCGGCAGCACCGAAGCCCGGCGCGCCCGCCGCGCCGAAACCGGCGGCGGCGCTGCCCGACCGGACCGAGGTGCGCTCATGAAGACGTCGATCGCCATGGTCGCGCTCGGCGGCGTCTGCGCCACGCTCGCGGCATGCGGCGGAGCCCCGCCGGCGCCGACGCCGTCGGCGAAACCCGCCGTGGCACCCGCTCAGGTCGCCGCGGTGCGGCCGGGCGAGGCCGCGCCACAGGCCGGGTCGAACCTTGTACCCGCGACGCCCCAGATCCCGGCCGGCGAGGCACCGAAGTACGAGGACAAGGGCCGCAAGGATCCGTTCGTCGAAGTCCAGGTCACGACGATCTCCGGCGGCCTCTCGGTGATCACCACCAAGCTGACGGGAATCGTGCGTGGTGCTCGCTCAACGCTTGCTCTCGTCGAAACCCAAGAGGGAATCGGTTACATCCTCAAACCAGGCGACACGCTTGGCGACGGCCGGTTGATGGAAATCGGCGCCGACAACGTGGTGTTCGCGGTGGGGCCGAAGGGTGGAGCCCCCGCGCAGCGTGTCGTCCTACGACTGGCGGCCAACTAAATGACTACACGGCGTGTTGTGGTCCTCGTGATGATGCTCCTCCTCACCGTCACCACACGGGTACCGGCGCAGCAGGCGGCACCCACGGTGAAGCTCAGCGACATCACCGTCGCGACCCAACCAGACGCGGTCACCGTGTTCGTCAAGACGTCGGCGCCCGCCAAGTATCAGGCCGAGCTCATCGACACGCCGACGCGCCTGGTGATCGACTTCGACGACACGGATTACGCGTGGCGCAAGAACCCGCTGGACGTGGTCGCCTCGCCGCTCAAGCAGATCCGTGGCAGCCAATACAAGAAGGGCGTCGCGCGGGTCGTCGTTCAGCTGGATCGCAAAGTCGGGTACGCGATCCGTGAAGACGATGCCGGACTTGCGATCGTCATCCCGACGTCGCGGGAGGCCAAGGCGGCGTCGGATACCGTCGCGGCGAGTACGATGACCGACGACCGCTCGGATGCGACCGAGGCAAAGACCACGGTGAAGCCGGCCGTTGCCAAGCTCGCGCCCAAGGTGCGTATCGCCCAGGCGCAAGTGGCGCCCTCGGGCGCAGCACCGACTTCGCCGACGCCGAACGCGCCGGTCGCGCCGGCTCCGCGCGCGGGTCAGCGGCTGATCTCGCTCGACTTCAAGGATGCCGACGTCGTGAACCTGCTGAGGATTCTCGCCGCCGAGAGCGGCCGGAACATCGTCATCGGCGACGACGTCAAGGGCAAGATGTCGATCTCGCTGCGCAACGTGCCGTGGGAGCTGGCGCTCGACACGATCATGGAAGCGCGCGGGCTCGTGAAGACCGAGCGTGACAACGTCATTCGGATCGTGTCTGCCGACCAGCTCGCCAAGGAGCGCGAGGCCAAGGCGCGCGTGGAAGAAGCCAAGCTCAAGGCCGAGGCGGACGTGCGGACGAAGGTGGCGGAAGCCACGCTCAAGGAGGCCGAGGCACGCGGCAAGCAGCTCGCCGCCGAAGCCGCAGCCGCGGAGGCGGTCGCGCGCGGCCCACTCAAGGAAGAGACGATCCGCCTGGCCTACGCCGATCCCGAGGACATGGCGAAAACGCTGTCCGGCATCCTCGGTATCCCGGAGGGGGGCTCGGCGCCCGCGGTAGCGCCCTCGATCGCCCCGATCCCGGCGCCGCCGTTCTCGAACGTGTTCGGGCCGGGTGCCACTCCGCCACCTGCGCCGATCATCACGAGCTCGGCGGACGTCCTCGCGAAGGGCATCACCATCCGCGCGCACAAGCCGACCAACTCGATCTTCATCCGCCACTACGCGAATGACCTGGAGCGGATCAAGAAGCTGATCCGCGAGAACCTCGACATTCCGCTCCCGCAGGTGAAAATCGAGGCCCGGCTGAACGAGATCAACCGGACCGATCTGTTCGAGATCGGTGTGCAGTGGGGCGGCGCGGGCACAGGCCGGAACGGCTCGAACATCCTCGTGGGCCAGGGCTATGCGCCGTTCAGCCGGGCCGGCGGCCAGCAGGTCGTCCGGGGTGTTGACATCGGCCAGCGCGCGACGGATACGGAAACGCTTAGCGGCTTCGGCGGCTCTCAGATTGGGCCGGGCCTCGCCGGCATACTGACCCAGAGCACTAATCAGCTGGTCAGCCCGAACAACCCGTTCCCGCTCGGTCAGTTGCTCCCGATCAGCTCGCTGACCGGGCTTCCGCTGGGTGGCAACGCCGTCAACCTGCTGCCGTCTAACCTGCCGACGGGCGGCGTCTCGTTCGGCATCATCGGAACGAACTTCAACCTGAATCTGGCTCTCCAGGCGCTCGAGAACCAGACAAAGTCGCGCTCGCTGTCGAAGCCGGAGATCGTCACCGTCGAGAACGCCAAGGCGTCGATCGTCCTCGGCAGCGAAATCCCGTACGCCACCGTGAGCTCGGCCGGTACCCAGGTTCAGTTCAAGGAGGCCGCGCTTCGCCTCGACGTGACGCCGACGGTCGTGTACGAACCGAACAACGTCAGCCGTATCAAGATGAAGCTCGTGGTCGAGGACAACTCCGCGGGCGATCTGATCAACCTGGGTGGTGGCGCGCTCGTCCCGGCGATCAACAAGCGCCGGACCGAGACCGAGGTCCTCGTCAAGGAAGGCGACACACTCGTCGTGGGCGGCATCACGCAGCGCACCGATACAGAGACGATTCGAAAGATTCCGCTCTTCGGCGACATTCCGGTCTTCGGCTGGCTCTTCAAGTCGAAGCTCAGCCAGACTCAGCCGAACCGGGAGCTCGTGGTGTTCGTGACCCCGACCATCGTCCGGCGCGACGCGCCGAAGGCCGCTCTGCAGACCGGCACCGCTTCGCGGTAAGCTAGCCCCCTATGGGGGGAGTCTTCCGCTTCCTCACCGCGGGAGAGTCCCACGGTGAGGCGCTGACGGCCATCATCGACGGCGTTCCTGCCGGCCTGGCGCTGAGTGAAGTCGACATCAACGGCGACCTTGCTCGGCGCCAGCGCGGCTACGGCCGCGGCGGCCGGATGAAGATCGAACGGGACCAGGTGCACATCCTCTCCGGCGTCCGTTGGGGCGCCACGCTCGGCTCACCGATCACGCTCTCGATCGCGAATCGCGATTGGGACAACTGGAAATCGACGATGGGCGTGGCGGCCCCTGAGGCGGGAGTGGCCAAGAAGGAGGTCACCCGGCCCCGGCCAGGACACGCGGATCTCGCCGGGGCGATGAAGTACGGCCACCGTGACATCCGGAACGTCCTCGAACGCTCGAGTGCACGCGAGACCACGGCGCGGGTGGCGGTGGCCGGGGTCGCCAAGCGACTGCTCGCGCAGTTCGGGGTCACGATCGTGAGCCACGTCACCGAGATCGGTGGTGTCCGCGTCGGCGAACTGGACATCGGATGGGATGAGGTCGCCCAGCGCGCGGAAGCGTCGGAGGTCCGCTGTGCCGATGCCGCTGCCGAGGCGGCGATCATCGCCGCGATCGACGACGCGAAGACCAAGGGCGACACGCTGGGCGGCGTGTTCGAGGTCGTGGCGCTCGGATGCCCGGTGGGACTCGGCTCGTACGTGCAGTGGGACCGTCGGCTCGACGGCCGGCTGGCGCAAGCGCTGTGCTCCATCCAGGCGATCAAAGGGTGTGAATTCGGCCTCGGCTTCGACACCGCGCGCCGCCCCGGGTCCGCGGTCCACGATGAAATCCTGTTCGACGCGACGGCGGGCTTCAGGCGTTCGACGAACAACGCGGGTGGGCTCGAGGGCGGTGTGACGAACGGCCAGCCCGTCGTCGTCCGCGCGGCGATGAAACCGCTGTCGACGCTGCGCACGCCACTGAAGTCCGTCGATCTCGCGACAAAGGAGCCGGTCGAGGCCGTCGTCGAGCGCAGCGACGTGTGCGCCGTGCCGGCCGCAGGGATCGTCGGCGAGGCCATGATGGCCATCGTCCTCGCCGATGCCCTGCTCGAAAAATTCGGCGGCGACAGCGTCGGCGAGATGCGCCACAACCATCGCGCATATCTGGACAGTCTGAAGAGCTGGTAGCGCCCGCGCGGCGCTATCATCCAGGACAATGCTCATTCCGGTCGATCTGGGTAACCGATCCTATTCGATCGTCGTCGAGCCCGGCGCGCTTGCCAGCGTCGGGATGCGCCTGCGCGAGCTTCGCGTCGGCTCGCGGGCGGTGCTCGTGACGGATGCCGGCATCCTGAAGGCGCACGGCGCCGACCTCGTGACCGGCCTCGAGCGCGCCGGCCTCTCGGTCGCGGTGCTCGAAGTCCCGGACGGCGAAGCGGCCAAGACGCTCGCCGTCGCCGAGCACTGCTGGGACCGGCTGCTCGCGCTCGGCGCCGACCGGACGTCGACCGTGCTTGCATTGGGCGGAGGCGCGGTCGGGGACGTCGCGGGGTTCGTCGCGGCGACGTACATGCGCGGCGCGAACTTCGTCCCGCTGCCCACGACCGTGCTCGCGCAGGTAGACGCGTCCATCGGCGGCAAGACCGCGATCGACCACCCCAAGGCGAAAAACCTGATCGGCGCATTCCATCAGCCGCGCCTGGTGGTCGTCGACCCCAGCGTCGTGCTCACCCTGCCGGAACGGGATTTTCGCTCCGGCCTCGCCGAGATCGTGAAACACGGGGTCGTTCTGGACGCCGCTTATTTCGAAGACGTCGAGCGCTCCGCGGCGGCCCTCCTCGCGCGCGACCTGCCGACCTTGACGCGTATCATCGGGGGCTCATGCCGTCTGAAGGCCGCTGTCATCCAGCGCGACCCCGAAGAGAAAGGCGAATGGCGTTTTGCTCTGAACTACGGCCACACGATCGGACACGCCCTCGAGGCCGCCACCCGGTTCGACACGTGGACGCACGGCGAAGCCGTCGCGCTGGGCATGGTGGCCGAGGCGCGGCTTGCCGAGCGGCGCGGCCTCGCCGACCGGTCTACCACCCGACGTCAGGAAACGCTCCTGCGCGCGCTGGGACTACCCGTGGAGGTAGCCACCGTCGATCCCGAGGCGGTGCTCGCCGCGATCGCGCACGACAAGAAGGCGCGCGACGGACGGGTGCCGTTCGTGCTTGCCCCGTCGATCGGGTCGTTTCGGGTCGTGTACGACGTGCCGCCGGACGACGTACGCGCCGCGATCGTGTCGATTGCGGAGGGCTCGCGGTGACCGAGCAGCCGACCACCGCGACGACCGCCCCGGCCGAGCTCGCGCTGGCGGCAGCGATTCGCCGGTACGAAGAGCGGCTGGCCCGCGACCCCACGTCACTGGGCTTCGCGGTCCTCGCCGACCTCTATCGGAAGGCCGGCCGCCTCGAAGAGGCGGTGGCCCTGTGCCGCGAAGGCCTGAAGCGCCATCCGCAGTACACCACCGCGCGTCTGATCCTCGCCAAGGCGCTGATCGGTCGCCCGGATCTGGACGGCGCCCTGGCCGAAATCGACGCGATTCTCCACGTCACGCCCAAGGACGTACAATGTCATCGGCTCGCTTCGGAGGTTCATCGAAGGCTCGGGCGGATCGACGATGCCGTCCGTCACCTCGAGCTAGCGGCGAGCCTCGATCCGGGCGATCGTGAATCGCGCGCGCTTCTCGGCCTGTTGAGAGCGGAAGCGCCCGCGAGCGAATCCGGGGTGGCGCGGCTGCTGGGCGACGACACGTTCGTGACCATTCCGTTCGGGCGTCTCTGCCTGGATCAGGGCTTGGCCGACGAGGCGGCTATCGTGTTCACACGGTTGTTGCGAAACGATCCCGACGATGCCGGTGCGCGAGAGGGACTCGAAGCGGCCCTCCGCAGCCGCTCGCGACGGAAAGGCTGAGAACCGCCTATGCAGGTGTCGACCGCGGACTTCAAGAAGGGTTTGCGCATCGTGTTCGACGGGCAGCCGTATGCCATCGTCGACTTCCAGCACGTGAAGCCCGGCAAAGGCGGCGCCTTCGTGCGCACCAAGCTCAAGCACATGCGTGTGGGCAAGGTGATCGACAATACGTTCCGGTCGGGTGAGAAGGTGGAGCTCGTCGAATACGACGAGAAGCACATGCAGTTCCTCTACAAGGACGACCGGTACCATTTCATGGACATGGAGACCTACGAGCAGGTGTCCATGTCGGCCGACGAGGTCGGCGAGGCCCGCGAATACCTGAAGGAGAACACCGAGGTCGACGTGCTTTACATCGACGGCTCGCCAACGACGGTGGAGCTGCCGAACTTCGTCGAGCTCGCCATCGCACGCACGGACCCGGGCGTTCGCGGCGACACCGCGCAGGGCGGAACGAAGCCCGCCACGCTCGAAACCGGCGCCGTGGTCCAGGTCCCGCTCTTTCTCAATGAAGGCGACGTCGTCAAGGTGGACACGCGGACCGGTGAGTATCTCGGGCGCGTGGCGGCGGCCGGCTGATGGCGCGTCGCAGCCGCCCCGCCTCGTCCGCACCCGGAGCCGACGACCGTCTGGTCGATCTCACGCGACGGGTGGCGGCGATTGCGACCGAGCTCGGATTGTCGGAGATCGAAGTCGAGTCCGCCGGCATGCGCCTTCGCGTTCAGCGCGCGAGTCCGACGGTCCCCGCGGTCGTCCACGCCGTGCCGGCCGCGGCGGTCAGCGTGCCGGGCACCGCGTCTGTCGAGCCCGTCGTGGTCGACACCGTTCCGCCCAACGTGATCACCGTCGAGGCTCCGATGGTCGGGACGTTCTATCGCGCGTCTGGGCCAACGGCAGAGCCGTTCGTCCGCGAGGGTGACGTCGTCAAGGAAGGCCAGATTCTCTGCATCATCGAAGCGATGAAGCTGATGAACGAGATCGAGGCCAAGGCCGCCGGGCGAATCGTGAAGGTCCTCGTCGAAAACGGCCAGCCCGTGGAGTACGGTCAGCGGCTGTTCCTCATCGAACCCGTGCGCTGAGCCGGCGGTCGTTTGTTTCATAAAATCCTGATAGCCAACCGCGGTGAGATCGCGCTGCGCATCATGCGCACGTGCCGCGAGATGGGCATCCGTACCGTCATCGCGCACTCGACCGCCGATGCCCACTCGCTGCCGGTCCGGTTGGCGGATGAGACGATCTGCATCGGTCCGGACGCGCCACGCGCCAGCTACCTCAACATGCCGTCGGTCATCTCGGCGGCGGTCGTGACCGACAGTGAGGCCATCCATCCGGGGTACGGCTTCCTCTCGGAGAACGCAACGTTTGCCGATGTGTGTCGCGCCTCCGGGCTCACCTTCATCGGTCCGGCTCCGGAGGCGATCCGATTGATGGGCGACAAAGCCCAGGCGCGCGTGATCGCCAAGCAGGCCGGCGTGCCCGTCGTCCCCGGCAGCGAGCTTCCGCTCAAGAACGAGGCGGAGGCGCTCGAGGTTGCCGACGAAGCCGGCTATCCGGTCATCTTCAAGGCCTCCGCCGGAGGGGGCGGGCGCGGCATGCGCATCGTGCGCGACCACGCCGGCGCCGCCCAGGCGTTCGCCGCCTGCCAGGCAGAAGCCGGAGCGGCATTCGGGTCGTCGGAGATTTACTGCGAGAAGTACATCGAGGAGTCGCGGCACGTCGAGGTGCAGGTCCTCGGTGACCGCAACGGGATTCGCGTCCACCTGGGAGAGCGCGATTGCTCGGTCCAGCGGCGCCACCAGAAGCTGATCGAGGAATCGCCGGCGCCGTCCCTGTCGGCCGAGACACGGTCGGGGCTACACCGCGCGGCGCTGCTCGCGGCCGCGGCGGTCAACTACGTCAGCGCGGGCACCGTCGAATTCCTTGTCGCGCCCGACGGCAGCTACTACTTCATCGAGATGAACACGCGCATCCAGGTCGAGCACCCGGTCACCGAAGCGATCACGGGTCTGGATCTCATCAGGGAACAGATCCGTATCGCCGCCGGCGAGCCGCTAGGATACCGGCAAGACGGCGTCCGCTTCGAGGGGCATGCGATCGAATGCCGCGTGAACGCCGAAGATCCAGAAACGTTTGCCCCGAGCGCCGGGCGGGTCACCGCGTGGATCCCGCCGGGGGGGTTCGGTGTCCGCGTCGACAGCCACCTGATGGCGCCGTATGCGGTACCCCCGTTCTACGACTCGCTACTCGGTAAGATCATCGTCCGCGGTCGCGATCGCGCCGAGGCGATCGAGCGCATGCGACGGGCGCTGCGCGAGACCGTGATCGAAGGCGTCAAGACGACTCTACCGTTCCACCTCAAAGTTCTCACCGACGATGCCTTCGTGGACGGCCGCTTCACCAGCGCCGACGCCGCGCGCCTGCACCATTGATCGATCCCGCGCTCTACGTGGTCCTCGACCGGACCGCAGCGGCCGGCCGCGATCTCGACGATCTGCTCGCCGCCGTCATCGACGGCGGGTGCCGAATGGTGCAGCTGCGGGAGAAAGAATGGCCGTCGGGCCGGCTGCTGCCCCTAGCCCGGCGCCTTCGGGACCGCTGCCGGGGGTCCGGAGTGACCTTCATCGTCAACGACCGCGTCGATCTCGCGATGGCGGTCGACGCCGACGGCGTGCATCTCGGACAGGACGACCTGCCTGCGCGCGTCGCCCGGCCGTTGCTCCGCGCTGGCATGCTGCTCGGCGTGTCGACGCACAGCGTGGAGCAGGCGCGCGCGGCCCGCGACGATGGCGCCGACTACGTTGCCGTCGGATCGATGTTCGCCACGCGGACCAAGCCGGACTTCGAGCTCGTCGGGCCGGCCCTCATCCGGAAACTTCGGCCCGAGATCGGCGTTCCACTCGTGGGGATCGGCGGTATCACGCACGACAACGTCGGGGAGGTCGTGCGCGCGGGCGCCGATGGGGTGGCGGTCATTTCCGCAGTCTGCGCGGTGCCGGATCCGAGGGCGGCAACGCAACGGTTCGTCGAGCTGGTCCGCACTGCGCGAGCAGCTTGACCGGCCTCCCGGCGTCGCTATATATAATGGGCGGCGCGCAACCCCTCGATCTATCAACGTTCAAGGAGGGACCGTATGACTTCGACTCGTATCCGCAGCGCCGTAGCACTCGCCGCGGTGATCGCCATGGCCCTCCTGCCGATGGGGTCGGGGCCCGCCGCGCAGGGGAAGACGATCAAGATCGCCACGCAGAGCCCGCTTAGCGGCGGTCAGGCGGCGCTGGGCGAGGGCATCAAGCTCGGCACTCAGCTCGCAATCGAAAAGTTCAAGGGCAATCTCGAAAAGGCGGGCTACAAGGTCGAGCTCGTCCCCTACGACGATCAGGCGAAGCCCGACGTCGGCGTGTCGAACGCCAAGAACATCATCGCCGACAAGGCGATCATGGTCGTCATCGGGCATTTGAACTCGGGCGTCGCCATTCCGTCGTCGGAGGTCTACAAGGAAGACAACCTGGCGATGATCTCGCCCGCCAACACCAACGAGAAGATCACCGACCGCGGCTATCCGAACGTCAACCGGGTGTGTGGGCGTGACGACGTCCAGGGGCCGGTCGGCGCCGAGTTCGCGGCCGGGACGTTGAAGGTCAAGACCGCGTACGTCCTCCACGACAAGACGACGTACGGGCAGGGCGTCGCCGAAGCATTCAAGAACGACCTCGAAAAGAAGGGCGTGAAGATCGCCGGCTTCGAGGGCACCGAGGAAAAGTCGAACTTCGATCCGATCATCACCCCGATCAAGGCCAAGAATCCCGACCTCGTCTACTTCGGCGGCATCTACGATCAGGGGGCGCCGTTCTTCAAGCAGGCGCGTGAGAAGGGCGTGAAGGCGAAGTTCCTCGGCCCGGACGGGATGGACTCGTCCGACTTCGTCAAGATCGGTGGCAAGTCGGTCGTGGGAACCTACTACACCACCGCCGCCGCGCCGGCTTCGAGTCCGCAGGCCAAGCAGTTCGGTGAGGAGTACAAGAAGAAGTTCGGTAAGAACCCAGAGCCGTATGCGGCCGAGTCGTACGTGGCCACGGCGATCGCCATCAAGGCACTCGAAGATGTGACGAAGGGCGGCAAGGCGGCGACGCGCGAGGCGGTCAGCACGGCGATCCGCAAGGTCAAGTACAGCGGCATGACCGGAACGATCGACTTCGACGACAAGGGCGACCCCAAGAAGGCGACCTACTACATCATGCACGTGACCACCGACAACCCCGAGAAGTGGAGCGATAACAAGGAAGCCAAGCGCCTGGCCATCGCGGCGCCGGCGATGAAGAAGTAAGCCTCGTCCACGGCGGCGGCACCGGATCGGCCGACAGGTCGCGGTGCCGCCGCCACCGACCGCCCATGGACTTCGAACTCCTCGTCGGCATCTTTCCTCAGGTCCTGCTCGACGGACTCCTACTCGGCTTCATGTACGCGCTGATCGCGCTGGGCTACACGATGGTGTATGGGGTCCTCGAGTTCATCAACTTCGCGCACTCCGAGATCTTCATCGTGGGCGCGTTCGTCGGCGTCGAGATTCTCTTGGGACTCAAGCGCGTGGGCGCGCTCGACACCGGATGGTGGCCACTCCTTCTGCTGGGCGTCATGCTGGCTGGGATGCTCGCGAGCGGCCTGCTCGCCGTTTCGATCGAGCGCGTCGCCTATCGACCGCTCCGAGCCGCGCCCCGGCTGATTCCGCTCATCTCCGCCATCGGCATGTCCTTCTTCCTGCAGGACGTGATCCGCCTCGTGGAGTCGCTCTGGCGGAACGCGTTCAACCTGGTGTATCCAACGCTGGAGCCGCTCAATGAGCGGTTCGAGCTGACCTCGACCATCGACGTCTCGGCGAAGTCGCTCGTCGTCATCGTCGCTGCGCTGCTGATGCTGTGGGCGCTGCACGCGCTGGTGAACCGGACGCGGATCGGGACGGCCATGCGTGCCGTCGCGGAGGATCAAGCCGCGGCGAGCCTGATGGGCATCGACGTGAACCGAATCATCTCGCTCACGTTCCTGATCGGCGGCGCGATGGGCGGCGCCGCCGGCGTCCTGTTCGGCGTGCAGTACAGCCTCATCAATCCCTATACGGGGTTCATTCCCGGGCTGAAGGCGTTCACCGCCGCGGTGCTGGGCGGCATCGGCAACATCCCCGGCGCAATGCTCGGCGGCATCGTGCTCGGCCTGCTCGAGGCGTTCGCCGCGTCGTACATGTCGCTGCTCACCGGCGGCGCGTTCGGCGCGGAGTACAAGGACATCTTCGCCTTCTCGGTGCTCATCCTGATCTTGATCTTTCGTCCCAAGGGGCTGCTCGGCGAAGTCGTCCGAGAGCGGGCGTGATGGCGGCCGCGGCGGCGGTGGCGTTCATCGCGTTATCCAGCGCCGCCGTGGCGGTGTTCCCACGCTCGATTCTCGTCTTCCTGCTGTTCCAGGGCAGTGTCCTCTATGCGTATGTGGCTCGGATTCCGGGCCGGCTACGGGCCGCGCTGCTGGCAATCGCGTTGCTCGTGCTCATGCCGCTGATCGGCGCCTACAACGGCTACTACCTGGAAGTCGCAACCCAGGTCGGAATCTTCGTAGCGTTGGCGCTCGGCTTGAACATCGTCGTCGGTCTGGCCGGCCTCCTCGACCTGGGCTACGTCGCGTTCTTCGCGGTGGGCGCGTATTCATGGGCAATCTTCGGCTCGCCCCACGCGGCGGTACTATTCGGTGGCGGTCCGTTTCCCCTCGCCTCGTGGTGGTTCTATCCGTTCCTGGTGTTCGGGCTTACCCTCGCGGCCGGCACGGGCGTCTTGCTCGGCTTGCCGGTGCTGCGGCTGCGCGGTGACTACCTCGCGATCGTGACGCTGGGCTTCGGCGAGGTCATTCGCGTGCTCGCGAACAATCTCGACAAGCCGATCAACGTGACGAACGGGCCGCGCGGTATCACCCCGATCTCGCGCCCGCCGCTGCCGGCCGAGGTCTCGTATGCGGTCGGGTTCTACTTCCTCGTTCTGCTGATCGTCGTCGTCGTCATACTCGTCAATCGCCGGCTCGAGGACTCGCACATCGGCCGCGCCTGGGAGGCGATGCGCGAAGACCAGCTCGCTGCCCAGGCAATGGGTGTGCCGCTCGTCCGAGCCAAGCTGCTCGCGTTTGCCTCCGGCGCCTCGTTCGCCGGCGTGATGGGTGTGGTGTTCGCGGCCAAGCAAGTGTTCATCAATCCCGAGTCGTTCACGTTTCTCGAATCGATCGGTGTGCTGGCCATGGTCATTCTCGGCGGCATGGGCAGCATTCCCGGCGCGATCATCGGCGCGACCGTGGTGACCGTGTTGAATCTCCAGGTGCTGAAGGGCCTGTCGCTCTGGCTCAACGAGCTCAAGAACGCCGGGGTGACGATCTTCGGGTACAACCTGGCGACACTGCCGACGCAGCTCGAGCCGGCGAAGTACGAGCGGATGATCTTCGGGCTCATCCTCGTCCTGATGATGATTTTCCGACCGCAGGGTATCTTCCCCGCCCGGCGGCGACAGCGGGAGCTCGGCGAGCGGTGAGCGCGCTTTTCGAAGCGCTCGAGGTCACGAAAACGTTCGGCGGCCTCACCGCACTGCAGCGCGTCAGCTTCGCGCTCGACGGCGGGATCGCATCGATCATCGGCCCTAACGGCGCCGGCAAGACGACGCTCTTCAACGTGTTCACCGGCCTGTACCGGCCGGACGGTGGCACGGTGAGCTTTCGCGAACAGCCGCTCGTCGGGCTCCGCCCGGACCAGATCACCGCGCTGGGTGTGTGCCGCACGTTCCAGAACATCCGGCTGTTCGCGAACATGACGGCGGCCGAGAATGTGCTCGTCGGCATGCACACGCGCATCGAGCTCGGGCTGGGTGACGTGCTGTCGCGTGGCCGTCGCTTCAACACGATCGAGCGCGGGCTGTGGCAGCGGGCGGTCGCGCTGCTGGAGCGCGTCGGACTGCGCGGCAAGGCCAACGAGGTGGCCCGCAACCTGCCGTACGGCGAGCAGCGTCGCCTCGAGCTCGCGCGCGCGCTGGCGTCCGATCCTGCACTGCTCCTCCTCGATGAGCCGACCGCCGGCATGACGCAGGGCGAGGCCGGCACGCTCATGGGCCTGCTGCGCCGTCTCGTCGCCGAGCTGCGCATCGCCATCATCCTCATCGAGCACAACATGCGAGTGGTCATGGAAGTGTCGGACCGCGTGACGGTCCTCGACCATGGCGAAAAGATCGCCGAAGGCGCGCCGCGCGAGGTCCAGGCCGACGTCCGCGTCATCGAGGCCTATCTAGGCCGGCGTGCCGCACCGGGCCGCGCCGCGCCCTGAGCCATGCTCGCCCTGCACGACGTCGACGTGTACTACGGTGAGATCCACGCGCTCCGCGGCGTCGCGCTCGATGTGCGCGGCGGCGAGATCGTGGCGCTGCTCGGCAACAACGGCGCCGGCAAGTCGACGACGCTCAAGACGATCTCCGGGCTGCTCGCGCCGCGGCGCGGCAGTGTCGTGTTCGACGGGCGTCCGCTGGGCGGCGTGCGCGCGCACGAGATCGTCGCGCGCGGGATCGCGCACGTGCCCGAGGGACGGCGGATATTCAACCGTCTCAGTGTCCGCGAAAACCTCGCGATGGGCGCGTACCTGCGCTCGGACGGCGATATCGCGGGCGATCTCGATCGCGTGTTCCAGCTGTTTCCGCGCCTGCAAGAACGCATCACGCAAGTGGCGGGCACGTTGTCGGGCGGCGAACAGCAGATGCTCGCCATTGCGCGCGCCCTGATGGCGCGGCCGCGGCTGCTCCTCCTCGACGAGCCGTCGATGGGCCTGGCTCCGGTGCTCGTCGAGCAGATTTTCGCGACGATCAACTCCATCAACCAGCAGGGCATGACGATCCTGCTCGTCGAGCAAAATGCCGCTATGGCGTTGTCGATCGCCCATCGTGGCTATGTCCTGGAGACGGGCACCATCGTGCTGTCGGGGACCGCAAATCAGCTGGCCGAAGACGCACAGGTGCGCCGCGCCTATCTGGGAGAATGAGACGCATGCGAACCGAAGGTCTGGACTACGACGGTCACAAGGTCGGCGACGTCTATCGGACGCTCGCGCGCACGGTCTCCGAGACGGACATCGTGAGCTTCGTCAATCTGTGCGGGTTCGTGGAGCCGTTGTTCATCGACATGGAGTACATCAAGCGGGAATCCGTGTTCACGCGTCGAGCGGCCCCGGGCGCGCTCACGTTCGCGCTCTCAGAGGGACTCATCATGCAGACGGGCCTGATTCACGGCACGGGCATGGCGTATCTGGGCGGCGAGCTCCGCATCGTTGCGCCGGTGCTCGAAGGCGATACGATCCGCGTCGAGGTCGAAATCGTCGACAAGCGGGAGACGAAGAAGGCCGATCGCGGGATCGTCACCTACCGCCATCGCGTGCTCAATCAGCGCGACGACGTGGTGCTCGAGGCCCGCGTGCAGCGCATGATCAAGCGGAGGGCGGCGTGAGCGGCATCGGCCGCGTCATGCAGCTGAGCGTGTCGAATGGCGGTGTTCCCAAGCACGCGGTCGAGGCCGCGCGTGTGACGGCGCTGGGTCTCGAGGGCGACGCCCACCGGAATCACAAGCACCACGGCGGTCCCGATCGCGCGGTCTGTCTGTTCGCCGTCGAGGCGATCCGTGCGCTCCAGGCCGAGGGGCACCCTGTGGCGCCGGGTGAGCTCGGCGAGAACGTGACGGTGGAGGGTCTCGACTGGTCCGCCGTCCAGCCGGGCACGCGCATGAGCCTCGGTGACGAAGTTGTTCTCGAGATCACGCGCTTCACGACCCCGTGCCTGAACATCCGCACGGCATTCCGCAACGACGACTACAGCCGCGTTTCGGAGAAGCGGCACCCCGGCCAGAGCCGCGTGTGTGCGCGCGTCCTGACGCCGGGGCTGGTTCGCCGCGGAGATCCGGCGCGACTACTCTGACGCGACGGCGCTGCGAGGGCGCGCCGTCGGCGCTGGTTCAGGGCGCGCCGTCGGCGCTGGTTCAGGGCGCGCCGTCGGCGCTGGTTCAGGGCGCGCCGTCGGCGCTGGTTCAGGCGCGCGACGACTCGCCGCGCGGCGAATCACCGATCGCGACGATCACGAGCGCGCCCGGCGCCGCGGTCGGCTGAACGCCACGACCGTACGCGGCCACGTCGTCGACCAGCCAGCCCGCACACGGAGTTGTCTCATCGAGACGACTTCGAATGGCCACCCACTCGTCCCGCGCGGCGCTCCCGAGCCGATCGAGACGCGAGGCGCTTTCGACCACGAGAACGAGCCGGGCCGGACGACCGTCGAGTCGCTTGACCGCGGTCAGCGTCGCATCCGCGGCCCCGTGCACGAGCGCGTGCGCGGATGGGTCACCAGTCGCGTCGCTCCACCCGAGACCGGTCGCGTACGACGCCTCCAGGCACGCCACGCTCACTCGCGGCTCTGGCTTGCCCGTGCCGTAGAGCACGGACGAGCCGAGAACGCTGCAGACTGTGCGCATCTTAGGCCCCATGAAGTCACGCCAGGAATCGAGGAACCGCAGCGCGGTGTCTCCCGCGTCCGGACGCGCGAAGGCAATACCGAGACCGCGCGGATAGCGTGCGCGGAACGGCCAGCCCGACAGCATCAGCCGAGCCGCGGCCTGGCCAGCCTCAGCGACATCCCGACCAGTCGTGGCTGCGACCCCGCTCGCTGCGCCGTCTGCGTTCGACACGCAAACGACCAGCGCACCGGACTTCATGGGGCCGTCATCCGTAAGAAGCGAGGCGGACGCGCCGCCCGCGAGCTGGATCCGCCCGAGGATGCTCCGCGCCTCGTCCGTGGCGTCGCCGGCGTGTGAGGCCGTCACGACGAGCGCCAGGTCCGGCGTCGCGCCATGCAGACGCGCAGCGGCAACCGTGGCCGCGCGCGTTATGGCGTCGCGGCCACCCGAGGCGTATCCAACACCGATCTCCAGCGTCGAGGCAGACAGCCCGCTCAGTGTCGTCGTCATGCCGCGGCGGATGATGCACCGCCAGTGCCAAAGCGGAAACGACGAGAAATACTAACGATTCGGAGCGATTCGCGCGTCCGCGGTGTCCGTCCGACACACACCGGGTGACACGTTTCGTCGGTGTCTCTTAAAGGACGCCGTACTCCTTCAGCCGCCGATAGATGGTACGGCGCGAGATGCCGAGGGCCCGTGCCGCGGCCTCCTTGTCGTCCTTGAAGACGGCAAGGGCCTTCAGAATCAGCTCGCGCTCGATGTCTGCGAGCGCAGGGACGGTCTCCGGCGACGTCACGGGCGTCGCGGTAACGGGCGCCTTGCTGAGGCTCGGCAGGTCGTTGAGCGCGATCTGCTCGCGTGCGCCCATGGCAAACGCTCGCTCCATGAGATTCTCGAGCTCGCGCACGTTCCCGGGAAAGCTGTAGGCCGTGAGCGCGGCCAACGCCTCCGGCGCCACGCCCCGGACATCACGATGGAAGCGCTTGTTGAAGCGGCGCAGGAAGTGATTGATGAGCGCCGGGATGTCCTCGCGCCGCTCGCGCAACGGCGGGAGCAGTACGCGAACGACGTTGAGGCGGTAGAACAGGTCCTGGCGAAACGTTCCTTCGGTCATCGCCCGCTCGAGGTCGCGGTTCGTGGCCGCGATGACGCGAACGTCGACGGGAAACGCCTTCGTCGATCCCACCGGTCGCACCTGCATCTCCTGCAGCACGCGTAGCAGCTTCACCTGGAGCGCCGGCGAGAGCTCGGCGATCTCGTCGAGAAAGATCGTGCCCTCGTCCGCCCCGCGGAACAGGCCGAGCGCGTCGGCCACGGCCCCGGAGAACGCACCACGCACGTGGCCAAAGAACTCGGACTCCAGCAGGTCTTGTGGTATCGCGCTGCAGTTGACGGGGATGAAGGGTCGTTTGGCGCGCGACGAGAGGCGGTGAATCGCCGCCGCGACGAGCTCCTTGCCCGTGCCGCTTTCACCCTCGATGAGGACCGGTGAGTCCGTCACGGCGACCTTGCCGATGATCTCCTTCACGCGCTCCATGGGCACCGATGTGCCGATGAGCTCGTTGACGGTCAGCTCCTCCCCCAGCCGCGCGCGCAGCGTATGGATCTCGCCCCGCAGGAACTTGCGCTCCATCATTCGCGACATGAGGTGGCGCAGCTCGTCGAGGATCAGCGGCTTGGAGAGATAGTCGTACGCGCCTTCCTTCAACGCCTGCACCGCCGAGGCGATCGTCGGGTAGCCGGTCATCATGACGACCTCGATCGACTCGTCCTGCTTCTTCACCTCGCGCAAAAGCTCGAGGCCGCTCATGTCCGGCATACGAATGTCGGTGATGAGCGCGTCGAAGAGCTCGGACTTTAGAATGCCGAGCGCCTCGGTCGCAGACGCCGCGGTTGTAACTTGGTACCCCCACTGTCCGAGCGCTTCTTTCAACAGCATCAGAATCGAGCGTTCGTCGTCGACGACCAGGATCTTTGCGGGTTCCATGTAACTTCGACTCTAGCATTCAGGGTGTCAAAGTGACAAGGAAACATTGGGTTTGACGGGCGTCGAAGTTGCGCGCTCGCGCTTGGTATGTTAGCGTGACGGTTGACTTTTCAGGGAGGAACGCCCGCATGGCCGACGCCGTCCACCTGACGGAAAAGAACTTCGATGAGACCCTCGCTCAGCACGACGGCCTGCTCATGGTCGACTTCTGGGCCGAGTGGTGTGGGCCGTGCCGGGCCATCGCGCCAGTGCTCGAGGAGCTGGCCCGTGAGTCCGCCGGACGCATCACGCTGGCCAAGGTCAACGTCGACGAGAACCACGCCCTCGCCGCACGCTATTCGATCCGATCGATCCCGACGGTTCTCTTCCTGCGGGAGGGAAAGGTCGTGGATCAGCTCATCGGTGCCGTGCCCAAGGCGAAGATCAAGGAGAAGCTGGACGCGCTCGCCTAGCGCGTCAACGCTTTTCACCGCATCAGCGCCGCCGGTTTAGCGATCCCGACTCTTTCTCCCACGCGCGACGAGTTTCGCGATCTCGCCGCACGGGGGAATCTCGTGCCGGTGTTCGCGGAGCTTCCCGCCGACCTCGACACGCCGCTGTCCGCGTATCTTCGTCTCCGGCCCGGCCCCTACGCATTCCTGCTTGAATCGGTCGAAGGCGGCGAGAAGTGGGCGCGCTACTCGTTCCTCGGCAGCGATCCACACGCCGTGTTGTCGGCGAAAGACGGGCGCATCACGCTGCGGCGTGGCGGCCGGACCGAACGCCTACCCGACGGCGATCCGCTCGAGGCCTTACGCGGGCTGCTGCGCGACTTCCAGCCCGTCGCGGTGCCCGGTCTCCCACGCTTCCAGGGCGGCGCGGTCGGCTATCTCGCTTACGACATGGTCCGCCACATGGAGCGGATCCCCGCCGCCGCGCACGACGATCTGGACCTGCCGGACGCGGTGTTCATGCTCAGCGACACACTGCTCGTCTTCGACAACCTCCGGCATCGTCTGCTCGTCATCGCGAACGCGCACGTGGGCAAGCGCGACCCGGCGTCGCTGGACGCCGCATACGATCGCGCCGCGCTGAAAATCGGCATGACGCTCGCGAAGCTCGCGCGCCCCGCGCGAGCGCCGGCGCCCCTGCCCCTGGCGGCGCCTGGCCCGCTGCTGGCACTCGGCGAGGATGGATTCACGTCGACGATGGACGAGGAGACGTTCGGCGACGCGGTGCGCCGCGCCAAGGAGTACATCGCCGCCGGCGACGCCTATCAGATCGTGTTGTCACGACGTCTCGACTGCCGCCTGCCAGCCGACCCCTTCACCGTGTACCGTGCGCTTCGGACGATCAATCCGTCGCCGTACCTGTTTTTCTTGCGGCTCGGCAAGACGACCGTCGTCGGGTCATCGCCCGAAGTGCTCGTGCGCGTCGAGGGTGACCGCGTCGAAGAGCGCCCGATCGCCGGCACGCATCCCCGCGGCACCACCGAAGCGCAGGATGTCGCCATCGAGCAGCAAATGAAGAGCGACCCCAAGGAGCGCGCCGAGCACGTCATGCTCGTCGATCTGGGCCGCAACGACGTCGGTCGCGTCGCGGAGCTGGGGTCGGTGAAGGTCACCGAGTTCATGGTCACCGAGCGGTACTCGCACGTCATGCACCTGGTGAGTCACGTCATCGGCACGCTGCGTCGCGGCGCCGACGCGTTCGACGTGCTGCGTGCCTGCTTCCCGGCCGGGACGGTCTCGGGCGCCCCGAAGATCCGCGCGATGGAGATCATCGACGAGATCGAGCCGACTCGCCGCGGGCCGTACGCCGGCGCCGTCGGCTACGTCTCGTATTCGGGCAACCTCGACTCGTGCATCACGATCCGCACGATCGTGTGCCACGGCGCGCGGGCCTCGATCCAGGTAGGCGCCGGTATCGTCGCCGACTCGGACCCCAAGACCGAATGGCTCGAGACGTGTTCCAAGGCGCGAGGCTTGATCCTGGCCCTGCGCATGGCCGCGGCGGGGCCGCCTCGATGATCCTCGTGATCGACAACTACGATTCGTTCACGTACAACCTCGTTCAGTACCTTGGCGAGTTCGGTGCCGACCCGCGGGTGGTACGCAACGACGCCGTCGACGTGGACGCGGTGGCCGCGATGGCGCCCGAACGAATCGTGATCTCGCCCGGCCCCGGCACGCCCGATGACGCCGGAGTGTCGCTCGAGGTCATTCGTCGGCTCGGCGAGCGGATACCGATTCTCGGTGTGTGTCTCGGTCACCAGGCCATCGGCCAGGCGTTCGGGGCAACGGTAGCCCGCGCCAAGACCCAGATGCACGGAAAGACGTCGGAGATCCGGCACGACGCCGCGGGCGTCTTCGCGGGTCTCTCGAATCCGTTCACCGCGACGCGCTACCACTCGCTGGTGGTCCTGCCGCACACCGTTCCGGAGACGCTGGAAGTGACCGCCTGGGCCGACGACGGCGAGATCATGGGTGTCCGTCACCGTCGCTGGCCGGTGGAGGGGGTACAGTTTCACCCGGAATCGATCCTGACCATCGAGGGGAAGCGGCTGCTCGGCAACTTCCTGGGCACGCACGCCGTCGCCCCGTGACCGCCGATAGACCGGGCGAGGACGACCTCGTCCGGTTGATTCGTGCTCTCGTCCGTCGCAATACATCGGGCGTCGTGGCGTCCGTCGGAGACGACTGCGCGATCCTGGAGGTCCCTCCCGGCGCCTTCCTGCTCGCGACGACCGATTTGTTGATCGAGGACGTGCATTTTCGGCGTCGATGGGCCGAGCCCGCTGACATCGGCGCAAAAGCCATCGCAGTCAACGTGTCGGACGTCGCCGCGATGGGAGGGACGCCGCGCTGGGCGCTCGTGGGCCTGGCGTGTCCGCAGGGGACCGAGGCCGACGAGATCGAGGCGTTCTACGAGGGCGCCCTCGCGGTGGCCGACGCTCATGGTGTCGCAATCGTCGGCGGCGACACGTCCTCGTCGCCACGCGGCTGGTTCGTGAACGTCACGCTGCTCGGCGAAGCCGTCCACCCCATCCGCCGCGCGACCGCGCGGCCCGGTGACGTGATCGCGGTCACCGGCACGCTCGGACGGGCCGCCGCCGGCCTGGCAGTGCTCGAGCGCCGAGTCGCCCCGGGGGGCGCCGATGCCGAGGCGCTCGACGAGGTGACCGCCGCGCACCTGCGCCCGCGGCCACGCGCGACCGAAGGCCGCTGGCTCGCCGGTGCCGGTGGCGTGACCGCGATGATGGATCTCTCCGATGGGCTCGCGACGGACCTGCCGCGCCTCGTCCTCGAGAGCGGGGTCGCGGCGCGCGTCGACGTCGCGGCACTGCCGATTGCCCCGTCCACTCGCGCGGTCGCGGACGCGCTGCGTCTGGACGCGGTTGCCTGGGCCACCGGCGGGGGGGAGGACTACGAGCTCTTGGTCGTGTGCGAGGCGGCCGCGTTTCCGAGTCTGCGAGACGGATTGATGGCCGCGACCGCGACGTCGCTGACGGCGGTGGGCGAGATCGTCGCCGGCTCCGGGGTTCAGTGGCTCGACGCATCGGGCCGCGTTATGGCGGTCGAGGCGGGATTCGAGCACTTCCGTGGGTGACACCATCGTCCTGCAGCTCATGCTGCTCGGGACGCTGATCGTCGCGTCCGGGCTGCTCTCCGGCGCCGAGGCCGCCTATTTCTCACTCGGACGCGCTCGTCTGCGCCGGGTCGCCGCCGACCGGCCCGAGGGCGCGCTGGCCCCGGTCGTCTCGCGTCCGCACGAGCTACTCGTCACGCTGCTGGTCGGCATCACGCTGATCAACATCGGCGCTTCCGCGCTCGCCACCCACGTCGCTCATACGCTGTTCGGCTCCCAGTGGGGATTGCTCGTGGAGCTGATCGCCATGGTCGTCCTGCTCACGACCTTCGGCGAGGTTCTTCCGATGACGCTCGCGGTGAAATATCCAGAGCGGTTCCTCGCCATCGTCGAACGGCCCGTGCGCTGGCTGGCGTGGCTGCTGGCGCCGATCCGCGGCGTGCTCGCGGGGCTCACGACGCTGACGGTGCGCCTGCTCGGCCGAGGCGCCGAAGCGCAGGCGGCGCTGAGCGAGGAAGAGCTGCGCACGCTCGTGGACGTCGGCGCGCGCGAGGGCATCGTCGAGCGCGAGGAGCGCGAGATGATCCATAAGGTCTTCGAGCTCGAAGACACGCTCGTACGCTCGGTGATGGTGCCGCGCACGGACATGTTCTGTCTCGACGTGGAAACGCCGACGGCCGAGATTTTGCCCGCCCTGCGCGAGCAGCTGCACTCGCGCGTGCCGGTGTTCGAGGGCTCGATCGACGTGATCGTCGGCGTGCTCTACACCAAGGATGTCCTGCCGTACGTGCGCGGGCTGCCGGTGGATTTCGACCTCCGGGCCCACCTGCACCCGCCGTACTTCGTCCCCGAGTCCAAGCGGGCGGACGCGCTGCTGCAGGAGTTCCAGGCCAAGAAGCTGCACGTCGCGATCGTCGTGGACGAGTACGGCGGCACGGCGGGGCTCGTGGCGCTCGAAGACCTGCTCGAAGAGCTGGTCGGTGAGATCGCCGACGAGCACGACGAGCCGGAGCGCCTCATTCAGAAGCTCGACGCGCAGACCTACCGCGTGGCCGGCAAGCTTCCCGTGGACGATCTGAACGCCGCCACCGGGCTGGCGATCTCCAACGAGGCCTACGATACCGTCGGGGGCTGGGTGCTCGACCTCTTCGGCCGCGTGCCGCGTCGAGGCGAGCGCCTGGAGACGTCGGAGCTTTCGGTGACGGTCGAAAAGATCGAGCGCACACGGGTCGTCGAGGTGCTGCTGTCGCTGCGCACGCCACAACCGACCGAGAAGGCGGCATGAGCCTCACCTGGCTCGCGGCGGTGTGCCTGCTGACGACGATGTTTTTCTCCGCGGCGGAGATGGCGTTCATCGCCGCCAACCGGCTGCGCCTGCGCCATCTGGCCGAGGAAGGCAGCACGACGGCCAGGCACTACCTGGAAGCCTTCACGCACCCGGAGCGCATCCTCTCGACGGCGATGATGGGGGTGACGATTTCGCACATCGTGGCGTCGTCGGTGACGACGTTCGTGCTGCTGCCCGCTTTCGGGTCGTGGGCCTGGGTCGTGGCCACCGCCGTCATCACGCCCGTCATGCTCGTATTCGGCGAGATCATCCCGAAGGCGGTCGCGCGGGAGTGGGCCACCAGCCTCATCTTGAGATTGTTCGGTGCGCTGCGTGCCGCGTCGACATTGCTCGTCCCGTTCGTCTTCACGGCCAACGTCATCGTGTCCGGCGTGCTGAGGCTGTTCGGGGGCCCGCGCGCCGATACGCGTCACTTCGTCTCCCGCGAGGAGCTGAAGGCGCTGCTCGCCATGGAGCCGGGCGAGGCCGAGGTGACGACGCAGGAAGCGGAGATGATCGACAAGATCTTCGATCTCGGCGACACGACGGTGCGCGAGGTCATGGTGCCGCTCGTCGAAGTGGCGATGGTTGCCGACACCGCGACCACGGACGACGCCATCGCCCTCGTGCAGCGTCGCGGGTTCTCCCGCCTGCCGATCTATCGGCAGCGCGAAACGAACATCGTCGGCGTCGTCGGGACCATGGATATCCTCGCGCGCGGCGGGGACACCAACGCGCTCACCGCGCTGATGCGGCCTCCGGTGTACGTGCCCGAAACGAAGCGCATCGACGACCTGCTGCGCGACATGCAGCGCTCACGGAATCACATGGCAGTCGTCGTCGACGAGTACGGTGGCTCCACGGGCGTGGTGACGCTCGAGGACATCCTCGAGGAGATCGTCGGCGAGATCCACGACGAGCACGACCGCTCGCCGGCCGCCGTGGAGCGACTGCCGGACGGCAGCTACCTGGTGGCCGCGCGCACGAATCTGGAAGAGCTGAACGAGGCGCTCGACTGGACGCTGCCCAAGCGGGACTACGAAACGGTCGCCGGCCTGGTGCTCGCCACCCTGCATCGGATCCCGCGCCGGGGCGAGATGTTCAACGTCGACGGGTATACCATCACCGTGCTCGAGGCCGACGAGCGGCACGTGACAGCCGTCAAGGTCACGCCCCCGCCGGCGGCGGGTGCCCAGTTCACCTCGTAAGCAAAGGAGATCGGCATGGCAGGCAGGATGGTGCAGTTCCCGTCGAACGGCGGCACGACGTCCGGTTATCTCGCGACGCCCGCATCGGGCAAGGGTCCCGGCGTGCTCGTGATCCAGGAGTGGTGGGGCCTCGTTGGCCACATCAAGAACGTCTGTGAGCGCTTTGCCGCCGAGGGTTTCTCGGCGCTCGCGCCCGACCTGTATCACGGGCAGACGGCGAGCGAGCCGGACACCGCGGGGAAGCTGTTCATGGCGCTCAACATCGGCCAGGCCGAAAAAGACCTTCGCGGCGCCGTCGCGTACCTGGCCGGGCAGTCGTCGACCAACAAGATAGCCGCGGTCGGCTTCTGCATGGGCGGCCAGTTGGCCCTCTTCGCGGCGACGCTGAACCCGAGCGTTGGCGCCACGGTGAACTTCTACGGCATCCATCCGAACGTGAAGCCCGACTACGGGAAGCTGGCCGGTCCGGTGCTCGGCCTCTTCGCGGAGAAGGACGCCTTCGTCACGCCGCAGACGGCAAAGGACACCGACGCGGCGATCAAGAAAGCCGGCAAGCAGTCGGAGATACACATCTACCCGAACGTCGACCACGGCTTCTTCAACGACGAGCGTCCCGACGTCTACAACAAAGCGTCGGCGGACGACGCGTGGCGACGGACGCTCGCGCTCTTTCGACAGCACCTGAAGTAACTCGACGCGCCACAGCACCTGAAGTAACTCGACGCCCCGGACGCACGAACGGCCGCGGCCCGGACCACACCGGTGTGGTCCCGGCCGCGGCCCAGGCCTACGCGGTCACGCGAGAGACGTAGCCGTAGCGACGATTGGTCCGCATCCCGCCGGCCGCCACGTACTCGGCCTTGATCGCGGCGATCTTGTCGCCGGTGATTTCGCCAAGCGCCGCGCGCTGATTGATCCGGTACAGCCGCGCGGCATTGCCTCCGAAAACGGCGGCCTTCGTCGCACCGTCGGCCGTCCCGAGTGGCGTGAATCCGTGCTTGCGACGCATTTCATCGGGAATCTCGAGCCGACGCAGCGCCTCGATCTGCCACTGCGGCGAGCCATACCATACCGAGTCGGTGCCCCACAGCACGTGATCGACGCCGAGCCCGCGAACGAGCGTGCCCACCAACGCCGCCGCCATACGCGGATTCGCCACCGCACACGTCGCGAACGACGTCCCGACCTCGCCGTACACGTTGCTGACGCCGAACTTGCTCGGGATCTCGGCGAGGTCCGTCGCCCACTTGATCCGTCCCGTCTGGTCGAACTCGGCGAGCGCGGCGTCGGGCGGCTCGAGGAACGCGCGCAGCGCGGAGTGATAGATGACGAAGTTGAGCTGCGGCCAGTCCTTGGCCGCCTTGCCAAGGTCGCTGACGGTGGCGTATTCCCAGACGTTCGGCCAGGACTTCTCGTAGTCGAGCGGCAGCAGCCCCTTGTGGATACAGACGGTGTTGATGCCGGACTTGGCGATCTTTTCGTAGAACGGGTACATGAGCTTCTCGTCGTCCAGACGCCAGTACGATCCGAGCTTCGACGGAAACAGCGGGTCGCCGATGGTATAGCCCTTCCAGCTGTCGGGCTTGAGCTCGGCGATGGCGCGATCGACCTCGGCCATCCAGCCGTTCTTCTTCGGCGTGAACACGGCGTGCGAGAGCATGCGCCGGGAATTGGCGATGCGATTGACGCCCGCGCGCGCCGCCGCGATCTGGTCGTTGGTGAGGAGATCCCACGTCGAATCGTCGAACGGCGCGCCCGAGAGCAGCGCCACTTTCGTGTCGCTGTCGACGAACACCTCGCGGACGTAGTTCTCGAACTTGTAGCGGGCGAGGTCGTTCTCGCCGGCGAGGGCGGGGTTCCAGTTCTGCTTGGCGTATTTCGCGAGGTCCAGAAGCCCCGCCTGCTTGAAATCGTCTCGCACGAAGTGGGTTTGCACGTCGACGATGAACTGACCGGCCAGCGCGCCCGCGCGCTCGGCGGCCACGCCGGGCTGCTGGGCCTCCGCGCGCGACACGTCGAAGACCGGGCCGAACACGTCGTTCATGGCAAGGAACGCGGCGGCCATTCCCGCGCTGCTGGCCAGGAAGCCCCGCCGGCTCAGCCCGTGCTTGGGTGCCAGATCCTCCGCGAGCTGCGTGATGCGTGCCTGGACACGCCGTTGCTCGAGCGTCTGGGGTAAGGGGTTGTATTCGCCATTCGACACGACTTGTGTCGGAATCGGCGACTCGACCGGGTCGAGCTCCGCCGGTGACGTCTGTCCGAGCTCATGCGCGCTGAGGTAGTGAGGCATCGTTGCCCCTCCATTCGGACTCCGGTTCGGTTGCGAGCCTGTTACGCGGGATAGCGGCGCGCCAGACCGTCCGCGTATGCGACGAGCAGATGGTGCATCTCGCGCATGGCGGCCTCGGCGGCGCGGCGATCCTCGGCGGTCGTGATGTGGCCGAGGATCGTCTTCTTCGTCTCACCGGATTCTTCTTGTTCGATCGCCTCGTGTGCCGTGTAGTTGGCGCCGCCCCACTCCGGCCGGACACCGTAGTGCTGGACCAGCGCACGACCGACGGTGCGTGCGATCTCGACCACCTCCTCCTCGAGCAGCGCCGTGGCGCACAGCGCGGCAGCCCATGGCACGTCGTGAGCCAGCCGACGAAAGAATGCGAGGATCGCGGCCATCTCCGGCACCGCGACGATGCGCGCGTACTCGTCGCGCGCGTACCCGAGGTCGTCGCCGATGCGCCGGAACAGCTCGTCGTGATCCGGCGTGCCGCCGACACGCCCCTGGAAGTAACCGAGGTCCTCGACGAGCAGGTGCCGCGCGCAGTCCTTGCGAACGTCGAGCTCGTCGCAGCGGGTGTGAATGCCGCTGAAGATCCGCGGAAACGCGGCGATCAGCAGATAGTGCTGCGCGATGTGGCCCCAGACCTCGGTCTTGGTGAGCGTTCCCGAGGCGAAGCGCTTGAAGTAGTCGGATCGGCGGAACGGGCTCTCCGCCAGCAGCGACGCCGTGACGCCGTCGAACCATTCCTCGGCTGTCATGGCCGCCAAGTATAACGCGGGGCTACTGCCCCAGGGCCCGGGTGCCAGCAGCCCACGACACCATCCGCGCCGGCCGGCGCGACACCCAGCGCGCGACGCTCGTCAGGCCGAGGCCGCCGCCGCCTTGTCCTTCTTCTTGCGTTTGCCCCCGGCCGCCGCGCCCCCCTCGGCCTTCGGCGTCTTCTCTTTCTTGCTCTTGTCGCCGCCCTTGCTGTCCTTGCCGGTCTCGGCGCGGTCGACCAGCTCGAGGATCACCATGGGCGCGTTGTCGCCCGGTCGCCGACCCGTCTTGATGATGCGCGTGTATCCGCCGGTCCGATCCGAGAACCGCGCGGCGATCGTGTCGAACAGCGTCCCGACAACGGCCGCGTCCGGCACCATCGTCATGACCTGCCGCCGCGCGTGCAGATTCTCGCGCTTGGCGAGCGTGATCATGTGCTCGGCGGCGCCACGGACGGCCTTCGCCTTCGCCTCGGTCGTGGTGATGCGCTCGTGGCGGAACAGCGCAACGAGCAGGTTCCGGAACAGCGCCCAGCGGTGCTGGGTGAGCCGGCCAAGCTTGTAGTTGGCCTTCCCGTGTCTCATTGCAGGCCTCCCGCCGTGCCACGCCCGAGCGCGCCCAGCACGTTGGGGTCGATCCGCATGCCGAGCGAGAGTCCCAGCGTGGCGAGCGCGGTCTTGATCTCGTCGATCGACTTTTCGCCGAGGTTCTTCACGTCGACGAGGTCGGTCTCGTTTTTCTGCACCAGGTCGGCGACCAGGTGCATATCCGCACCCTTGAGCGCGTTGATGGCGCGCGCGGGCAGAGCGAGCTCCTCCAGCGTCTTGCCGAGGGCATCACGCAGGAACGCCTCGCCGGCCACGGCCTCGGCCTCTTCGTCCTCGGGCGGTGCGCCCGTCGTGAGCGGCGCGAAGTGATCGCGCAGGAACGTCGACGCGCGTGTGAGCGCGTCGTCGGGGCCGACAGATCCGTCGGTCCAGATTTCCACGACGAGCTTTTCGTAGTCGGTGATCTTGCCCAGGCGCGACATCTCGACGTTGTACGCGACGCGGGTGATCGGCGAGAACGCCGCATCGACGACGAGCCCGCCCGCAGGAACGTCGCGCTTGTGATCGGCGGCCTCATAGCCACGGCCGACGCCAATGCCAAGGTCCATCGAGACCCGCGCGCCCGACTCGACCGTGAACAGCGTGATTTCGGGATTCATGATCTCGACGTCGGTTTCCGGAACGTCTTCGCCCTTGACCGTCTTCGGTCCGGTCACTTCGAGACGAACGACCCGGGCTTCCTGCGACGGCACCTGCACGGACAGCTTTTTGAGGTTCAAGAGGACGTCGACCGTGCTCTCCATGACGCCGGGGATCTTCGTGTCCGCGCTCCGCACGCCCTCGACTTTGACCCACGACACCGCCGCGCCCGGCACGATCGACAGCAGCGTCCGGCGCAGCGAGTTGCCGACGGTGAGGGCGTAGCCTTTCTCGAACGGCTCCGCGACGAGCCGGCCATAGCGATCGCTGAGGATCTCCCACTCGACCTTCTTCGGCTTCTGAAACGGAATACGCGGCATCGGCGATCGGCTCCTACTTGCTGTACAGCTCGACGATGAGCTGCTCGGTGACGGGAATCTGGATGTCCTCGCGCAGTGGCAGGCTGCGGACGACGCCGCGGCGCTCGTTCGGCTCGATCTCGAGCCACTGCGGCAACTGACCGCGGCCGGCGTTGACGTTGTCGTCCACTCGAGGCGCCATCTTCGAGGTTGCGCGCAGCTGCACGGCGTCACCGACCTTGAGGAGCATCGAGGGAACCGACGCCTTGCGGCCGTTGACCGCGAAATGCCCGTGGGCCACCATCTGCCGGGACTCGCGGCGGGAGGCCGCGAAGCCGAGCCGATGCACGACGTTGTCCAGGCGCAGCTCGAGCAGCCTCAAGAGGTTCTCGCCGGTCACGCCTTTCTCGCGCTCCGCCCACTGGAAATACTTCCTGAACTGTGACTCGAGCACGCCGTAGATCCGCTTGGCCTTCTGCTTCTCGCGTAGCTGGATGCCGTAAGGCGTGAGCTTGCCGCGGTTCAGACCGTGCTGCCCGGGCGGGTAGTTGCGGCGCTCGATCGCGCATTTGTCGGTGAAGCAGCGTGCGCCCTTGAGGAACAGCTTCTGGCCCTCGCGCCGGCACAGCCGGCACTTCGCGTCGCTATATCGTGCCATCGTCGCCCCCTACACCCGCCGCCGCTTCGGCGGCCGGCAGCCGTCGTGCGGGATCGGGGTCACGTCGCGGATCGCGGTGATCTCGAGGCCGACGGCTTGTAGCGATCGGATCGCCGCCTCGCGCCCCGCGCCCGGTCCGCGCACGAACACCTCGATCTGCTTCAGCCCGTGCTCCATGGCCTTGCGTGCCGCAAGCTCCGCGGCCGTCTGCGCGGCAAACGGCGTCGACTTGCGCGAGCCCTTGAAGCCGGCGCTGCCCGCGCTCGACCACGACACGACGTTGCCCGTCTTGTCGGTGAGCGTGACGATCGTGTTGTTGAACGTCGCCTGAATGTGCGCCACGCCGGTGCGGACCTCGCGCCGTTCCCGGCGCTTACCGCCCTTCTTGCGCGTCGCCGGCTTTCCCGGTGTCTGCTCGGCCATGATTTATGCTCCCGCTTTCGGCGCCGCCGCGGGCGCAGCCGGGGCCGCCGCCACGGGCTTCTTCTTGACCATTACGCCGCGGGTCTTGCCCTTCCGGGTCCGGGCATTGGTGTGTGTGCGCTGACCGCGCACGGGCAAGCCACGGCGATGGCGGATGCCACGGTAGGAGCCGATGTCCATGAGGCGTTTGACGTTCATCGAGATCTCGCGCCGCAGGTCACCTTCGACCTTGAGCTCGCGCTCGATGATCTCGCGCACGCGGGCCGTTTCCTCGTCCGTCCACGCCTTCACCCGCTTGTTGGGATCGACGTTGGCCTTGTGGAGCACGCTCTGCGCGGTCGGCTTGCCGATCCCGTAGATGTACGTGATCGCGATCTCGCCCCGCTTCTCCCTCGGCAAATCCACTCCCGCCACTCTCGCCATGCCGCGCTCTCCTCTAGCCTTGCCGCTGCTTGTGCCTCGGGTTCTTGCAGATCACCCGCGTGACACCGCTGCGCTTCACGATCTTGCAGTTCTCGCAGCGCACCTTGATCGATGGTCGAACCTTCATGCTTTTCGCGCCCCTTCGACTATTTGAACCGGTACGTGATTCGGCCCCGGGTCAGATCGTAGGGCGACAGCTCGACCTTCACCCGATCGCCGGGCAGGATGCGGATGAAGTTCATCCGCATCTTGCCGCTGACGTGCGCGAGCACCCGATGTCCACTCTCGAGCTCGACGCGAAACATCGCGTTCGGCAGCGGCTCGACCACCGTTCCCTCGACCTCGATCGCGTCTTCTTTCGCCATGCGGGTCACGCCACCTGGCGGACGGAGTGCCCCGTCCGGCTCGTGAGGACTTCGGGCTCCGCGTCGGTGATGGCGATCGTGTGCTCGAAGTGCGCGGCCAGGCTGCCGTCGCGCGTCACCGCCGTCCAGCCATCGTCGAGGACCTTGACCTCCCAGCTTCCCATCGTCACCATCGGCTCGATCGCCAGCACCATGCCGGGGCGAAGCTGCGGACCGCGCCCGGGCTCACCGAAGTTCGGCACTTGCGGATCCTCGTGCAGCGCGCGCCCGATCCCGTGCCCGACAAATGCGCGGACGACGGAAAGCCCGTGACGCTCCACGTGCACCTGCACCGCGTGGGACACGTCGGACAGGCGCCGGCCCGTGCGGCACTCCTGGATGGCCTGGTCGAGGCTCTCGCGGGTGACGTCGAGCAGCTGCTGCACCTTCGGGGGCACGTCGCCGATCGCAAGCGTGACCGCGCAATCGGCGTAATACCCATCCACGATACACCCCAGGTCGAGACCGACGATGTCTCCCTCCTTGATCCGGCGGTGCGCGGACGGAATGCCGTGCACGACTTCTTCGTTGATCGAGATGCATACCGTCGCGGGAAAGCCTCGATAGCCCTTGAACGCCGGCTTGGCCTCGCGCGCCACGATGAAATTCTCGACGTCCTCGTCGATCTCGAGCGTCGACATACCCGGCTTGACCGTCTCGCGCAGTCGATCGACGACGTCGGCCAGGATGTGACCGCCGCGCCGCATGAGACCGATCTCGCGCGGCGACTTGAGCTCGATCATGCCGGCGTTCCTTGGACCGCGGCACGGACGCCACGCCGGATCTCGCCAATCGCCCCCTCGCCTGCGACCGATGTCAGCATCGCGCGGCCGCGATACCAGTCGAGCAGCGGCGCCGTCTGCCGCGCGTACACGCCGAGCCGGTTGCGCACCGTCGCCTCGCTGTCGTCCTCGCGCTGGTACAGCTCGCCGCCGCAGCGGTCGCACTCGTCTGGCGTCCGTGGCGGCGCGGAGACGAGATGAAACGCCGTCTGGCAGTTTCGACACACGCGGCGACCGGTGAGCCGCCGAAGCAGCTCCGGCTCCGAGACGTCGAAGTACACCACGCGCTCCAGCGACTGTCCGAGGTCCTTCAACAACCGCTCGAGCCCCTCGGCCTGAGCAATCGTGCGCGGGAAGCCGTCCAGCAAAAAGCCCTTCCGGGCGTCCGGCTGACGCAGACGCTCGGCGATCATGCGAATGATCACGTCGTCGGGAACGAGCGCGCCGCGGTCCATGTACCCCTTGGCCTCGCGCCCGAGTGGCGTACCGGCCGCGGCCGCCTCGCGCAGCATGTCGCCCGTCGCGATGTGCGGCACGTCCCACTCGCGCGCCAGCTCGCGCGCCTGCGTGCCCTTGCCGGCGCCCGGCGGACCAAGAAACGCCACGCGCACGCTCAGGTCCTCGAAAACGCGCCCGAGCGCGTCCGCGACCGCTTCAAGAAGCCTTCATAGTTGCGCATCAGCAGGTGGGACTCCATCTGCCGTACGGTATCCAGCGCGACGCCCACGACGATCAGCAGGCTGGTGCCGCCGAAGTAGAACGGCACGTTGAACAACCGGATCAGCATGTCGGGCAGCACGGAAATCAGCGCCAGAAACAGCGCCCCGGGCAGGGTGATGCGCGTGAGTGTCCGGTCGATGTACTCCGCGGTCTTCTTGCCCGGCCGCACGCCGGGGATGAACCCGCCGTACTTCTTCATGTTGTCGGCGAGGTCGATCGGATTGAACACGATCGCCGTGTAGAAGTACGTGAAGAACACGATCAGGCCCATGTAGAGCAGCGTGTAGGTCAGCCGCCCGGGCGACAGCGCGTCCGAGACCGCCTGCATCCACGGGTGCGGGACGAACCGCGTCAGCGTCGCGGGGAAGAGGATCAGCGACGACGCGAAGATGACCGGGATGACACCCGCCGTGTTGATGCGCAGGGGGATGTGCGTCGACTGTCCGCCGTAGACGCGACGGCCCACCACGCGCTTGGCGTACTGCACGGGGATCTTGCGCTGCCCTTCCTGCATGAGCACGACGGCCGCCGTCACCGCGACCATCGCGGCCACGATGATGCCGAACGTGAAGAGGCTGAGCTCACGGTTGGCGATGAGCGTGTAGGAGGCCGCGACGGCCGAGGGCAGCCGCACGGCGATGCCCGCGAAGATGATCAGCGAGATGCCATTGCCGACGCCCTTTTCGGAGATCTGCTCGCCGATCCACATGATGAGCGCGGTGCCAGCGGTCAGCGTCACCATCGTGAGCAGGCGGAAGCCCCAGCCCGCGTTCGGCACGATCGCGACGCCGTCCGGTCGCATCGACTCGAGGCCGTACGCGATGCCGAGCGACTGCACGATCGACAGCACGATGGTGCCGTAGCGCGTGTACTGCGTGATCTTCTTCCGTCCGGCCTCGCCTTCCTTGGCCAGCCGCTCGAGCGCGGGAATCACGACGGTGAGCAGCTGCAGGATGATCGACGCCGAGATGTACGGCATGATGCCGAGCGCGAAGATCGACAGCCTTCTGAGATTTCCGCCCGAAAACAGGTCGACCATGCCGAGCAGCGTGTTCTGGGCCTGATCGAACACGCGCGCGAGCGCGTGGCCGTCGATGCCGGGCGTCGGGACGTGCGCGCCGATACGGTAGGCGATGAGCAGCCCCGCCGTGATGAGGACGCGGCGCTTCAGCTCGGGAATCTTGAAGACGTTCTGGAAGCTCGCCAGCCCCTCGATCACGATGCGGACGCCTTCTTGATCTCGAGCACCTCGACGCGACCGCCCTTGGCCTCGATCTTCGCCTTCGCCGACTCGCTCACCGCATGCACGCGCACGGTGAGCGCATGCTCCACCTCGCCGTTGCCGAGGATCTTGATGCGGCCGCGCTCCCCGTTCTTGATCAGTCCGGCCTTGACGAGGCCGTCGGGGTCGATCACGGCATTCGCCGCGAACGAGCCGAGCGACTTGAGGTTGACGATCGCGTAGTCCTCCCGGCCGCCGTACGGCAGGAAGCCGCGCTTCGGCAACCGCCGGTACAGCGGCATCTGACCGCCCTCGAACCCGCCGCCCTTGCCGCCGCCCGAGCGTGCGTTGTGCCCCTTGTTGCCCTTGGTCGACGTCTTGCCGTGACCGGAGCCTGGGCCGCGTCCCACGCGCTTGCGGCGCGTGACCGCACCCGGGGCGGGTCGCAGATCACTCAGCTTCATGGCGCACCTGCAGCACGTGCGGCACGGCGGCGATCATCCCGCGGATGGTCGCCGTGTCGTCGTGGGCGACGGACTGATGCATTCGGCGAAGGCCGAGGGCCTTCACCGTGGCTTCCTGCTTGGGCGACAGCCCGATGATCGACCTCGTGAGCGTGATCTTAAGCTTCTTGCCGGGCACCGGCCGTCTCCTCCACGCCGCCGCCATCCGCCGCGCCCTTACGACGCGCGGCGTGCAGATCTTGAAGGCGCTTGATGCGGCGGAGCGCGTCGATCGTGGCTTTGAGCACGTTGTGGGGATTGTTCGTGCCGAGCGTCTTGGTCAGGATGTCCTGCACACCGGCCGCCTCGAGCACCGGACGCACGGCGCCGCCCGCGATGACGCCCGTGCCCGGTACCGCCGGCTTCAGGAACACACGACCCGCGCCGAAATGGCCCATGATCTCGCACGGGATGGTCGTCTCGCGCAGCGGAACGAAGATCAGGTCCTTTTTCGCGTGCTCGACCGCCTTGCGGATCGCTTCTGGAACTTCGTGAGCCTTGCCAAGGCCGACGCCGACGTGACCGCGGCCATCCCCCACGACGACGAGCGCCGTGAAGGAGAAGCGCCGGCCGCCCTTGACGACCTTCGCCACGCGGTTGATGGAGACGACGCGGTCGTTGAGCTCCAGCACGCTGGGATCGATTTTCGTTTCCGCCACTCGGTTGTCTCCTGCTCCGTTAGAAGGTGAGGCCGCCGGCGCGCGCGGCGTCCGCCAGCGCCTTCACCCGGCCGTGATACTTGTAGCCGCCGCGATCGAACACGACGCTCTGGAGACCAGCCGCCTTGGCCTTCTCCGCGAGCATCGTGCCCACGGCCTTGGCGGCGGCGACGTTGCCGCCCGTCTTGTGCTGCGCCAGGAAGCTCTTGCCCCGACTGTCGACGGCCAGCACGGTACGCCCCGCGTCGTCGTCGATGAGCTGCGCGTAGATGTGACCGAGGCTCCGGAACACCGCGAGGCGCGGACGTCCCGCCGAGCCCCGCACGTAGCGCCGAAGCCGATAGTGCCGCTTGTCGCGCGGGCTTCGTCGGTCCTTGGTAATCACTTCGCGCCCGCCTTCTTGCCGACCTTGCGGCGCACGTACTCGCCGGCGTAGCGAATGCCCTTGCCCTTGTAGGGATCGGGCTTGCGGAGCGCGCGCAGCTTGGCCGCCGTCTGACCGAGCAGCGCCTTGTCGGCGCCGCGGAGGGTGATGGCCACCTGCTTGTCGATCTCTGCGGTCACACCCTCGGGCAACGGAAAGATGACGGGGTGAGAGTAGCCGAGCGCCAGCTGGATGGCCTTGCCCTGCATCTGCGCGCGGTAGCCGATGCCGACGATCTCCAGCTTGCGCTCGAAACCGTCCTTGACGCCCGTCACCATGTTCGCGACCAGCGCGCGTGTCAGACCGTGCAGCGCGCGCACACGGCGATCGTCGTCGGGGCGTCCGATCGTCAGCGTCGTGCCGTCGACCGTCGCCGAGAGTGGAACCGGAATGGGCTGACTCAGCTTGCCCTTCGGCCCCTCCGCGCGGACGGTGCCGTCCGTCACCTGCACCTTCACGCCCTGGGGAATCGGGATCGGCTTCTTACCGATGCGCGACATGGGTTCGGCTCCTACCAAACGTACGCGAGGACTTCGCCGCCGACCTTCTGCTTGCGCGCCTCGCGGTCGGTGACGACGCCGCGGGACGTCGATACCAGCGCGACGCCCATACCGGCGAGGATCGATGGGATCTTGTCATGGGTGACGTACACACGCCGTCCCGGCGTCGACACCCGCACGAGACCGGAAATCATCTTCTCGTTGGCGGTGCCGTACTTCAGATAGACGCGCAGCATGTTCTGCTTGCCGTCCTCGAGCACGCGGAAGTTCTTGATGAAGCCTTCGTCTTTCAGCAGCTCCGCGATCCGGACCTTCAGCTTGCTCGACGGGATATCGACCTTTTCATGCTCGGCGCGGCTGGCGTTGCGAATGCGGGTGAGCAGATCGGCGATGGGATCGCTGCGCATCTACCAGCTCGCTTTCACGACGCCCGGCACCTCGCCCTTGAGGGCGAGCTCGCGGAAGCACAGGCGGCACATCTGGAACTTCCGGATGTAGGCCCGCGGGCGACCGCAGAGCTTGCACCGGTGGTACGCGCGCGTCTTGAACTTCGCGGGCGCCTGGGACTTCATGATGAGCGACGTCTTGGCCATAACGCTATGACTCCCTGAACGGCATGCCGAGGTGCGTGAGCAGCGCCCGCGCCTCCTCGTCGGTCCGGGCCGTGGTCACGAAGATGATGTCCATGCCGCGGACCTTGTCGATCTTGTCGTAGACGATCTCCGGGAAGATCAGCTGCTCGCGCAGGCCGAGGGCATAGTTGCCGCGGCCGTCGAAACCCTTGGGCGGCACGCCCTTGAAGTCGCGTACGCGCGGCAGCGCGATGTTGACCAGCCGGTCGAGGAACTCGTACATGCGGGCGGCGCGCAGCGTGACCTTGGCGCCGATCGGCACGCCCTCGCGCAGCTTGAAGTTCGCGATCGATTTCTTGGCGCGTGTGACGATCGGCTTCTGTCCGGTGATCGCCTGCAAATCGGCGGTGGCGAAGTCCATGATCTTGGCGTTGTCCCGCCCCTCGCCCACTCCCATGTTGATGACGATCTTGTTCAGGCGCGGCACGGCCCAGACGTTGTCATAACCGCGCTCCTTCATGAGCGCGGGCACGACCGTCTTCGCGTACGTGTCCTTGAGGCGCGCCGGGATCTCACCCGTGCCCTTGGGGCGGCCCTTCGCGATGGCGGGCGCAGTCTCGGGCCCCTTCTCGCGTCGCGGTTGGCCCTTCGCCTGCGCCGGCTTACCGCCCTGCGCCTGCGGCCGGGCCGCGGGCTTCGTCGTCTCCGCTTTCGCCATGGTCTAGCCTCTGTCGATCGACTCGCCGCAGCGGCGGCAGGTACGTACCTTGCGGCCGTCGGTGAGGATCTTGATCCCCGTGCGCGACGGCTTGTCGCAGCGTCCGCACACGACGAGGACGTTGGAGAGCGCCAGCGGTCCCTCGCGCTCGATGATGCCGCCTTGACGCAGCTTCTGCGTCGGCCGCTGGTGCTTCTTGATCATGTTGACGTGCTCGACGAGCACGCGGCCCTTCTCCGGAAGGACGCGCAGCACCTTGCCGCGCTTGCCGCGCTCGCGCCCGGAGATGACGCCGACGGTGTCGCCGCGACGGACGTGAACGGTGCGCATCACAGAACCTCGGGGGCCAGGGAGATGATCTTGGTGAACTGCCGCTCACGCAGCTCGCGCGCGACGGGGCCGAAGATCCGCGTGCCGACCGGGTTCTCGTCGGGCTTGATCAGCACCACGGCGTTTCGGTCGAACCGGATGTAGGAGCCGTCCTTGCGGCGAACTTCCTTCACCGTGCGCACGACGACGGCGCGCGCGACGTCGCCCTTCTTCACGGTACCGTCGGGCGACGCCTCCTTGATGGCGACGATGACGGTGTCGCCGAGCGAGGCGTAGCGCTTGTTGGCGCCGCCCATGACCCGGATGCACTGGACCTTGCGCGCACCGGAGTTGTCGGCGACGTCGAGCATCGAGCGAGGCTGGATCATTGCACGGCCTTCGTGAGGACGGACCGGATGCGCCAGCGCTTCTCCTTGGACATCGGCCGTGTCTCCTCGATCAGCACGCGATCCCCGACGTGGCTCTCGTTGGCCTCGTCGTGCGCCTTCAGCGTCTTGGAGACACGCACCACGCGCTGATAGCGCGGATGGCGGAAGACCCGCTCGATCCGCACGACGCGCGTCTTCTGCATCGCGTCGCTCACCACGACGCCCTCACGACTCTTGCGCTCGCCCACGGCTTACCCTTTCGCTGTCTTCTTCTTGGCGGCGGCCTTCGGAGCCTTGGCGGTCTTCCCGCGCGCCGTTGTCTTGGCGGGTTTGGCCTTGGTCCTGGCGGCCTTCTTGGCAGGCGGCTCGGTGCGGTCCGCCGGCGACGCAACCGCGGGTGTCGTCACCACGAGCGGCGCACCACCGCGCTCGCGCGCAATCGTGTACGCGCGCGCGAGGTCACGGCGCGCTTGTCCGATCCGCGACGGGTTCTTGGCCACGCCCATCGAGAGCTGGAAGCGGAGATTGAAAATCTCCTCCGACAGATCGCGGGCCTTCTGCGTCAGCTCCTCCTCGGAGAGGTCGCGCCACTTCGCCGCCTTCATGGGGTTACAGACTCCGCGTCCGCATCACGAACTTCGTCGTGATGCCGATCTTGTTCGCTGCCGTCCGAAACGCCTCGCGCGCCACGTCCTCCGGCACGCCCTGCATCTCGTACAGGATCCGGCCCGGCTTGACGACGGCGACCCACTCTTCGGGATTGCCCTTGCCCTTGCCCATGCGCGTCTCCGCCGGCTTCTTGGTGACCGGCTTGTCGGGGAACACGCGGATCCAGACCTTGCCACCCCGCTTGAGACTGCGGGTGAGGGCCACGCGCGCCGCCTCGATCTGGCGGTTGGTGACCCAGCCCGGCTCCATCGCCTTCAGCCCGTACTCACCGAAGGACAAGCTCGAACCCCGCTGGGCCTTGCCGCGCATGTTGCCGCGCTGGGCCTTCCGGTACTTGACGCGCTTGGGCATCAGCATCGGAGGGCTCCTACGCCTCGGCGGTGGCGGCGGGTCGCAGCACCTCGCCCTTGAAGATCCAGACCTTCACGCCGATCGTGCCCGCCGTCGTGTGCGCGGTGGCAAGCCCGTAGTCGATGTCGGCCCGAATCGTGTGCAGCGGCACGCGACCGTCGCGATACCATTCGCGGCGCGCGATTTCGCTGCCACCGAGCCGGCCCGCGCACGCGATCCGGATACCGTCGGCGCCCAGACGCAGCGCCGAGGTGACCGCCTTCTTCATCGCCCGGCGGAACGCCACGCGCTTCTGCAGCTGCAGCGCGACGTTTTCGGACACGAGCTGAGCATCGAGCTCGGGATGGATGACCTCCTCGATGTTGAGGTAGATCTCCTTGCCCGTCCTCATCTGCAGCTCGTTCTTGAGCTTCTCCACCTCGACGCCCTTGCGGCCGATGATGATGCCCGGTCGCGCGGTGAAGATCGTGATGCGCGCGCGATTCGCCGAGCGCTCGATGTCGATCTTCGCGATGCCCGCGTGGTAGAGCTGGTCCTTGATGAACCGGCGGATCTTGACGTCTTCGTGCAGCAGGTCGGCGTAGTTCTTCGTCGCGAACCAGCGCGACGACCACGTCCGCGTGCTGCCGAGCCGGAAGCCGATCGGATGCGTCTTCTGACCCATCGTCTATTTCTTCTCCTTGGATCGGCGACCACCCCGCGCGGGTGCTTTCGCGGTCCGTTCCCTGGCGGCGTCGCGCTTGCCCGTCGCCGCGGTGGCGGCGGCCGGTGCGGCCGCGCCGGCCATGGCCGGCGCCCGCATGGTCGTGCGGCCCGGCTCGTCGGTGACGCCGATCGTGAGGTGGCTGGTGCGGTGGCGGATGAAGAACGCGCGGCCCATCGCCCGCGGCTGCACGCGCTTCATCGAGGGGCCACCGTCGGCGATCGCGTGTACCACGCGCAGATCATCGAGATTGCGCACCTGATGGTTGTGCTCCGCGTTTGCCACCGCCGAGCGCAGCACCTTTTCGACGAGACGGGCCGCGGCACGCGGCGTGTATTCGAGCGTCGCGAGCGCCTCGCCCACGGACTTGCCCCGGATCTGATCCAGCACCAGACGCGCCTTGCGCGCCGAAACGCGAACAAACCGGGCACGCGCGCTCGTGATCATCGGTCTATGACTTGCCCGTCGGCGACGCGGCGGCCTTCTCGGCCTGCCCGTGCGCCTTGAACGTCCGCGTGAGCGCGAACTCGCCCAGACGGTGGCCGACCATGTTTTCGGTCACGTACACGGGAATGAACTTCTTGCCGTTGTGCACGGCGAGCGTGTGTCCCACGAACTCCGGCGCGATCGTCGAGCGACGCGACCACGTCTTGAGGACCTTCTTTTGCCGGGAGCGGTTGAGCTCTTCGATGCGCTCGTAGAGCTTCTCGTCGATGTACGGACCCTTTTTGAGCGAACGTCCCATGCCCCGCTCCTATTTCTTTCGCCGGGTCACGATCATGGCATCCGACGGCCGGGCGCCCCGCCGGGTCTTGTAGCCCTTGGTGGGCTTGCCCCACGGGGTCATCGGGTGATTGCCCTTGCCCTTGCCCTCGCCGCCACCCATCGGATGGTCCACCGGGTTCATGACGGTGCCGCGCACCGTCGGCCGGAAGCCACGCCAGCGGACGCGACCCGCCTTGCCTACCGAGACGTTTTCGTGGTCGAGGTTGCCGACCTGGCCGATCGTGGCCATGCACTCGAGCGCGACGTAGCGGACCTCGCCGGACGGCAGCTTCAGCGTCGCGCGGTCGCCTTCCTTCGCGAGCAGCTGCGCCTGTGCGCCGGCACTGCGGCACAGCTGCGCGCCGCGGCCCCTCTGCAGCTCGACATTGTGCACGAGCGTGCCGACCGGGATGTTCCGGATCGGCAGCGCATTGCCCGGCAGGATGTCGGCCTGCGGTCCGGACATGAGGACGTCGTCGACCTTCACGCCGAGCGGCGCGATGATGTAGCGCTTCTCGCCGTCGCGATAGTGCAGCAGCGCCAGACGCGCGGACCGGTTCGGGTCGTACTCGATCGCCGCGACGCGCGCGGGAATGCCGAACTTGTCGCGCCGAAAATCGACCTCACGCAACATCCGCTTGGCCCCGCCGCCGCGGTGGCGGACGGTGATGCGACCATACGCATTGCGGCCATTCGTCCGGCGCTTCGGCGACAGCAGGCTCTTCTCGGGCTCTTTCTTCGTGAGCTCGTCGTACGTGACGTACGTGAGATACCGGCGCGCGGGCGACGTCGGCTTGACGGTGCGGATGCCCATGACGCGTTACGCTCCCTCGACGAGATCGATCTTGTGGCCCGGCTGCAGCGTCACGACCGCCTTCTTCCAGTCGGGCCGGCGGCCGGCAAAGCGGCCCATGCGCTTGAGCTTGCCCTCGTACGAGGCCGTCCGGACCGCGGCCACCTTGACGTTGAACACGCTCTCGACGGCGGCACGGATCTCGATCTTGTTGGCGTCGGGACGCACGCGGAACGCCACGGTGTTCCGCTCTTCCTTCTCGCGCATGGTCTTTTCGGTCATGACCGGCCGGATGAGGACTTCCCTCGGATCCCTCATGACTTCAACGACTCCTCAAACGCGCTCAGCGCGGCACGCTCGAACACCACGTGGCGCGCGCGCAGCAGCTGGTAGACGGACACGTGCGCGGGCGGCTCGACGGTGAGCCACGACACGTTGCGCGCCGCGCGCGCGAGCGGCTCGCTGAGCGAGGCCGTCACGAGCAACGTCGCCTCGCCGGCCACCCCGAGCGCGGCGAGCGTCGCGACGAGCGCCTTGGTCTTGCCGTCGGACGTCACCGTTTCGATGACGCGGACGGCGCCATCGGCGATCCGTGCGGCAACCGCCGCGCGCAACGCCTCACGCCGCATCTCGCGCGGCAGCGCCTTGGTGTATTTGTGCGGCGTCGGCCCGAACGGCTTGCCACCGCCCTTCCACTGCGTGGCGCGGATGCTGCCCTGCCGGGCTCGGCCCGTGCCCTTCTGCTTCCACGGTTTCTTGCCGCCGCCCGACACCTCGCTCCGACCGCGCGTATCGTGCGTGCCCGCGCGCCGGTCCGCCAGCTCGCGAACGACGGCCTGGTGGAGCAGCGGTCCGCGGATCTCGACACCGAACACGTCGGATGCGAGATCGAGCGCGCCCTTGTCCTGTCCCTTCGCGTCGACGACCTTCACGCTCGGCATCACTTCTTCTCCGCGGCCTTCTGCTGCGCCTTCGTGGTCTTGATGCTCTTGCGCACCATCACGAGCGAGCCGTTGGCCCCGGGGACGGCGCCGCGGATCAAAATGAGGTTCTGCTCCGGCAGCACGCGGGCGACTCTTACATTGAGGACCGTGCGTTGCTCGCCGCCCATCCGACCCGGCAGCTTGTGCCCCGGCCAGACGCGCGACGGATCGGAGGATGCCCCGATCGAGCCTGGCGCGCGGTGGAACATCGAGCCGTGCGTCGCCTCGCCGCCGAGCCAGCCATGGCGCTTGACGCCGCCCTGGAAGCCCTTGCCCTTCGTCACGCCGACGACGTCCACGATCTCGCCCGGCGCGAAGAGCTCGACAGTCAGTGCCTGACCGACCTCGTACGTCTTTTCGACCTTGTCCAGCCGGACCTCGCGCAGGATGCGCGTGGGCGCGACATTGGCCTTCTTGAAGTGCCCGGCGCGAGGCTTCGAGACGTTTTTCTTCGCCGGCTCGAAGCCGAGCTGGAGCGCATCGTAGCCGTGGCTCGCCTTGCTCCGGATACCGACGATCGTGCACGGCCCCGCCTGAACCACCGTGACCGGCACGTGATTGCCGTCGTCGCCGAAGATCTGGGTCATGCCGACCTTGCGGCCGATGAGCGCTTCTTTTTGGGCCATATGGGTCTCTGGCGTCCCTAGAGCTTGATCTCGACGTCGACGCCGGCCGGGAGGTCGAGCTTCATGAGGGAGTCCACGGTCTGGGGAGTCGGGTCGACGATGTCGAGCAGGCGCTTGTGGGTGCGCATCTCGAACTGCTCGCGCGACGTCTTGTCGACGTGTGGCGAGCGCAGGACCGTCCACCGATTGATGATCGTCGGCAGCAACACGGGGCCTGCGACGCGCGCGCCGGTGCGGCGCACGGTCTCGACGATCTCCTTGACCGACCGATCGAGGAGGTGATGGTCGTACGCCTTCAGGCGGATGCGGATCTTCTGATCGGCGGTCAGCGTCACCATGTCCTTACTCGGTGATCTCGGTCACGACGCCCGCGCCCACCGTCCGCCCGCCCTCGCGAATCGCGAACCGCAGCTCCTTCTCCATCGCAATCGGCGTGATCAGCTCGATCGCCATCGTCACGTTGTCCCCCGGCATCACCATCT
>JBKOUQ010000018.1:0-30546 GCA_046723475.1 Candidatus Methylomirabilota bacterium
GTTCGGTGTGGTGGACGTCGTTGTCATCGTCGTCGTGGTCGTTCGGTTCTGGCCGTCGCCGGCGATGGTTCGGAGCGTCGCGAGCGTCACCTGCCGGTGATCGCCCCATCGCACGTTCACGTCGACCTCCCACTGCCGCCAGCGCACGGTACGGCCCTCGACGTCCAGGTCGGGCGTCACGACCTGCTTGACCTCACGCTCCCACGTATACGGGCCTTCGGTGCCACCGTCGCGGCCCGGTTGTGTCGGTGTCGTGATCTCGCGCGCCTTGAGGTCCGCGAGCAGCATCGCCTCCTGGTGCTCGCCGGACAGCTTCAACAGCCGCAAGCCGGACGCGAAGCCCTGGATCGCGACGACGATCGCGAAACTCAGAATCGCGAGCGCCACGAGCACCTCGAGCAGCGTGAATCCGGATGCTCGAGGCTTGCAGCGGCGGTGCTGTGCGTTCCCCCGTTCGACCACGCAAATTCGCGCGTCTTGACGGTTGTCCCGTCCGGTGCGGACGAGGCAGTTCGATGTGCCGTGAGACCCGTTTCTTCTGGGCATTGCGTCGGACCCGGCCAGTGATCGTGGGCCTATGACAGGCGCAACCCGGTGTCGATTTGCGTGGTCGAACGGCACACCGAACTGCCGCGGCCGCACCGGACGCGAACCACCAGTCATAGGCGTGTGTTTCGCACACGCCCGGTGATCGGATCGACGGTCACGCGGTACGTGACGTCGCCCGTCTTCACGCGGTATTCGGCGCCGCTCGACGTGCCCTGTGGTTCGAAGCGCACGGTGAGCGCGGGCGGCGGCGTCGCCTCGACGGTGAGCCGTTCGGGCAACGTGCGCGTCTCGCGCACGTCGGCGTCCGGCCCCGACAGCACCGTCATCGTGTGCGCCGCGGGATCGATGACCACGGTGTGCGACACGCGGCTGGTGATCGCGCGCTCGCGCGCGTGACGCAGCACCGCCGAGAAGGCCGCGATCTCGGTGCGGCTGCGAATCGCGTCGCTGCTGCGACCGACGACGGGCACGGAGAGGCCGACGACGATCATCAGAATGAGCAGCGTGACCACGAGCTCGAGGAGCGTGAACCCCCGCTCTGACCGCGGTGGACCACGCCTGCCGCCTACTGCTGGGCCTTTCGCGATTTCAGCGACTGCCACGATGTGACGTCGGCGTTCTCGCCTTCACCGCCGGGGGCTTTGTCGGCACCTTCGGACCACAGATCGTAGTCGTCGTGCTGCCCCGGGCAGCACACGTATTTGTACGGCGCGTCCCACGGATCCACCGGGACCTCGCGCTTCTTGAGATACGGGCCGTTCCAGTTGGGAACGTTCGGGTTCGTGACGAGCGCCTGCAGGCCCTGCGCCGACGTCGGGTAGGAGCCGATGTCGAGCCGGTACGCGTCGAGGGCCGTGCCGAACAGCTCGATCTGCGCCTTGGCCGCCGCCTGTTTCGACGTGCCGACGTGGCCGAACAGCCGCGGGCCCACGAGCCCGACCAGGAGCCCGAGCACGATGATGACCACGAGCAGCTCGATCAGCGTGAACCCGCGTTCGTTCCGGAGCAGCCGGCGCCTCACAGCGCCACCTCGTTGATCGAGAAGATCGCCATCAGCATCGCCACGACAATGAATGCCACGAGAACCCCCATGACGACGATGATCGTCGGTTCCAGCAGGCCGAGCGTGCGCTTCATCTCGATGCGCACGTCGGTCTCGAACGTGTCGGCCACCTTGAGGAGCATCTCCTCCATCCGTCCCGTCTCTTCGCCCACGCGAACCATGTGCGTCGCCAGGCGGGGAAAGAGGCCTTGCTCCTGCATACCCGACGCAATCGTCCCACCGCGCTTGACGCCGTCCGACAGGCGCGACACCGCGGCGCCGACCGCCTGATTCGACATCATCTCGCCGACGACGGCGAGCGCGCCGAGCACGGGCACGCCCGAGCGCAGCATCGTGCCGAGCGTGCGCGCGAACCGCGCCGTTTCCACGTGCAGCGTGATGCCGCCGAAGATCGGCGCTCGCAGCACGGCGCGGTCCCAGGACATTCGCCCCTCGGGCGTGCCCGTCCACACGCGCCACGCGAGGATCACCGCGAGCGCGAGGACGAGGCCGACCCACCAGTACTGCTGTAACGCCGCGCTCGTGCTCAGCAGCATCTGCGTCGGCAGCGGGATGGCCTGGTTCAGGTCCTTGAAGATGGTCGCGAAGCGCGGGATGACGAACGTCATGAGGAACACGACGGCGGAGGCGCCGACGAGCGTGATGACGGCCGGGTAGATCAGCGCGGAGATCACGGCCTCGTTGAACGCGGCGCGCGCCTCGAGAAACTCCGCCAGGCGTCGCAGCGCGACGTCGAGCACGCCGCCTTTTTCTCCCGCGCGCACCATGTTGATGTAGAGCCGCGAGAACGGCCGCGGGTGGTGCTTCGCCAGCGCTTCGCTGAACGACGCGCCGCCTCGGACGCTGCGCAGCAGGTCGCTCACGATCGCTTTGACGCGCGCGTTGGCCGCCAGCTCCTCGAGGATCGCGAGCGCGCGATCGAGGGGCAGGCCCGCCTCGAACAGCGTCGCGAGCTGCTGGGTCAGCGCGAGCAGGTCGCGCTGGCGCAGCCGCGAGCCGCCGAGCGCGAACAGCGGCGCACGCTCGCCGTGCGGCGTGACCTTGATGGGGTAGTAGGCGTCCTTCTGCAGTCGCTCGACGACGGCGCGCACGTCGGGCGCATCCATGACGCCGTCGATCGTCTGACCGCGGCGATCCGCGGCCTTGTACATGAAAACCGGCATCGCCTCAGGCGTCTTCCTGCGTGACCCGGAGCACTTCCTCGACGGTCGTGAGGCCCTCGCACGCGCGCCGCCAGCCGTCCAGGCGCAGCGTCACCATGCCGCCCGCGATGGCGTGCTGGCGAATGTCGCGCGCCGACGCGCGGCGCAGCATGAGGCTGCGTGCATCCTCGGTGATCGGGAACAGCTCGTAGATCCCCATCCGACCGCGATACCCGGTGCCGCGGCAATCCTCGCACCCTTTGCCGCGCGAGAGCTGCGCATTGTCGGGCGCGACGACGCCCAGCACGTCGAGGTCGGCGGCGCTCGGCGCATCGGGGACGCGGCACGCGGAGCAAATGCGACGGACGAGCCGCTGGGCGAGCACGGCCTCGAGGACGGAGGCGACGAGATAGGGCTCGACGCCCATGTCTTGGAGCCGCGTGATCGCCGCGGGCGCGTCGTTGGTGTGCAGGGTGGAGAACACGAGGTGGCCGGTGAGCGACGCCTGGATGGCGACTTCCGCAGTCTCGAGGTCGCGAATCTCGCCGACCAGGATCACGTCGGGGTCCTGGCGGACGATGTGGCGCAGCCCCGTTGCGAACGACAGCCCGATCTTCGGCTTCACCGCGATCTGGTTCACGCCCTTGAGCTGGTACTCGACGGGATCCTCAACGGTGATGATCTTGACGTTCGGAGAGTTGATCTTGTCGAGTGCGGCGTACAGCGTGGTCGTCTTGCCTGAGCCGGTCGGGCCCGTCACGAGAACGATGCCGTGCGGCCGCTTGATGAGCGAGTCGAAGCGGCGCAGCGTGTCGGCGGGGAAGCCCAGCTTGTCGAGCGGCAGGAAGACGCTCGACCGCTGGAGCAGCCGCATCACGATCGATTCGCCATGCACGGTGGGAATGGTCGACACGCGAATGTCGACGCGCGAGCCGTGCAGGTTGACGCGAATGCGGCCGTCCTGCGGCAGCCGGCGCTCGGCGATGTTCATCTCGGCCATGATCTTGATGCGCGACGTGACGGCGGCCTGCAGACGCCGCGGCGGCGCTTCCTGGTCGTACAGAATGCCGTCGATGCGATAGCGGATGCGCAGCGTGTCCTCGAACGGCTCGATGTGGATGTCCGAGGCTTCCGCGGTGATCGCGTTCTCGATGAGGAGGTTCACCAGGCGGACGACGGGCGCCTCGAACGCCATGTCGCGCAGGTGGCTGACGTCCTCGTCGCCCTCGGGTCCACGCTCGTCGTCGATACCCTCGACGATGCGCTGCAGCGCGCTCGCGTTGGCTCCGTCGTAGTTGCGATCGATCGTCTCCAGGATGCCGGTGGCCGAGCTCACCACGAATTTCACGGGGAGCCCCGTGGCCTGACGCAGGTCGTCGGCGACGATTGCGTTGAGCGGGTCGGCTGATGCGACCGTCAGCGCACCGCCCTCGATCGACAGTGGACAGACGCGATACTGGCGCAAGTACTTGGCGGAGATGTTCTTGAGTACCGGCACGGTGGACGGCAGCTCTTCGCGCCAGACGTATGGCAGATCCTGCTGGACGGCCAGCGCGCGAGCGACGTCGTCTTCGCTCAGGGCGCCAAGCGCCACGAGGGCCTCGCCGATCAGCTCGCCGGTCGTCCGCTGGCGGGCGAGCGCGCGATCGATCGCGTCGGCGGTGGTAAGTCCCTCGGCAACGAGAATCTCGCCCAGGAGACGGGGAGGAGCTCCGATCGCCATGCTATGCTCGCGCCAATGTTAGCATACTTGGCGTTCGCGGCCGTCGCCGCGGCTGCGGACGTCGCGGGCGCGGCGATCGTGACGACCGCCCACAAGCATGGCCACGCCCGGCTCAGGTACTTCGTGGCGGGCGGCGCCGGGTTCATGCTTGCGGCCGCGTTCATCCGCATGCTCCCCGAGAGCACGCGTGCCCCCCATGCGTTCGTCTTCGTGCTGCTCGGGTACTTCGGCGTGCACCTGTTCGAGCACACGGTCGCGCCGCACTTTCACTTCGGCGAGGAAGTCCACGCGGACGCTCTGCTGCGTCCGTCCGCCGGGTGGCTGGCGGTGGTCGGCCTCGGAGTGCACACGGTCTTCGACGGCGTCGCCATTGCGGCGGGCTTCATGGTGAGCCCCTCGCTTGGCGCGATCCTCTTCATCGCGGTCATGCTCCACAAGCTGCCGGAGGGCTTCACGATCGCGTCGATCATGCTGGCCGGCGGCCATTCTCGTAGGACTGCGCTCGCGGCGGGAACGGGCCTGGGCGTGCTGACCCTGGCGGGCGCGCTCGCGACGAGCCTCATCCCCGAGCATCACGTGGCCTATGCACTGGCGGTGTCCGCGGGCGTCACGATCTACATCGCCGCCTCGGATCTGATCCCGGAGGTGAACCGCGAGGACCACGCACCCGGCCTCGCGTACACCGTCTTTGGGGGGCTCGTCTTCTTTGCCGCGGTCGACTGGGTGTTCTCCGACATGCTGGGCCACTGAACGTGCCCGCCGCGCTCGTGCTGCATGGACCGAATCTGAACCTGCTCGGCACGCGCGAGCCCGGCATTTACGGGCGCATGTCGCTGCAGGCCGTCGACCGGCTGATCGAGCAGCACGCGCGCCGACGCGGTCTTCGCGTCGAGTGCCGGCAGTCCAATCACGAAGGCCAGCTCGTGGACTGGCTGCAGGGGGCGCGGCGCGACGGGTTCATGGGCGTGGTCTTCAATCCCGGCGCGTTCACGCACTACTCCATCGCTCTGCGCGATGCGGTGGCCGCGATCGACGTGCCCGTGGTCGAGGTGCATCTGTCCAATGTCCACGCGCGCGAAGAGTTCCGGTCCCGCTCGGTGATCGCGCCCGCCGCGCGAGGGCAAATTTCCGGGTTCGGCCCGCACAGCTACCTGCTCGGCGTTGACGCGCTTCTCACGCTCAATAAGCGCGGTCGCTCGCGCGTCTAACAGCCCGAAGGGACGGGGCGCCGCCCACCGCGCGTGAAAACCGACGACGCCGCCCTCATCGAGCGATGCCGCGCCGGCGACATTGCGGCGTTCGAGCCGCTCGTCGAGAAGTATCGGCAGCGGGTGTGGCGCCTTGCTTTCAACGTCGTGCGCGATCGTGAGGAGGCCTGGGATGTGGCGCAGGAAGCCTTCGTGCGGGCCTGGCAGGCCTTACCGAATTTCCGCGGGCAGTCTGCCTTCTACACCTGGCTGTTCCGGATCGTGATGAATGTCGCCGCCGATCGTGTCCGCGCGCGGGCGGCGCGCGGACGCGCGTTCGGCACCGAGCGCATCCCCGAAGAGGACTGGGAGCGCGTGCTGGTCGAGCAGCAGCCCGATGCGACGCCGGACGCGGCGGCGGCCGGCGCGCAGCAGCGCGCCAAGATCGAGCGCGCGCTGGCGACGCTGTCGGAGGATCACCGGCGTATCGTCGTGCTCAGCGACATCGAGGGACTGTCGTACAAGGAGATTGCCGACGTGCTCGAGATTCCGATGGGGACGGTGATGTCGCGACTGCACAATGCGCGCAAGCGCCTGAAGGCGGCGCTTGGCCCGCTCCTGCTGCTGCTCCTGGCGCTGTTGGTCGCCGTGGCGCCCGGGAGCGTGGCGGCGCAGCACGTCGTACGGTTCGGCGCCCGCGTGATGCTGGCGACCGACAAGCCGCCCGCGCCCGGATCGGTGCCCACGGTGCCGCCGCCGTCCGACGAGCGACTGCAGCGATTCTTGCCCCGGCTTCGCGAGCTGACCGGCTTTCCGGAGTACACATCGCTCGAGCGCTATCGTGCCGAGGTCCCGGTCGGCTCCGTGCAGCAGTGGTCGGTTCCGGGCGACCGCGTGCTCGAGGTGCTCCCCGAGCGTGTCGAAGGGGACACGGTGTACATGCGTGTACGCCTGCAGCACGGCACGGTGAACGAAGTCACCACGAACATCAAGGTTGCGCGGGGCAACCCAGCGGTCCTCGGCGGACCGCGCTATGCGGACGGGGTGCTGGTCATCATCGTCTGGGCCAACGCGAATCCCGAGCGGCGATAACGGCGCAGCCGGAGGTCAGGACGGGGTGGCGGCGCCTCCGGGCCCGGCGCGCCGCGCGAATGTCGCGACGACGAGCGCGCGTGCGCGGTCACGATCGACGCCGTTGGCCTCCATGCAGGGCGTGACCTCTTCGAGCACCCGCTCGGGATCGCCCCAGAGACGGAACTTCTTGTACTCATCCTCGAATTCGATACCGAGCCCGCGCGCGAAGACCGAGAGATAGTGCTCGATCGTGAGCCGCCCCTCGGCCTCGAAGCCGCAGATCATTCGCTGGCAACCGTGGTAGATCCCGGCCAGCGTGTCGGCCCCCGCCACCCGCGCTCGCTCGATCTCGTCGCGCACGAGCCCGTCCCAGACGTCCTGGCCGAGGGCCAGCGGGATTGCGGGCGCGCACGAGCGACCGAAGCGCGGCTCCGACTCGAGCGGCACGACGCGAATGCCGGGAACCGAGGCCAGCAGCGCGCGACACGCGCTCGCCTCGCGCTGGCGCGCCTCGCCGACGCAATGCGCGTGGAGCGCCACGCTGCGGTCCACCCGGGTGGTGAACGTCATCCGCGGCACCTGGGCGAGCAGAAACTCGGTCGTGTGACGCACCCGGTACGGCGTCTCCGCGTGCATCACGTCGTCGTAGAAATAGATGCATGAGGGGCACCACATCACGACTTCGTCGGGCTCGTAACGCTTGAACAGCTCGAGTGTGTGCTTCGCCATGCCCTCACCGGCGGCCGTGTCGCCCTCGCGATGGTGGACGATGCCGCAGCAGTACGTCGGTCCACCGACGGCGACATAGTCGAGACCGAGCCGGTCGAAGATCGCGGTTACCGTGCGGATCATGTGCGAGGTGCGGAGCACGTTGCAGCCCAGATACAGGATGATCGACTTGCGCGCGGGCCGTTTCTCGGGCGCGGTCAGCCGCCACGTGCGCTCGTCGGCGCGGGTGGTGAGGTCATGGGTGAGCCGGATTTCGCCGAAGTGCTTGCCGTAGTCGAAGCTCATCGCGCCTCCCTGTCGTGTCCCTAGCCTACAATATGCGGCCATGGCGGCCGACGATGCTCGTGCGATCGACGCCGCCGCGCTGCTCGCGAGTGCCCGCACGGAACTGGCGCGGCTGCCGGCGGTGCTCGATGCATTGCTCGCCGGCCTGGACGGCACCGCGTGGCGGCAGCGTCCCGCGGCCACGGAGTGGTCTCCGGTCGAGATCGTGTGTCACCTGCGCGATGAGGAGACCGAGGACTTCGGTGCGCGGCTGCACGTGATTGCCGACGGCGGCGGCAGCTTCGTTCCGATCGATCCAGGGCGGTGGCCCGACGAGCGCGCGTACCGCGGCGCCGATCCGACGACGGCGCTCGCGGCATTCCGCGAGCGGCGTGCCGCGACGCTCGCGTTCCTCGAAACGCTCGCGCCCGGCCGGTTGCACCACGCGGTGAGCCACCGGGGGTTCGGTGCGTTGTCGGGGCTCGACCTGCTCGCCGCGTGGGTCACGCACGATCGGCTGCACCTGGCGCAGCTGGCCGCGACGCTCGCACGGCTCGGCGCGCGACGCTGGGCGCCGCTGCACGCCGAGTACGCCGGGCCGATCCCCTACGCCGAGCCCGTACAATAGCGCCATGAGCCAGGGCGAAGAGCGCTATCACGCCGAGCGCGCGCGCATCGAGCAGGGCCACGTCAAATACCGCGACAAGCTGCGCGCCGAAGGCAAGATGTTCGTGCGCGACCGCCTCAAGCTCTTGCTCGATCCCGGCAGCGACTTCGAAGAGGAGTGGCTCTTCGCCCGTAACCAGGAGGCCGACACACCGGCCGACGGGGTCGTCACGGGCGTCGGCCGCGTGGGCGGCAAGACCGTCTGCATCATGGCCAACGACTACACGGTGAAGGCCGGCTCGTGGGGCGAGAAGACGGTGCTCAAGATCGTCCGCATCCAGGAGAAGGCGGCGCGCCTGCGCGTGCCGATGTTGTATCTGGTCGACGCCGCGGGCGGGCGCATCTCGGAGCAGATCAAGATCTTCCCGGGACGCTTTCACGCCGGCCGCATCTTCTACAACGAGGTTCAGCTATCGGGCGTCGTCCCGCAGATTTGCATCCTGTTCGGACCATCGCCCGCGGGCTCGGCGTACCTGCCTGCGCTGACCGATCTCGTCATCATGGTCGACGGTAAGGCGTCGCTCTATGTCGGCAGTCCGCGCATGGTCGAGATGGCGATCGGCGAGAAGACCACGCTCGAAGCGCTCGGCGGCGCGCGCATGCACTGCGAGGTCTCCGGCTGCGGCGACGTGCTGGCCGCGTCCGATGAGGACGCCATCGAGCTGGCCAAGCGCTATCTGGCGTACATGCCGGGCTCCTTCGCCGAGCGGCCGCCTCGCGTCGCGCCCGTCGAGCCGAAGCCCGGGCGGGCGGTCGACGAGATCGTGCCGTACGACCAGCGCAAATGGTTCGACATGTACGAGGTGATCGATCGCGTCGTCGACGCCGGCTCGTGGTTCGAGGTGAAGCGGCTGTTCGCGGCCGAGGTCATCGTCGGTCTCGCGCGCATCGACGGCCGCGCGGTCGGCATCGTCGCCAACCAGCCGAAGGTCAAGGGCGGCGTGCTCATGGTCGACTCCTCGGACAAGGCCGCGCGCTTCATCTGGCTGTGCAACGCCTTCAACATCCCGCTCGTGTATCTCGCAGACGTGGCGGGCTTCATGGTCGGCAGCAAGGTCGAGCGCGAGGGCATCATCCGCCACGGGGCGAAGATGGTGTTCGCCACGTCGCAGGCGACCGTTCCGAAGATCTCGGTGATCGTCCGCAAGTGCTACGGCGCGGGACTCTATGCGATGTGCGGGCCCGCGTTCGAGCCCGACGCGACCCTGTCGCTGCCGCAGGGCCAGATCGCGATCATGGGGCCCGAGCCCGCGGTGAACGCGGTCTACTACAACAAGATCATGGAGCTGCCGGAGAGCGAGCGCGCGGCATACGTTCGAGCCAAGCGCGACGAGTATGCGCAGGACGTCGACGTCTACAAGCTCGCCTCCGAAATGCTCGTGGACGACATCGTGCCGGGCTCGAGCTTGCGCGCCGAGCTCGTCAAGCGCCTCGCGTACGCCGAGAGCAAGGCCCACGAGTTTCCTCAGCGCCGCAACGGCGTCTTCCCCGTCTAGCATGTCCTCCGTCTGCTGGCTCGAGGATCGCGATGACCGCCTGGCCCGCGCCCGCGCGCTGGCCGAGACGGATCCGGTGGCCGCGCTCGCACTCGTGGACAGCGTTCTCGCGGAGGTGCCCGACGATCCCGAGGCATTGCGGGCGCGCGGTGCCGTCCTGGTCGACGTCGCCGACGCCGAGCGCGATGCCAGGCGCGCGCTGGCGGTCTACGACGAGGCGATCTCGCTGCTGCAGCGCGCGGCGTGTCCCGCCGACCCGGATCTGACAGCCGCGCAGCGCGGTCGTGCGGCGGCGCTGCGCCAGCTCGCCGCATAGACAGGTCCGCGCGGTCCCGTGTCGGCCGCGCGCGTCGGCGACGGCCGGCTAATTCGACGTCGCGCGCAAACGCTGCTCGGACGCGAACCGGTATCCGTCGAGGCGCTTGAGCAGCGCGCCGTCGGGCGCGACGATCGCGATGGCGTGCGGCTCCGGCGCATAGAGGCGGCCGTCGCGGCTGCGCAGCGCGGCGACGCCGATGCGCTCGCGGCCCCACTCGGGGCGAATCTCGAGCGTGGCGAGTCCGTCCCGCGAGATCGAACCGTCGGCACTGAAGCGGAGCAGACCCGCATTTCGGCCCTCGAACTTGGATGCGCCGAGCCAACCGCCCCCGGTGCCGGGCTCGGGGACGATCCACATCAGTCGCTCGAACTGCGGCACACGCCACAGCACTCGACCGTCGCCGCCGAGCTTGACGAGCTGCGTGCGGTTCGCCTCGATGATCCAGGCCGAGCCGGCGTCGAGAATCACATCCGTCGGCCCGTTCACCTCGCGCGATTCCATGACTCGCCGCCCCGTCGGCAGCTCGAATCGGCTGACGCGGTGCTGCTGTGTCTCGACGACCCAAACCTCCCCGTCGCTCGAGGCGACCGCGCCGGGGAGGGAATCGAACGGACCGAGCCGTGGGCCGGACATGCCGGTCAGCGTCATCCGATCCACGAAGTACGGTGGTGCCCCGGGCTGCGACGAGCCCGAGCCGCTCACGACCCACGCGCTTGCGGTGGCGCGGTCGAAGCCGACGATACGCGCGGCGCCGACGGGCACACCGCGCTGAAGCACCTGGCCGTCATCGCCGATTCGCGTCAACGACACGTCGCCAACGCCCCAGGCATCCGGCGAGACGAGCGCGATTAGTTGCGTATCGCCGCCCGAGACGGCGGCCCCGATGACGCGCCCCGCCACTTCGAACGCCGTCCGCTCGCCGCCGACCGGGTCGAACACGAAGACGTCGGTCACCGGCGCTATGCGCTCGCCCGTACCGCGATACACCGGCGGCCGGGGTGCGAGAACGACGAGACGCTCCCGGGCGTCGTCATAGGCGAGCGTCACGCCGGGCGGCCATGCGCGGCCGACCAGGCGGACGTCGCTGAAATATCGGCGACCGAGAAATCCGCGGTGCAGGCTCGCGCGCACGAGTCCGGGACCCGCCCCGAGCCGAGTGAGCGTGGCGTTGTCGACGGGGATCGAGCCGGGCAAATCGAGCGCGATCTCGACACGGGCATCGGGGCCGACGCGCGCCACGAGCCTGCCGCCCGCGCGTGAGTCGAGCCTTTCGCCTCCGCGTGAGTCGCGATCACCGAGGACCTTCCCGGGAATGGTGAATTCCGACGCGCTGAAGCGCGGTGCCGTATGCGTGCCGCGCTGCACCGCCCTGATGTGCGGGCGGCGGCCAGGCTGCGTGTCGAAGACGACGAGAACGTCGTCGTCCGCGCGAAGACGCGCGCTCGGAAGCTCGGCGGCCCTGCCGTCGAGATCGAGCAGTGACGTGCCCGACACCGACGCGCCGCGGAATGGATCGGTGCGCGCGCGAGCGTCGCTGATCTCCAGATCGACGAACGCGCCGGAATCCAGCGCCATGTTGATCTCCTGCCCGGTCACGATGGCGGCAAGGATCACGACCTGCAGTCCGATGATGGCGTACATGATGCGTCGGCGTGTCGGTCTCACGGCGTCGCCGCCGCGAATTGCCGCACCAGCCGACGTCGGACGCGCTCCACCCAGATGCCCCCCAGAATGAGCGTTGACCCGCCGAGGATGAAGAAAAGCGATTTCGGCATGGCGTCCCAGAAATATTCGTAAAAGCGCGTGTAGACGTTGACGGCGAAGAACACCAGGCTGGTGTTCAGGAACACCGCGTTCTCCCACGCGACGCCGAGGTAGATCCCGGCGGACGTCAGCATCGTGAGCAGCAGGATGAACCACACCTCACGCGGCTGTGAGGTGGTGGCAATGATGCTGGCGACGATCATGAGCGCCATCACGAACAGGACGACCAGCACCGCGGGATCGGTCAGTCGGGTATGCGGTCGTCTCACGGCGAGGACGATGAGTGCGGCCGCGGCCACGACGTACGGCGCGGCGAAGAGCATCCACACGGTCCGCGGTGCGGTCGCGACGTCGAGCTTGACGCTTTTCTGAATCTCGAAGATGGAGAGGATCAGGGTGGACAGATAGATCGCGAGCAAGCCGACCAGCGCGTACGCCGCCGCAAACTCGTGCTGCCGTCGCCATGCGTGGAGGCCGGCCACGGCGAGCAGCAGGATCCCGAGCCCGATGAAGTGAAACGGGCGGCCGAGGTACAGCCAGTAGCCGCCCCAGCAATACCCGACCTCGGCGCCGAACCAGCCGACGACTCCGGCCAGCGCGAGAAAGAGAATCAGGCGTGATCTCACGACATAGGCGATCGCCAGCCAGACGGTCCAGTCCATGAGCAGCGACCACGCATGCTCGGCGGTGAGATCGTAGATGAGTGCGAGCAGGACGATGTCGATCCCGAACATGACGCAACCGAGAAACGTGAGCGCCAGCCCGAGCTTGGCGAACCTCCATCGCCCCTCGCCGGTGAGCTCGAACCCGGCGACGTAGAAAAAGATCGTAAGGACGAACAGACTCGTGAGCTTGGCCGCGCGGCCGAAGTCGATCCAGTTCGACGCAAAGAACACGAGCAAGCCGGCGCCGACGACGATGGCGCCGAGGTTGACGAGGATCGTGACGCCGCGACCGAGCTTGCGATCCTGAGCGAGGACGTGGCGGGGGCGGCCGGGCGCGGCGACCGTGCCGAGCAACGTCTCGCACTGCGCGGCGCTCAGGAGCCCTTGCTCACCCCACGCCGTGATGCTCTCCCGCAGGATGCGCTCTTTGACTCCTGGCGGGACGTCCATCCTGCGACCACACTAGCAGCCGCCGCGCGAGGCCGATAACATTTCCGGCGCGCGAGGCCGATAGCATTTCCGGCGCGCGAGCGCGCCGGACGGCAAACGAGCGCCGTCGCGGTCCGAGCTACGCGCCGAGCTTGCGTCGGGTTTCGGCGAGCGTGGTCGTGATCGCGCGCGGCATTCGGCTGCCGAACTCCCCGTAGAACTGATCGAGATCGGCCAGCGCCTGCAGCCATTCGCCAGAATCGACGCGCAGCGCGGCGGCGAGCCGCGCGGGCGAGAGCCCCAGCCCGTCGGTGTCGAGCGCGTCCGGCGTCGGAATCCAGCCGATCGCCGTCTCCTGCGCACGGCCGCCACCGCGCACGCGCTCGACGATCCACTTCAGCACGCGCACGTTGTCGCCGTAGCCCGGCCAGAGGAACTTGCCGTCGGCGTCGCGGCGGAACCAGTTCACGCGGAAGATGCGCGGCGGCTTTGCGGCGCGCGATCCGAAGTTGAGCCAGTGCGAAAAGTAGTCGGCCATGTTGTAGCCGCAGAACGGCAGCATGGCCATGGGATCGCGGCGCACGACGCCGACCTGGCCGGTAATGGCCGCGGTCGTCTCGGTGCTCATGGCCGAGCCGAGGAACACGCCGTGCGCCCAGTCGAACGCCTCGAACACGAGCGGAATCACCGTCGTGCGGCGCGAGCCGAAAATGAACGCGGAGATGGGGACGCCGTGCGGCTCCTCCCAGTTCGGCGCGATCGACGGGCACTGCTCCGCCAAGACCGTGAAGCGCGAGTTCGGATGCGCGGCCGGACGGCCGGGCTGCCACGGCTGTCCCTGCCAGTCGACGAGCCCGGCGGGCGGCTCCGGCGTGAGACCTTCCCACCACGGCTCATGTGAGGGCGTGAGCGCAACGTTGGTGAAGATCGTATTGCTCTTCACCATCGCGGTTGCGTTCGGGTTGGTTTTCGGGCTGGTGTTCGGGGCCACGCCGAAAAATCCGCGCTCCGGGTTGATGGCGCGCAGCTGCCCAGTGGCATCGACGTGAATCCACGCGATGTCGTCGCCCACCGTCCACACGCGCCAACCCGGCAGCGACGAGACGGCCATGGCGAGGTTCGTCTTGCCGGAGGCGCTCGGCATGGCGGCGGCGACGTAGGTCACGTCGCCGCGCGGATCCTCGACGCCGATGATGAGCATGTGCTCGGCGAGCCAGCCTTCTTGCCGCGCCTGCCACGAGCCGAGCCGCAGGGCGTGGCACTTCTTGCCGAGCAGCGCGTTGCCGCCGTACCCGGAGCCGACGCTCCAGATGAGCTTGTCTTCCGGGAAGTGGAGGATGAGCCGTCGGTCCGGAGAGAGATCGCCCAGCGAGTGCACGCCCGCGATGAAGTCGTCGTCGCGGCGCATGGCCTTGATGGCCGCGTCTCCGACGCGCGCCATGATGTGCATGCTGACGACGACGTACGCGCTGTCGGTCACCATGATGCCGGTCCGGCTCATCGCCGAGCCGACCGGTCCCATGAGATATGGGATGACGTACATCGTGCGCCCGCGCATCGCACCCTTGAAGTACTCGGCCGCCTTCGCTTTGGCGTCGGCGGGCGCCATCCAGTTGTTGGTCGGTCCGGCGTCGCCGCGGTCGCGGGTGCAGATGAACGTGAGCTGCTCGGTGCGCGCAACGTCCGAGGGATGACTGCGATGCAAATAGCAGTTGGGATAGCTTCGGGGGTTGAGCGGCAACAGCGTGCCGTCCTGCAGCATCGCCTCGGTGAGACGGTCGTACTCCTGCTTGGAGCCGTCACACCAGACGACATTGGACGGCCGGGCCATGCCGGCGGTCTCGTCCACCCACTTTTCCGCCACGCTCGTCGCACTCATGGACGCACTCCTGGCTTGCTAGAGCTTCGCTCCCCCGGTGATTCGATTGTCCGTGCAGGATGCAGCGCTGTCAAACAAGTTCTTGCGATCAGGTAAATTTCTTGCAGCGTGCTAGCATGCCGGCCGTGTCGCGCGCGCTCGTGGCCGCCTCGTATCTGACGATCGTGCCGCTGGCCCGCCGGCTGCCTGCCGGCGGCGAGGAGATCGGACACGCGGCGGGCTGGTTTCCCGTGGTGGGCGCAGCGATCGGTGCCGTCCTGGCCGTCATCGACGCGGGCACCGTACGCCTGTTTCCCCCGATGCTGGCCGCGCTGCTGACCATCACGGTGTGGAAGCTGCTGACCGGCGGCCTGCATCTCGACGGCCTCGCCGACTGCCTCGATGGTCTTGCCGGTCGCGCTCCGGAGCAACGCCTCGCCATCATGAGCGATAGCCGCATCGGCGCGTTCGGCGCGATCGGCCTGATCTTGTTCCTGATGCTCGAGCTCGCCGCGCTCACGGAGCTCGCGCCTGGCGCGCGCTGGCGTGCGCTGGTGGCGGCGCCCGCGATTGCCCGCGCGACGCCGCCGGTGCTGGGCAGCATGTTTCGTCCCGCGCGTACGGTCGGACAGGGGGCGCGATTTTCCGCGGGACTCGACGCCGTGGTGATCGGGATGGCGCTCGCGGTCGCGATCGTCGTCGCCGTTGTTGCGCTCGGATGGATCGGCATCGTCGCCGGCTGCGCGGCCGTGGCCGCGGCGGTTGGCTTCGGTGCGTTGTTCTCCTGGCGGCTCGACGGTGTGACGGGTGATGTGCTCGGCGGCGGCGTGGAGGTGGCCGAGCTCGTGCTTCTGCTCGTGGTGTCGGCGTGGATGCACGTACGACCGTGATCTACCTGCTGCGCCACGGCGAGGTGGCGCAGGCCGATCCACGGCGCTTCATCGGCCACCTCGACGTGCCACTGTCCGCGCGCGGCGAGGCGCAATGCGCGTCGCAGGCACGACGTCTGGCCGGCGTGCCGCTGGCCGCGCTCTACACGAGCGATCTGATGCGCGCGCGTCGCAGCGGCGAGATCATCGGCGCGCCACACGGCCTCACGCCGACGCTGGTGCCCGGCTTGCGCGAGATGGCGATGGGGCGGTGGGAGGGCCTGACGGCCGACGAGATTCGCGCGCGCGAGCCCGACGCGTTCGCCGATTGGATGTCGCGCATCGGTGAATTCCCGTTCCCCGAGGGCGAGAGCGTGCCGGATCTCGTTGCCCGCGCGGGACCGGCGTTCGACGCGCTCGTCGCGGGCGCCCGCGGAGCGGCGATCGCGATCGTCGCGCACGGCGGCACCAACCGTGCGCTGCTCTGTCGCCTGCTCGGCCTGCCGCTGGCGCGGCTGCTCGCGCTGGGTCAGGACTACGGCGCGCTCACCGTCCTCGAACGAGACAACGAGGCGTGGGCACTGCGCCGGCTCAACGAGCGCCCGGCGCTCTGAGCTTCACGGCCAGAGCGCGTCGACGGCTGTGCAATCCCTCGCCGACTGATGCCGCGGATGAGAGACGCCGTCCGCGGTCTGATCGCGCAGTTGCGGTACTATGCGCGCGACCGGCGGCGCTCGCGGCCGGCGAAGGAGTTGCGCATGAAGACTGGCCTGCTCACCGTCGCGCTGGTGTTCCCGCTGATCGCGGGCGTGTCCGCCCAGCCGACAGAAACGCCGCGCACCGGCGGCGTGCTTCGCGTCGCGACCATCGGCGAGCCGCCGACGCTCGATCTGCACACGACCACGGCCGTCATCGTGCAGCAGGTGACGTGGCACGTGTACGAGACGCTGTTCACCTACGACCGTCAGTACAACGCGGTGCCGCTCCTCGTGGATACCCATACCGTCGCCGACAGCGGCCGGACGTACGTCTTCCGACTGCGGCGCGGCGTGAAGTTCCACAACGGCAAAGAGCTGAGCGCTGCCGATGTCGTCGCCTCGCTCAAGCGCTGGGGCCGTCTCGCAACGCCGGGCAAGCAGTTCTGGAAAAACGTCGAAGGCGTGGAGGCGAAGGACCCGCTGACGGTGGCGCTCTACCTGAAGGAGCCGTCGGGCGCCGTGCTCATGGGTCTCGCGCGACCGAACAACGGCGCCGCCATCTATCCCAAGGAGATCGTCGACGCCGCGGGCGACAACCCGGTGAAGGAATACGTTGGCACGGGGCCCTATCGGTTCGTAGAGCACAAGCCCGACCGTCACGTGCGTCTCGCGCGCTTCAAGGACTACGCGCCGCGCACGGACACGTCCGACGGGTTCGGTGGCCGGCGCACGGCGTACGTGGACGAGATTCTCTTCATCCCCGTGCCGGACGTGGCCGTGCGTCTGGCCGGCGTCGAGACCGGCGAGTATCACCTCGCACTGCAGATCCAACAGGACCAGTACGAGCGGATGAAGACGATGTCCGGCGTGGTCCCCGGCCTCATCAAGCCCGAGGGCTGGAGCACGGCCGTGCTGAATCACAAGCAGGGCTTCATGACGGACAAGCGCATTCGCCAGGCGTTTCAGGCGGCGCTCGACATGGAGCCGATCATGGCGGCAGGCTTCGGCAACAAGGCGTTCTATCGTCTGGATCCCGGGCTCTCGTTTCCGGAGCAGCCGCAATGGCATTCGCGCGCGGGCGCCGATCTCTACAACCAGAAGAACCCGGCGAAGGCGCGCAAGCTGCTTGCGGATGCGGGCTACGGCGGCCAGCCGGTGCGCTGGATCACGACGAAGGAATATCAGTGGATGTACAAGAACGCGCTCGTGGCCAAGCAGCAGCTCGAGGCGGCCGGCTTCAAAGTCGACCTTCAGGTCGTCGACTGGGCCACGCTGGTCCAGCGGCGCAACAAGCCCGAGGCGTGGGACGTCTTCTCGACCGGTATCACCTTCAATCCCGAGCCGGCGTTCAGCACGGCGACCAACTGCAACTGGCCGGGCTGGTGGTGTCATGAGGACAAGGAGCAGTGGCTCGACTCGCTTGCGCGCGAGACCGACCCACGCAAGCGGCGCGCGATGTGGGAGAAGGTGCAGCAGATCTTCTACGACGATGTCGGCCGGGTGAAGTTCGGCGACTACTTCGGTCTGGACGCCGTCCGCAAGGAGCTGCACGGCTACCGTCCCACGAACGAGAAGAATCTCTGGAACGTGTGGCTGTCGCGGTGAGTGGGGCGGGCTTCGGCGAGTGAAGACGTACATCGCGCGGCGCCTGGCCGCGCTGCTCCCGGTGGCCCTGGTCGTCGCCACCGTCGCGTTCATTCTGATTCACATCGCACCCGGCGATCCCGCGGCCATCATCGCGGGTCCCGACGCCAACGCGGAGGACGTCGCGCGGATCCAGCGCCAGCTGGGACTCGACGCGCCGTTCCACGTGCAGCTGTTCCGCTGGTACGGGCGGCTCGCGCGGGGCGATCTCGGGCAGTCGATCTTCCTGCGCCGCCCGGTGCTCGAGGCGATCGTCGACCGCGCCGAACCGACGATCTTGCTCACGCTCTATGCGCTACTGGTCGCCGTGGCGCTCGGTGTACCGGCCGGCGTCGTCGCCGCGCGACACCACGACGGCGCGGCGGATCAGATGCTCATGGCCGGCGCGCTCGCCGGAATCTCTATCCCGAACTTCTTGCTCGGCCTGCTGCTGATCCTGTTCTTCTCCGTGTGGCTCGGCTGGTTTCCGGTCGCGGGCTACTCGCCGTTGGAATATGGCTGGTTCGGCACGCTGCGCTCGCTGACGCTGCCGGCGTTCGCCCTCGGCGTGGTGCAATCGGCATTGATCGCGCGGATCGCGCGCTCGGCCATGCTCGATGTGCTGCGCGAGCAGTTCATCGTCGCCGGCCGTGCCAAGGGGCTCGCCGAGCGTGCCATCGTCTACAAGCACGCGCTGAAGAACGCGATGATCCCCACCGTGACCGTCATCGGCATCTCGCTCGCGATCCTCATCTCCGGCTCGGTCATCGTCGAGCAGGTGTTCAACATCCCGGGGCTCGGACGGCTCATCATCTCGGCCGTGCTGCGCCGCGACTATCCCGTCATCCAGGGCGTCGTCATCTGCATCGCCGGCATCTACATGCTCGTGAACCTCGCCGTCGACCTCTCGTATGTGTTGTTCGACCCGCGCGTCCGGTATCACTGAGCCATGAGCGTCCTCGTTCTACCCCGGCCCGCCGAACGTGAGAGCCGCCGTCTGCTGTGGCTGACGCGGCTCGTGCGTCGCCGCGCGACAGTCATCGGCCTCGTGCTCGTCGTGAGTACCCTCGTGATCGGCGCGCTGGCCCCAATCATCGCGGGCGATCCGCTGCGCATGGAGGTCTCCGCGCGGCTGACGGCGCCCGGCGCCGCACACTGGTTCGGCACCGACGATGTCGGCCGCGACGTATGGAATCGGGTCGTGTACGGGGCGCGCCTCTCGCTGGTTGTCGGTGCCTCGGTCGTGGTGCTCGCGTTCGCCGTTGGCCTCGCGTGCGGGCTTGCCGCCGGCTACTGGTCGCGGCTCGACAATCCCGTCATGCGCGTGATGGATGGGCTGATGGCGTTTCCGGCGGTCATCCTCGCCATCGCGTTGATGGCATCGCTCGGTCCGAGCGTCGTGAACGTGATCGTGGCCATCGGTGTCGTGTACGCGCCGCGCGTCGCGCGAATCGTCCGCGGCTCGGTCCTCGTCATTCGCGAGACGACGTACGTCGAGGCGGCGCGCGCACTCGGCGTGTCCGATCTGGTGATTCTCGCGCGTCACGTGCTGCCGAACTGTTTGTCACCGGTGATCGTGCAGGGCTCGTTCGTGTTCGCTGCCGCCGTCCTCACCGAAGCGGCGCTGTCCTTCCTCGGGGTCGGCGTGCCGCCGTACGTGCCCTCGTGGGGCAACATCCTGGCGGAGGGTCGACTTTACCTCCAACAGGCGCCTTGGCTCGTCGTCTATCCGGGCGCCGCCATCATGCTGACGATCTTCGGCCTCAACCTGCTCGGCGACGGTCTGCGCGACCTGCTCGATCCACGGCTGCGCGGCCTGGTTCGCGAGCGCTCATGAACCGCCGCTGAAGAAGGGAAGGAGTGACCATGCCGCCTCATCGTCTCGCGTATCGTCCCACCGTGATGGGCCGCCGCGGTGTCGTGACGTCCGCCCATCCGCTCGCGTCCATGGCCGGCATCGAAATGCTCCTTGCCGGCGGTAACGCCGTCGACGCCGCGGTCGCTGTCGGCGCGACGCTGAATGTCGTCGAGCCGTTCATGTCGAGCGCAGGCGGCATCGGTCTCATGCTCATCTCGCGCGGCGGCGAGCGGCACGTGCTCGACTTCATCGGCCTGGCCCCCCGCGCGGCCGACGCCGCGCGGTGCACCGACGACGAGCTCGTCGGCGGTCCGAAATCGTGCGCGACGCCGGGGAACCTGGGCGGCTGGCTGGCGGCGCTGGAGCGATTCGGCAGCATGGAACGCGCGCGCGTGCTCGCGCCGGCGATCGGCCACGCCGAGCGCGGCGTGCCGCTGACGTTCAAGAACGTCGAATTCTTCGAGGCGGCGCGCGCCACGCTCGCGCGATCGCGCGAGGCCGAGCGGCTCTACCTCGGCAACGGCGGCCCGCGGGCGGGCGGCGTCGTGACGTACAAGGAGCTCGCGGGCACGCTGCGTCAGGCGGCTGAGGGCGGCGCGGACGCGTTCTATCGCGGTCCGATCGCGAAGACGATTGCGCGCGCCGTGCGCGAGGCGGGGGGCTGGCTGGACGAAGCGGACCTCGCGTCGTTCCGGCCCGAGTGGCGCGAGCCCGCGACGATCACGTATCGCGGCCAGCAGGTGTATTCCATGCCGCCGCCGTTCTCGGCGTTCCAGATGCTCGAGACGCTGAACGTCCTCGAGGGCTACGATCTCCGCGCGTGGGGGCACAATTCGGTAGAGACGCTGCACCATCTGATCGAGGCGGTAAAGCTCGGGTCCGCCGATCGGCTCGCATATGCGTACTCCGGCGACGTGCCGATCCGCGGGCTGCTGTCGAAGGCCTACGCGACGAGCCAGCGTGCGCGCATCGACGCGGCGCGCGCCGGCGTCAGCGAAGGCGAGCGGCACAATCCCGAGCGCCTGCCGCACCAGATCGTGGAGGGCCACCCGGCCAAGTTCGCCGACGAGCACACGACGCACTTCGCGTGCGCTGATGCCAGCGGCACCGTCGTGTCGGTGACCCAGACGCTCGGCGTTCCGTTCGGCTCGGGCTTTGCGATTCCCGGCACCGGGCTCGTGCTCAACAACATCCTCAAATGGATGGACCGCGATCCCGCGTCGCCCAACGTCGTGCGGCCGGGCCGGAAGGCGGGGACGATGATGTCGCCCACGCAGGTCTTCCACGACGGAAACTTTTTGCTCTCTCTCGGTACGCCGGGCTCGTACGGAATTCTGCAAACGACGGCGCAGATGCTACTCAACGTCCTCGACTTCGGCATGAACATCCAGGAGGCGATCGAAGCGCCGCGCGTGCGCGTGTATCGCGATCGCGTGATCGATGCCGAGGCGCGCATCGCCCCCGACGTGCGCGACGGGCTGGCCGCGCGTGGTCATCAGGTGAATACGATCGCCGACTGGTCGTGGGTTGTCGGCGGCGGGCAGGGGCTGATGCGCGATCCGGAGTCCGGCGCGCTGATGGCGGGCGCCGACCCGCGTCGCGACGGCTACGCGCTCGCGGTTTGATGGCGTCGCGGCGCGCGATACGCGCGGCGACGCGGCGTCCCGGCAGCTTCGTGCCGCGTGCGTCTCACAGGCGCGGCAACAGCCAGTCGAGGAGTGAGCCGGGTCCGTAGAGCGACAGCGTTTCCGCGAGTTGCATGACGACGAGCGCGCCGCCGATCAGGATCGTGATCAGGCTCGCCACGCGAGCACTGCGTCCCCAGTCGGCCCCCGCATCCGGAAACGAGTCCGCAGCGATGGCGCGCGGGCCTCGCCCGACCACAGTCGTTCGCCTGAGCTCATTCATGCGACGCCGCTCATCGACCGTCAATCGCGTCATGACCTCAACTCCTCCGGCCCATGGCAATTGCAATAGGTCTGCCACGAACAGGGGAACCGGTCGCCGTGGCTGTGGCCGGGGTGTTGGTGTGTCGGCGTCAGCGCGACGACGCGGGCGGCGTTGCTATGCGCGGATCGAAACCGGAGCGGGAATTCAGATAGGCCCGCTCGGCGTGCAAGCTCGGATCGAGCCGAACCGAAAGCTGCAGCTCGCGCTCGGCCTCGGCCTGGCGACCGAGCTCGACGAGCGTCCAGCCGATGTTTGCATGAAGTCGCGCGTCGTCCGGCGTGATCGTCGCCGCACGACGATATGCCACGAGCGCGTCGGGCCATCGCTTGAGGTTCGCGTTCGTCACGGCATAGCTGTAGAGCGCCGGCCAGTACTCGGGCGCGGCGACAAGAGCGCGCTCGAGCCACGCGCGCGCCTGCTCGTAGTCCGCGCGGCCCATGTAGAGGCGCGCGATGTTGTGATACGGCCACGGGAACCGCGCATCCGCGTCGATCGCCTTTTGGTAGACCACGAGCGCTTCGTCGGAGGCATCGTGGACGTGCTGCAGTCGCCAGCCGGCGGCATTGAGTCCTTCCGCCACACGCGGGACGTCGTGGTCGGGCAGGCGATGGCGCATGATGTGCTCGGCGTGTTCGCGGGTCGCGGCGTCCTTGGCGTTGGCGATGCGATCGAGGAGGATGAGGCGCGCGAGGCGCGCGCCGCCCTCGTCGGCGATATTGGTCGCCGTCTCGACCGCACAATCGGCGCGCTCGGGCTGCGTCAGCATCGCGAGCAACGCCGACGTCTCGGCGTCGATCGGTACGGTGTGCTGCGCACAGTAGTCGACCCCGTCACGAACCCAGCCGCGGTCGCGTGCGAAGGCAAGGGCGCGATCGCGCTGTCCGTCCTCGATGAGGAGCCGGAAGACCCAGCGCGGCACCAGCTCGCGTGAGGCATCGACGGAATACGCATACGCCTCGCGTGAGCCGAACACGCACGTCTGCCAGAGCTGCGCCGGGTTCTTCCAGTTCGCCGGCGCGCAGGCGAGGAAGTTCGTTGCCGCCGCGCGCGCCGCGGCGCCGGCCTGCTGCCGCCAGCGCGCCGATGCGCTCTCGAGCGCTTGCACCGCGACATCGAGACGCCCGAGACGCTCGGCGGCGGCGGCGATACCGACGGCGGTGTCCGCGGACGGCGCGATCGCTGCGGCCTGCTGGAAGGCCGACAGCGCTTCCTCGTATTCGCCGAGCGTGTGCGCCATGTCACCGCGCGCGATGTGCGCGGGGCGTAGACCCGGCGCATCAACGACGGCCGCGCGGTAATGCCCAAGCGCCTCCTGAAACGCGCGGCGCTGGGCGGCGGTGCGGCCGGCGGCGAGGGCGCGGTTGGCGCGCGCGGGCGGGATACAGGCGGGCACTACGCGGTCGAGCGCGACAACGGCCCCGAGCGTCCCGCACGCCGTCCCTTTGATCTGCGCGACCGGAACACCGGTGGCGACGAGCAGCACCAGGAACAGGCCGACACCAGCGATCAGCACCACGACCACGCGCGCCCCGTGGCGCGCTGCGCGGGCAGCCATCTCTACGCTATTCCCCCCGGAGGCGCGGACAACCCCCTGAAAGCCATAGTGGAGTCAGCGCGCGCCCGCGCGTGAGGAAAATCGTCGGACGGCGGGCAAGTCGGCGTGAAATCAGCCTGGAACGGCCGATCAGCGGCTCTTGAAGCGTATGGTGCCGATCAACGCCTCCGCCCTCGTGCCGGTGTCGTTGGAGTCGATCGAGAGCGACAGTACGGACGGATCGTCGGGCGCATCTCCGTAGATTTTTCGGAAGTCATCGACGACGTTGCGCTGCTCGGTGAGCCACCGGTTGAGATCCGCCGGGCCTGACCGGATCACGACATACGTCACGGTGCCGGTCTTCTCGCTCTTGCAGACGGTGCCGACCGGCTGGGTCGTGTCCCACACGTAGCCGATGATTCGCGATCGCACCGCCTCGGGGAACCGCGGCCAGACGACGAAGATCTGCCCCGCCTGATCGTCCGTCGCCTTCTTGCACGAATTGCCGCCCGTGGGCAGCACGGTCGACTTCCAATCCCACTCGAGAATCGGCGTCTGCTTCAGATTCACCCGGCCCTTGATCTCACGATTGAGCGTGGTGCTGTCGTTGGCACTCTTGAGGTGCAGCGCCCGCCGACCCTCATCATCGACGATCTCGAGATTGTTGTAGTTCGGCGAGCCCCAGTTCTGCGGCTTCCATTCTCCGGGCAGGCCGGTGCTGCCGACCTTGTAGGCCTTCCAGTCTTCGATGACGGTGTCGGCGGCGTTCGCGATGCCGATCAGGATAAGGACGGCGAGGGCGGCGACGGTCGCGCGGCGGCGCATGTTGCCTATGATACCGTCACGCCGTGGATTCGCTGCGGATTGACAAGTGGTTGTGGGCGGCGCGCGTGTTCAAGACGCGCAGTCTCGCCGCTGATGCGTGCGATGGCGGCAAGGTCGAGCTCAACGACCAATCGGCCAAGCCGGCCAAGGCGGTCCGCCCCGGAGACTATATAAAGGTAACGCTCCCGCAGGGTCGCCGGCGGGTTCTCAAGGTGGTCGGCCTCGACGAGCGCCGCGGCGGAGCCGCCCACGCGCGGCTCCTGTATGACGACCTCACACCGCCAGAGCCGCCGCGCGCGCGATGGGCGCCGCCGCCGTTCCGTCCGCCCGGTACCGGCCGACCTACGAAGCGAGAGCGGCGCGCCCTGAACCGGCTGCGCGGACTCTGAGCGCGGAGGACGAGATGAGCACCGAGACCTACGACTGGCAGGCGATCGTCGACGGACTGAATCGTTATCTGCGCCTGCGCTCGATCCCGATCGGCATGAAGCTCTTCGAGACCATCGAGGCGATGGAGGCCATTCCGAAGATCCGACGCCCGAAGGCGCGCCACACGACCGATCAGATCGTGGCGCAGGCGCGACAGCTCGGATGGACGGTCGGTATCACGATGGACGACCTCGTCGGCGCGCAGTGCGGTGCGGTCATCGGGCTGCATCCTCAAGATCCCGAATGGCTCTCGGGCAAGCGGATGGCCGGCGTGTGGTTCAAGACGATCGAGGATGCCAGCGCGCATCAGCACGCGATGGATTGTGTGCCGCACGGGCGCTACCGTGCGATGGCGGTCGCGCCGCTGACGTCCGGTCGCTTGAACCCGCCGGACATCTGCCTGATCTATGGCACGCCCGGGCAGATGATCCTCTTCATCAACGGCCTTCAATGGAGTGGTTACCGCAAGATGTCGTTCACCTCCGTCGGGGAGTCCGCGTGCGCCGACTCCTGGGGCAAGGCGCTCCGGACGGGTGAGCCTGCGTTGACGATTCCGTGCTATGCGGAGCGCCGTTACGGCGGCGTCGCCGACGACGAACTCTTGATGGCGATTCCACCGAGATTTCTGCCGAAGGTCATCGAGGGGCTGGCCGCGCTCGATCGCAACGGCCTGCGGTATCCGATCCCGCCGTACGGGATTCAGGCCGACGCGGGCGCCGGGCTCTCCGTGTCGTACGCGAGCAAGACCCCGTAGCCGACGCTCGGAGGTCGCCCTCGGACCGGCGCGCGTGACATCGTGCATTGCACGGCCCGGCGCGATCTGTTACCGTTCGCCGTTGTTCGCGCTCGGGCGCCCGATAGGGCCCAGGGAAGGCGGTGTGAATCCGCCGCGACCCCGTCACTGTGATCGGGGACGAAACCCGCGAGAGCCACTGGCCGTGGAAGCCGGGAAGGCGCGGGGAGTAGGACGATCCGAAAGCCAGGAGACCTGCCCGCGCGCATACACATCGACTCCGGTCTTCGCGGGAGGACCCGGGCGTGGCTTGCACGACTCTCGTTCTCGGCGGCGTGCGCAGCGGCAAGAGCCGCTTCGCCGTCGATACTCACGCCGCGTGCGCGCGCGTGACGTTCGTCGCCACTGCGGTCGCGGGCGATGCCGACATGCGCGATCGCATCGAGCACCACCGGCGCGACCGGCCGCCCCGCTGGCTCACCGTGGAAGAGCCTTGCGAGCTCGTGCCGCGCGTGCGCGAGGCGTGCGCGGCCTCCGACGCTGTCCTGGTCGACTGTCTCGGTGTCTGGGTCGCGAACTTGATGCTGCGTGGCGACGCGGACGATCAGATCGTCAAGCACGCGGACGAGCTCGCCGCGCTGCTGCGCCTGCGTCTCACCGACGTCACGCTCGTCTCGAACGAGGTCGGACTCGGCGTGCATCCCGTCTCCGAAGCCGGCCGTCAGTTTCGTGACCTGCTCGGGCGCGTGAATCAGCACGTCGCGGCCGCCGCCGACCGCGTGGTCTTGATGGTCGCCGGCCAGCCGCTGGTCGTGAAGGACGCTCGCGCGTGATCGGCGTCGACGCGCTCCGCGACGCGATCGTGCCTCCGCCGGCCGCGGCGATGCTCGCCGCCCAGCGGCACCTCGACGCGCTCACGAAACCGCCGGGGAGCCTGGGACGGCTCGAAGAGCTCGCGGCGCGGCTCGTGGCCCTCTGCGGTAGCCCGCCCGCGATCGCCCGGCCCGTCATCTTCACGTTCGCGGCCGATCACGGCGTCGTGGCCGACGGCGTGAGCGCGTATCCGGCCTCCGTCACCGCGCAGATGGTCGAGAACTTCCTGCGTGGCGGCGCGGCGGTCAACGCGCTGGCCCGCGCGTGCGGGGCGCGGGTGGTCGTTGCCGACTTCGGCGTCGCCAACCCGATCGGCAGCGCGCCCGACGCGCCGACGCCGCTCGTTCGGTGCCCGCTCGGTGCGGGCACCGCGAACATGGCGTACGGCCCCGCGATGAGTCGCGCGCAGGCCGCGGCGGGCATCGAGCACGGCGCGCGGCTGGCGCTCGACGCGATCGATGCCGGCGCCGACCTGGTCGCCACCGGCGACATGGGCATCGGCAACACGACGGCGGCAAGCGCCATCACAGCTGCCCTGACCGGGCTCGACGCGGACACTGTCACCGGCCATGGAACGGGCGTCGACGACACGGGCCGCGTGCGGAAAGTGGACGTCGTGCGGCGCGCGCTCACGGTGAACCGTCCGGATCCACGCGACGGCATCGACGTGCTGGCGAAAGTCGGCGGCTTCGAGATCGCGGGTCTCGTCGGCGTCATCCTCGCCGGTGCGGCGCGTCGCGTGCCTGTCGCGCTCGACGGATTCATCGCCGGCGCGGCCGCGCTCGTGGCCGCCGCCGTCGCCCCCGCCTCCGTGCACGCGATGTTCGCCTCGCACCGCTCGGCCGAGCCCGGCCACACGCGAGCGCTCGCGCGCCTGGGCCTCGTGCCGTATCTGGATCTCGGCTTGCGCCTGGGCGAGGGCACGGGCGCCGCGCTGTTCATCCCGCTCGCGCGCGCCGCCGCGCGTGTGTATCGCGAGATGGCGACGTTCAAGTCGGCCGGCGTCGACGGTCCGGCATGACGCGCGTTCTCGTCATCGCGGGCACGGGCAGCGGCGTCGGCAAAACGTCGATCACGCTCGGCCTCATGGCGGCGTTGCGACGTCGGGGCCTCGTCGTGCAGCCGTTCAAGGTCGGACCCGACTTCATCGATCCGGGCCTGCATGCGCTGGCCGCGGGGCGGCCGTCGTACAACCTCGACGGCTGGATGTGCGGGCGCGACGTCGTCGTCGCGGCCGTCGCGCGCCACGCGGCCGACGCCGACGTCGCGATCGTCGAAGGCATGATGGGCTGCTTCGACGGTGTCGACGGCGCCAGCGAGACCGCGTCGACGGCGCAGCTCGCCAAGTGGCTTGGCGCGCCGGTCGTGCTCGTCGTCGACGCGGGTGCGCAGGCACGCAGCGCGGCGGCGACGGTGCTCGGCTTCGAGCGGTTCGATCCGGCGCTGCACGTCGCGGCGACGATCCTCAACCGGGTGGGCGGCGACCGGCATGCGCGCTGGATCACCGACGCCGTTCGGCTCACGACGGGGGTCGCGCCGGTGGGGGCGATCGCGCGCGATGATGCGTGGACGATGCCGGAGCGCCACCTCGGTCTCGTGACCGCCGCAGAGGGCGTTCTGACCGCGGAGCGGCTCGGCCGGATGGCCGACGTCGTCGAGCGCGACGTCGACCTCGATCGCCTGCTCGCGCTCGCGCCCGGCCACGCGCTCGCCGCGCCGCCGCGCGTGACGTCGAACCCGCGCGCGGCGATCGCGGTCGCGCGTGATGTCGCGTTCCAGTTCTATTACGCGGACAACCTCGATCTGCTGCGGGAGGCCGGGGCCGAGCTGCTCGAGTGGAGCCCGCTCGCCGATCCGGAGCCGCCGAACGCCGACGGCTTCTACTTCGGCGGCGGCTATCCGGAGCTGCACGCCGGCCGTCTCGCCGAGAACGCCGCGTGCCGAAAAGCGGTGCGACGTCTGGTGCTCGAGCGCGGGTGCCCGGTCTACGCCGAATGCGGCGGTCTCATGTACCTGGCCGAGTCGCTGGAGGACGCCGACGGCCGCGCGCACGACATGGTCGGTGTTCTGCCCGCGCGCGTGAGCATGCGGCCGCCGCGGATGTCGCTCGGCTACGTCGAGGTGCGGCTCGCGACATCGAGTGTGCTCGGCCCCGCGGGCACCGTCGCGCGCGGGCACGAGTTCCACTTCTCGACGCTCTCGCCGGTGGCCGCGACGGTGCCACGCGCGTACGAAATCACCGCGCCCGGCGGCGCGCCGCGCGCGGAGGGGTACGCGGTCGCGCGCGCGCTCATGAGCTACGTGCACCTGCACTTCGCCTCGAATCCCGCTGTGGCGCGCGCGTTCGTCGATGCCTGCGTGGTGGCGCGCCGATGACGCGTGCGGCGTGCCTGATGGTGCAGGGCACGGCCTCGGGCGTCGGCAAGAGCCTGCTCACGGCCGCGCTGTGTCGGATCTTCGCGCGCGCGGGCCACCGCGTGGCGCCGTTCAAGGCACAGAACATGTCGCTGAACGCCGCCGTCACCGTCGACGGCGGGGAGATCGGACGCGCGCAGGCGGTGCAGGCGGCCGCCGCGGGTGTCGAGCCGACGGTGGACATGAATCCGATTCTGCTCAAGCCCGAGGCCGACGATCGCTCGCAGATCGTCGTGCACGGTCGCGCGCGCGGCCGAGCGAGCTGGCGCGACTATACGCGGCTGGCGCCGACGCTCTGGGCGACCATCGTCGAGAGTCTCGAGCGGCTGCGCCGCACGCACGATCTGGTGCTGATCGAGGGCGCGGGCAGTCCCGTCGAGATCAATCTCAGCGTGGATCTCGCGAACATGCGCATCGCGGCGCTGGCGAACGCGCCCGTCGTGCTGGTCGGCGACATCGAGCGCGGTGGCGTGTTCGCCGCGCTCGTCGGCACGCTCTCGCTGCTGGCACCGGATGATCGCGCACGCGTGGCGGGCCTCGTCATCAACCGTGTTCGCGGCGACGCGAGCATTCTGCGCCCGGGCATCGACCTGATCGCTTCGCAGACCGGCGTTCCGGTGCTCGGCGCCGTTCCGCATCTGGGTGCCGCGGCGTTGCCGGAGGAGGACTCGCTCGATCTGCTCGCGGACGGCCGCGACGTTGGCGATGCACGGATCGTCATCGCCGTGCCTCGGCTGCCCCACATCGCCAACTTCGACGACCTCGAGCCGCTGGTCGCCGAGCCGGGCGTGGCGGTGCGCTTCGTGACCCGAGCGGAGGCGATCGACGACGCGGACGTCGTCGTGCTGCCTGGGAGCAAGACGACGCTCGCGGATCTCGCCTGGCTTCGCGAGCGCGGGCTCGATGCGGCCATCCTCCGTGCCGCCCACGACGGTCGTCGCCTCGTCATCGGTTTGTGCGGCGGCTACCAGATGCTCGGCGAGCGCCTCGAAGATCCGGAGCACGTCGAGTCGAGCATCACGAGCGCCGCCGGACTCGGCCTGCTTCCGATCGTCACGACGTTCGAGCGAGAGAAGGCGACGCGTCGCGTACACGGCACCGTGCTGTCCGGCGGGCCACTCGCCGCGGCGGCCGGCGCACCGGTCGCGGGCTACGAGATCCATTGCGGCCGCACCAGCGTGAATGGTGGGACGCCGGTGTTCGCGCTTGGGGAGGGCGGCGACGCGACGACACGGACGGACGGGACCGCGGTCGGCGCCGTCCTCGGCACGTATGTCCACGGCTGCTTCGCGAGTGGGCCGCTGCGCCGGGCGCTCCTCGGAGCCGCGGCGTTGCGCAAGCGGGTCGACCCTGACCCGCGCTGGGGCGCCGACACGCTCGCCGATCGCTACGACCGCGTCGCCGATCGGGTCGGCGCCGCGCTCGACCTCGACGCGCTCGCGCGGCTCATGCGATGTCCGCTCGGAGCCGCGGCGTCGTGAGGCGCACTCGCGTTGCGCTCTTCGCGGCGCTTCCGCTCGTCGGGCGGCTTTGGCTTTTCGCAACGCTTCCGCTCGTCATCCTGCCGGCGCTCGCGTCGCCCGCGCACGCCCTCGTGCTGCGCGACATGCTCGGCCGCGAGGTGTCGATGCCTGGTCTGCCGTCGCGCATCGTGTCGCTCGTGCCCAGCGTGACGGAGACGACATTCGCGCTCGGCGGCCAGGATCGCCTCGTCGGCGTGAGCGACTTCTGCGACTGGCCGCCGGCGGCGCGCGCAAAACCGCGCGTCGGGGGCATGATCAACCCGAGCCTCGAGGCCATCGTCGCACTCA
>JBKOUQ010000240.1:0-7437 GCA_046723475.1 Candidatus Methylomirabilota bacterium
CGCGACGCCGAGCCGCGCCGCGAGGCTCTCGAGCTCCGCGCGATAGTCGCGCTCGACGTCACGCGTGTCGCCGATCACGAGCAGCCGCGCCTCGCCGTGGGTGCGCCGCAGAATGCGGAGCGCGGCGAGCGCGGCCGGCTCCCGCGGCGCGACCAGCGCGATGTTCTCGCCGTCGCGCAGGTACGCCGACGCCACGCGGGGCGCCGTGCTCACGACGGGAAGACCGTGCGCGAGTCCGGCGATCAGGCTGCCGCGGCGGATCGAGGCGCCGCCGTCGAACGGCACGGCGAACACATCGGCGGCCGACAAGAGCCGCGAGACGTCCTCCGCGTCCCGGCGGCCGCTCCAGATGACCGCGCTCGCGACGCCGAGCCGCGCCGCAAGACTCTCGAGCTCCACTCGATAGTCGCGCTCGACGTCACGCGTGTCGCCGATCACGAGCAGCCGCGCCTCGCCGTGGGTGACCCGGAGAATTCGGAGCGCGTCGAGCAGAGTCTCGAGACCTTTGCCGCGGTACACGAGCCCGAAGTGCGCCAGGAGCGGCGCATCGGCGGGCACGCCGAGTGCGGCGCGCGTCGCCGCGGCGTCGCCGGACGCCGTGACCGGAATGTTCGAGCCGATCGGAATCTCGGTGACCCGACGGTCAAGCGCGGATAGTCGGCCGCGCACCATGCCGGTGACTTCCTCGTTGGCCGCGATCACGTGGCGAGCGGCCGTGAGCAGCCACAGCGCCACAGCACGAGACTGCACGCTCGCGTCGACGAGCGTGTGGACGGTGACGACCGTGGGCACCGAAAGTAGTGCGCGCAGCGAGCGCATCCGACCGCGGTACAGGTCGGGCGCGTACTGCAGATTCACGACGTCGGCCGGCACCACGTGCCACCACGGGGCCGGCGCATCGAGGATCGGCAGCACCTCGATGTCAGGACGCGCGTGCCCGCGCCACGCCGCCGACGCGACGATCGTCACGCGCTCGCCCTGCGCGGTCAGCGCCTCGGCCAGGCAGCGCGTGTAGTCGCCGACGCCGCAGGTCACCGCCTGCGGCGGATACGACGGGCACGCGATCACGACGCGCATGCCGGCGCCTCCAGCGGTTGCGCGCGCCACACGCGGAGCACGACGCCGCCCACCCCGAGCAATGCCAGCGCATTGAGCAGGCCGAACAGCAGCTGGTGCAGCGCAAGGTGCAGCCCGTAGGCACTCGGCAGCCGCGCGAGCAGATCGCGTGCGGTCACGTCGGGCCGGGCCACGACCGTGTGGAGCGTGTCGAGCCCGATCCACGCCGGCAGCGCTTCCTTGAAGAGCACGCCCATACCGGTCCCGGACACGAACGTTTTGACCGCGTACGGAAACGCGTTCGGCACCGGCGCGAAGCCCGCCTGGGCGCCGAGATACCCGCACACGAGCGACGGCACCGCCAGCGCGAGCAGCGCGCGGTGGCCGAGCCGCTCGAGGACCGGGCCGGTGAACGCGGCGAGGAACGGCAGCGCCGGGAAGAGATGACGCGCGCCGAGGCCGTGCGACCACGAGGCGCGGTCGGCAAACTGCGACTGCCATGACGCCGCGGTCAGCACGAGCAACGCCAGAAGGCCGAGCGTCACCGCGGCTTCGGCGCGGCGCGCGCCGCGCGCGGCGTGGACCAGCGCGGTCGGGGCCAACACCAGAAATGGCGCGTAGAGAAACAGGCCGCCGCGCGGCCCGATCAGCAGATCGGCCACGATCGCGGGCTTCGGCATGACGAACGCGGTGTGCAAGCCGGTGATCGCGGTGTACGAGGTGCGCCACGGCGCTCCGAACAGCCACGTGTCGTATGCGCCGAGCAGCAGGGCGAGCGGCAAGCCGCCGAGGGCGAAGGCGGCGCTCGGGCGGCGTCCCTCGCGCGTGAGGATCACGAGGCCGAGCAGGAGCGGCAGCACGACCACCGAATGGGTCAGCGTCACCGCGGCGGCGGCGAGCGCACCCGCGGCCACGCGATGCCGCACTCCGCCCGGGCCGAGTGCGAGGCGCGCCGCCGTCGTCACCGCCAGCGCCGTGAAGCTCTCCTTCGAGAGCATCGTGCCGAACTGGAAGGCCTGCGTGCCGAGCGCGAACAACAATGCGGCGAGCACGCGACCGCGACGCGTGGCACCAAGCCACCCCGCGAGCCACGCCACCTGCACCGCGGTCAGCGCCATCGCCGGCGCACACAGGACGAGCACCACCACCGCGTTGACGTTTTCGAGGCCCGTCCCGCCGGGGGGGGCGGCGCCCCCGACGGCACGCCACAGCGCATAGAGCGGCGCGATCAACACCGCCGTCCCGAACGGCACGCCCGGCACGACGCGGCCGTCGCGCGCCGTCGCCGTGTCCTTGCCGTCGTAGAGGCGCCAGTGCGCGAGCTCCCAGCGGCCGGTGTCGACGAGCGACACGGCCGCGTCGACGAAGTTGTCGCTGTTGGAGAACTGCAGCCACGGATTCCAGAACGCGAGGTACACGAGCAGCGCGGTGAGGAAGATCCGCGCCGCGTCGGAGCGCACGGTGATCATCGCGACGGCGTCTCCGCGCCGATAGGCAGCGTCATGACGGCCAGCCCGGTCAGGATGGCGAGGCCGTACGTCTTGATGCCGGCGACGAGCACACCCGGCCCCGACGCGAGCGCGGGATGCTGGTAGTAATCGTCGATGGCGCCGATGAGCACGAGCGCGACCGCCAGCCACGCCGCGCGCGTCGCCGAGCCGCCGCGCAGCGTCGCGTCCACCAGCACGGCGAGCGGCAACAGCGTGAAGACGAGGTGGTTGATCGTCGTGTTCGGCGTGATCAGCAGCAGGACGAGCGCGATCAGGCCCAGCTCGGGCACGAGGCGCGTCGGCGCGATCGGGCCCGACGGTCGCAGCACGAGCACGAGCGCGGCGAGGACGGCAATCGACACGACGAGGCCCAGCCCGCGCCACGCGCCGATCGGCACGCCGGCGAGCAGGCCGTGTCCGCTGGCGACGAGCCACCCCGTGAGCGAGAGGTTCCCGAGCTGCGCGGGCACGGTGGCGTAGCCGTAATGCGGCGCCACGCGCGTGAAGTACTCGACGGTCGCGGACCAGCCGACGGTGACGGCGCCGAGCGCGGTCCCCGCGAGCGCGACGCTCGCCGCCACGCCGGCCGCGACCCACTTCCGTCGCCAGGCCAGCCACGCGACGAACAGCGCAGGATGGAAGCGCAGTGCGGTCGCCGCGCCGAGCGCGACGCCGGCGAGCGCGGCACGGCCGGCCGCGAGCGCCCACACGAACAGCGCGAGCAGCGCCAGCACGAGCTGGTTGATCTGCCCCAGGCCCATCGAGTTCTCGAGCGGCTCCCACGCGAGGAAGATCGCGGCCAGCGTGAGCGCGGCCGCCACGCCCAGGCGCGCCGCGCGCGCGATCCAGGCAAAGGCGGCGACGACGAGCACGACGCTCGTCGCGACCCATGCCGCCACGGCCTGGCGCCAGTCCAGCAGGCTGAACGGGACAAAGGGCAGCACGGCGAGCGGCGGATAGGAAAATTCGTGGATGTGCACGAGGTCGTCGTGGGCGTGAAGCGTGCCGAGGCGTCGCGCTTCGGCGACGAGGGCGGCGTTGTGATTGACGCCCTGCGTGCGGTCCATGTCGGGCTCGTAGAACGACGCGCCGGCGCGATAGAGGTGCGCGCCCGTATAGAGGATTGCGAAATCGCGCGCGTCGCCATGGCGCGCCGCCTGCACCGTCCGCACGGCGAAGCGGGCGCCGAGGACCGCGACGACGAGTACCAGCGCGAGCACGAGCGGCGGCACGCGCGGCGTCATCGGGCCCCCTCGCGCGCGCGCGCGTACACCTCGGCGGTACGGCGCGCGACGACGTCGGCCGACTGCGCGGCGGCATAGTCGTGCGCGGCCTCACGCAAGCGGGCGCGCGCAACCGGATCGTCGAGCAGCCCGCCAACGCTCTTGGCGAGTCCGCGCGGGTCGTCCAGCTCGACGAGCGCCATGCAATGAGCCCGCTCGGCGAGCTCGCGTATCGGCGTGAGCGCCGTCGCCACGATCGGGCGGGCCTGGGCGAGCGCGACGTGCAGCGAGTACGACACGCTGTCGTCCGTGGCGTATGGGACGACGACGACGTCCATCGCTTCGAGCGCTACCGGAACGTCGCTCGGCCGCACGTAGCCGGTCACGACCACGCGGTCGGCCAGGCCGACACGCGCGGCCTCCGCGCGCAGCTCGGCCACGAGTGGGGCGTGTTCGGGCAGGCGCGGTCCGCCCGCGACGAGCAAGGCCGGCGCATCGGCGTGTCCGAGCTCGGCCAATGCCTCGAGCAGGAGAGCCACGCGCTTGGAACGCTCGACGAAGCCGAACACGCCGACGACGCGCCGCGTGCCAACACCGTGCCGTTCGCGAAACGCCCGCACGGCCGCCGTCGGAACGGGCACGCGCGGCGGCACCGGCGGCGGCACGACCACGCAGCGGTCGGGATCGACACCGCGTGCAAGCAAGCGCTCGCGATGCAGCTCGGCGTGCACGATCACGGCGGCCGCGCGCCGGAACGTCTCGACGTCGTGCCAGGCGGGGGCGCCGAGCGCGTTGGCCAGGGCGCTCCCCACGCGGCCGTCGTAGCGCGCGGGGCCGCACGGGCGCACCGTGTGCGCGGTGAGCACGAGCGGCACGCGGATGAGCCGGCGCAGCAGGCGCCACACGAGCGTGTACGTCAGCGGATCGACGCCGAAGAACGAGTACGTGTGCTGCACGTGGGCGACGTCGGCCCTGCTCAGCCGGCGCGCGTCGGCCGCGACCGCCAGCGGGTTGAGCTGGTTGGGCGAGAGCCGCACCCTCTCGACCGCGACGTGGGCACGCAGCGCGCGCAGCAACACCGCGCTGTAGTCGCCGATGCCACACCGTTCGGGCGCGGTCGTGTACATCGCCACGCGCGGGTACGTCGGCGCGCTCACCGGATCAGCCCCCGGCTCTCGAGCTCGTCGCGCGCCTGCGCCACGCGGTCGTCCGCGCGCTGGTCGCGCGCCCACGCCACGAGATCCTCCACGCCCTTGGACAGCGCCATCCGCGCCGTGAAGCCGAGGACGCGGTGGATGCGCGACACGTCGGCCACGCAGTGCCGGATGTCGCCCTCGCGAAATCGACCGACGATCTCCGGCGCGAGCGGCACCCGCATCGCGCGGCCGATCGTGTCGGCGAGCGCGGCCACCGAAGTGGAGCGTCCCGTACCGACGTTGAGCGCGACGTCGGCGACGTCGTGACGCTCGACGGCCAGACAGAACGCCTCCACGATGTCGCTCACGTGGATGAAGTCGCGACTCTGCCGGCCGTCCTCGAACACGAGCGGCCGCTCGCCGTTCAGAAGCCGCGACGAGAAGATCGCGCCGACGCCCGTGTACGGATTGGACAGCGCCTGCCGCGGCCCGTACACATTGAAGAGCCGAAGTGCGACGGTGCCGATGCCGTAGGCGCGGCCGACGCACAGACACAGCTCTTCCTGGTCGCGTTTCGTCACCGCGTACACGGAGGTCGGGGCGACGGGCTTGTCCTCGTCGCACGGCGCCGGCGTCGTCACGCTGCTGCACGACGGGCACCGCACCTCCCACTTGCGCGCCTGCAGCTGCGCCAGCGGGCGCAGCGGTGGAGCGACGGGCCCGCACGACGGACAGCGATACCGGCCCTCGCCATAGATCGACATCGACGACGCCACGACGAGACGCTTCACGCGGTGACCACCGTTGACGAGTCGATCGAGCAGCACGGCCGTACCGCGCACGTTGTCGTCGACGTACGGCACGATCGCGTACATCGACTGCCCGACGCCGACCTGCGCGGCGAGATGCACGACCGAGGCGACTCCCGTCAGCGCGCGGTCGACGGCGGCCGCATCGCAGACGGAGGCGTGCACGAGCTCCACGTCCGGCGGCAGATGACGGGCGCGCGTCGCGCCGGCGCCATGCACCTGCGGGTCGAGCGAGTCCAGCACGCGAACGCGCGCGCCGCGCGCGCACAACGCCTCGACGAGGTGGCTGCCGATGAAGCCGGCACCGCCGGTCACGAGAACGGGTGACGCGATCATGACCGTGTGAACCTCTCGACGAGCGCGCCGTGCCCACACCGCGCGCTGTCGCGCACGCCACGGCGCGCCGCCCGGGTGTCGGACAGTCGACGTGCATTCGCGACGAAGGCCAGCACGATCGCGAGCGCGAGCTTTGCGTTGCCGCGGCTCACGTGCCAGGCGGCCCGCGCGACCAGCGCCGCCGCCAGCCGCGCGGCATCGGCGACCGGCAGGACTTTGAGCCCGAAGCGCAGCAGATTCGTGTGGTACGAGACGCCGCGGCGGAACCAGCTCTTCGGCACCTGCCGCGCGCCGACTCCACGGACCAGGTGCTGGTACTCGTCGCCCGACATCCCGACCTTGTGATAGAGGACGGCGTCCGGGACGTAGACGGTGCGCCAGCCGCGCCGCCACGCGCGCCAGCACAGATCGGTGTCTTCGAAGTCGATGAAGAACGTCGGATCGAAGCCGCCGAGCGCGTCGAAGCGATCGCGACGCACCAGCAAGCTGCCAGCGCACCCCCACGGCACCTCGACGGGTGCGTCCGCCGGCGCGGTGTACTCGACCGCCCACGGCGGAACGACCACGTCGTGATACGAGCCGCCGACGAACCGCGTTCGACCGTGGATCACGCGCGCGCCGTCCCACGAGCGCTGCGTCGGGTCGACCGCAAAGAGCGTCTCGTCGGCAGCCAGGACACGCGCCAGCTGCGACAGACAGTCGGGCTCGAACCGCATGTCGTTGTTCACGAAGAACACGAAGTCGCCCTTCACCTCGGGCACCGCGCGGTTGTACGCGCGGGTGAAGCCGAGGTTGTCGCCCATCGGCAGCCACCGCGCCGGATATCGGGCGGCGACGGCGGCACTGTCGTCGATGCTGCCGTTGTCGACGACGACGATTTCGTGCGCCGGCCACTGCTGCGCGGCGAGCGTCGAGAGGCAGTCGGACAGCAGATGCGCGCCGTTCCAGTTCAGCACGAGCGTGCTCACGAGCGGCGGCTCGATCACCGTGCTCCCCGCTCGCGCGGCGCAGTACCCGGATCGCGCCGCGCCTTCATGAGGATCCCCATGGCAAGCGAAGGCCACCAGTCGCCGGTGACGGCCAGCCACGGCGCGCGCCGGTCGTCGAGCAGCCGCTGCGGCACGACGGGCACCCAGTTGCCGATGTGACGCTCGACGACGAGGCCATGCCGCGCGAGCTGGTGTCGAAGCATGCGCGGTGTGTAGTACCGGAGGTGGCCCGTGCCGCCGACGCTCACGTCCATCCACATCGGATAGCGCCCAAACAGCAGCCGCATGCGGTTTTCCAAGCTGGCCAGGTTCGGCGTGGTGATCACGAGCGCGCCGTACGGCCGCAGCACGCGGGCCATCTCCCCGAGCAGGTGATCGGTGTCGACGACGTGCTCGAT
>JBKOUQ010000022.1:0-4995 GCA_046723475.1 Candidatus Methylomirabilota bacterium
CGTCAGCCCTCTCACGCCGATCAGGCGCGCGACCTGAGCGTGCACGTCGTCCGGCGTGCCGGCCAGGGCCATCAGGTCCACGAGGCGGTCGGGAACGAGCGTGCGATGTGCGGAGGACGCCGTCGCGTGTTGGTACGCATCGTAGGCGTCGCGCACGCGGCGCATCGCCGCCTCGTCCTCGTCGGACAATCGCACGGGAAGGGGATGGCGGCACGCGGAGGCCACGCGACCGCGGGCGTGGTCGCGCGCGCGCTCACGATCGGGCCCGACCGACATCGGCGCCCACAGCGCGATGTCGAGCGTGCGCGGATCGCGCCCGGCCGCGCGCGCGCCGGCGGCAATGCGGTCGAGCGCGGCGCCCACGACGTCGGGAGCCACGGTCGCGTACACGATCGCGCCGTCGCCCAGGCGTCCCGCGGTCTCCAGCATTCGTGGCCCCGAGCCGGCGAGATAGATCGGAATCGAACGCGGCCCGGGGAGCCAGGCGAGGCGGCCGTCGATGCCGGTCTCGAACCGTACGCGCTCGCCGGCGAGCAGGCTGCGCAGCGTGGTCGCCGTCGCCGCGAGGGTGGACGGCTTGCCGACCTGCGTGAGGGATAGGCCCATCGTCTGCGCGCTCGAGCCGCCGGTGCCGACGCCGATCACGACGCGGCCGGGCGCCAGGTCGGCGAGCGTCGCGATCGCGCTGGCCGTCACGGACACGTGGCGCGAGTGCGGCACGGTGACGCCGGGGCCGAGGCGGATACGCGTCGTCGCCACCGCGCACGCCGCGAGCGTCACCCAGAGCTCGCGACACACGAGATGCGAGTCCGTGATCCACGCGGTGTCGAAGCCGAGCCGCTCGGCGAGCTGCACCTGCCGGACGACGTCCGGAAGCGGCTCGGTGGCGAGAATGGCGATGTCGAACTTCACGCGGTCGGTCGAATCGCGGACGCGCGCTGCACCTCGTTGCGGAAGCCGACCGGATCGTGCACGCGCGCGAAGACCTCTCGCGCGCCGCCCGTGCCGGTGACGACGAGGTCGCCGTAGTTCAGCACACGGCCGAGCAGCGTCTGCGTCACCGAGATCGACTCGACCTTCGTCAGCAACAGCTCGGTCGTGTAGCGCGCGACGAGCCCGACCTTGAAGATGAGACGCATGGACGTGACCGCGAACTCGGAGGTGCGCAGCTCGATCCACCGCACCAGCCACCAGAGCGCGCCGACGACGGCCACGGCGGCGCCCAGATACCAGAGCCACGGCGGATCGGCCACGAGCTGCGCGAGCACGACGGCGAGCGCGATGCCGACGAGCGTCAGCAGCGCGGCCTTCGCGTACAGGATCCAGTGCAGGCGCGTCTTGTACAGCACGCGCTCGTCGGGCAGGAGATGCCGCTCGACATAACCCACGCGGGGGAGCCTAGTCCGCCCGCGTGGGTCCGTCAATCAGCCTTGCAGCGCCTCGTGGACCTTGCCGACCATCTTGGCGCCCGGATTCACGAGCGTCTTGTCGCCCTCATCCTTCCACTTGGAAGGACACACCTCGTTGCCGCCCTTCTTCGCCATGTAGATGTTGGCCTTGAACTTCCGCAGTTGCTCCTCGATGTTGCGTCCGAGGTTGTAGAAGTTCATCTCGCTGCCCATCAGCTTCCCCTCGGGATCGATGAGGAAGCTGCCGCGCAGATCGAGGCCGTTGTCCTCGTTGTAGACGCCGAACATCCGCGAGACCTTGCCCGTGGGATCGGCCGCCATCGTGTACTTGACGTTGGCCAGCTCCTTCTCGCTGCGCTGCCAGGCCAGGTGCGTGAACTTCGTGTCCGTGCTGCACGTGACGATGTCGCACCCCATCCGCTGGAAGCGCTCGTGCTGCTCTGCCAGAGCAGCGAATTCGGTCGCTCAGACGAAGGTGAAGTCGGCGGGGTAGAAGAACAGGAGCGTCCAGCGCTTCTTGTCGATCTGCTCCCTCAGACGGAACATTCCGAAATCGCCCTTCGTGGGCTCGAACGTCTCCACGTCGAAGTCGGGCACTTTCTGCCCGAGCTTCACCGGCGGCGTCGTCGCCGTCATCGTTTCGGCCATGGTGCTCTCCCTTCTGGCTGGGGTGTGCTGCGCGTTCGTCCTGGCTCGGGTGTACTGCCGATTCGTCGCCCGCCGCGGCAGGCGGCGCAGCGTCCGAAAATCTCCACCGAGTGTCCCGCCGCCTCGAACGCATGGCGCGCGGCCACCGCGGCGGCGGGGCGGGCCGCTCTCTCCAGGCGCGGCTCGGTCACGTCCGTCACCGTGCCGCATACGGTGCAGACGAGGTGGTGATGCGCGTCGAGATTGGCGTCCCAGCGCGCGCGGGGGCCCACGCGCGACACGGGTCGCACCGCGCCGATGTCGGCGAACGTGTCGAGCGTTTTGTAGACCGTGGCGAGCGACAGCGTCGGCATCACGCGACGCACGGCCGCGTACAGCTCGTCGGCGCTCGGATGTCGATCGGTCGCTGCCAGCCGACGGAAGATGGCGAGCCGCTGCGGGGTGACGGCGACGCCAGCGGCCCGACACCGCGCCACGAACGCCGCGATTCGCTTCGATTCGACGGTGGCCGAGCGCCTCACGGAGAAAGTTTATCGGCGGAGAATGACTTGTCAACGCGTCGCGTGCCCCGTCGCGCCCGCGTCGGCGCCGTGTGCGGCTCGGTCTTGCTCGAACGCCGCCGACGGGCTAGCGTAGCGGCACCGTGCTCGAAGGAGGTCGACCATGACGCCCATCACGCGTCGCCAGATGCTCACCCTCGCCGCCGGCGCGGCCGCGCTGGCGTGGACGCCACGCCTCGCCTACGCTCAAAACATGATTACTCCCGGCGAGACCGACGTCCTGGCCGTCATCGACGTGCAGAACTGCTTCGTGCCGGGCGGCACGCTGCCCGTGCCCGAGGGCGATAAGATCATTCCGATCATCAATCGGCTCGCGCCCGCGTTCCGTCACGTCGTCCTCACGCAGGACTGGCACACGAAGGGCCACGTCTCATTCGCGTCGAGCCATCCGGGGAAAAAGCCGTTCGAGACGACCTCGCTGCCCTATGGCACGCAGGTGCTGTGGCCGGATCACTGCATTCAGGGCACGCCGGATGCGGAGCTGCACAAAGAGCTGAACATTCCGCACGCCGAGCTCATCATCCGCAAGGGCTATCGCCAGAGCGTCGATTCGTACTCGGCGTTTCTCGAGGCCGACCGTCAGACGAAGACGGGCCTCACCGGCTATCTCAAAGAGCGCGGGCTGACGCGCGTCTTCTTCACCGGCCTCGCCACGGACTTCTGCGTCGCCTGGTCAGCGCTCGACGCGCGCAAGGCCGGATTCGACGCGGTCGTCATCGAGGACGCCACGCGGGGCATCGATGCGGGCGGCTCACTGGCCAAGGCGTGGGCCGACATGACGGGCGCCGGCGTGAAGCGCATCCAGTCGTCCGAAGTGCGCGTGTAGCGCGGCGTCGCTGGCATTGGCGTTGCTCAAACGGCGTGCATGGCCAAACATGCACGCCGCACGCGACGCCACGAGCCTTCCGAAGACGGCAACCGGCGCGGAAGCCCGCGCGCCATGTGGAAGGGCGCGGTGACGTTCGGGCTCGTCACCGTGCCGGTTGCCCTGCACGCCGCCACCGAGCGCAAGAACGAGCTGGCCTTCCGATTGCTGCACGCGAAGGACGAGAGTCCGATCGACTACAAGCGGTTCTGTGAGGAAGAAGGCGTCGAGGTCCCGTGGCGCGACATCGTCAAGGGCTACGAGCTGTCCAAAGACCGGTACGTGATCGTCACCGACGAGGACTTCGAAAAGGCTCGTGTGAAGGCGACGCAGACTTTCGAGATCCGCGACTTCGTGCCCCGCGATGCGGTCGACGACCTCTACTTCGAGCATCCGTATTATCTGACGCCGGCCGGTCCCGGCGCCGCCAAGCCGTATGCGCTGCTGCGGGATGCCCTCGCGCAGAGCGGCCGCATCGGCGTCGGCACGATCGTCATGCGCCAGCGCGAGCATCTCGCTGCCGTGGAGCCGTCGGGCGACGCGCTGGTGCTCACGACGATGCGCTGGGCCTACGAGCTTCGCTCGGCGGATCGCCTCGATCTGCCGGGCCACAGCGCGGGTCGCGACCGACGCGAGCTCGACCTTGCGCTGCGGCTCATCGATACGCTCGCCAACGATTGGGACCCGCACCGCTACAAGGACACGTACCACGACGTGCTGATGGACGTGATCCGGCGCAAGGCGGAAGGCAAGGAGATCCGCGCGCCGAAGGGCGAGCGCGCGCCGCGCGTGCGGAGCCTGATGAGCGCGCTCGAGGCGAGCTTGCGTCAGCGCAAGCCCACGGCGAAGGCCGGGAGCCGCCGCCACCTGCGCCGCGCCGCCTGACCGAGGCGGCGGCGTAGTACCCTGGCGAGCCGATGATCCGACTCGCCGAGCGCACGTGGCCCGAAGCCGCGCGTCTCGCGCGCGACGCCCGGAGCGTGGTGCTGTTGCCGCTCGGGGCGATCGAGCAGCATGGCCCGCATCTCCCCCTGCTCGTGGACTGGTTGGGCGCCGAAGAGCTTGCGCGTCGGCTGGCGCCGCATCTTCGGCGCGCCGGCTTCCGGCCGATCGTGCTGCCTGGGCTCCCATATGGCGCCAGTCCGCTCGCGCGCGGATTCGCCGGCACCATCTCACTGTCGCCACGCACGCTCACCCGTGTCGCCAGCGAGATTCTCGACGCGCTCGCGGTTCAGGGCTTTCGCCGCTTCGTCCTGACGAATTACCAGGCCGATCCCGCGCACGTCGCGGCCATGGCCGAGATCAGGCGCCGCGTCGAGCGGCGGCGCGGTGTCCGCGTGTTCTTCGCCGGGTTCGCACCGGCGCCACGGGTACAGCGCGCGATGACGGACGCGCGCGTCCGCCGGCTGCTGCGGAGCCCGCAGCCCGATCTGGAATGGCACTCGGGTGAGATGGAGACGGCCGTCGTCCTCGCCACGCGGCCGCGTCTCGTGCGCCGGCGAGTCGCCCGACG
>JBKOUQ010000034.1:0-34042 GCA_046723475.1 Candidatus Methylomirabilota bacterium
GTTGAAGGCCGCGAGCGTGAGCCGCGCATCTTTCGATGCCCCGAGACTCCAGCCGATGATTCGCCGGGAGTAGCGATCCATCACGACGGCGAGATAGCGCCAGGCGCCGGCGATCTTCACGTAGGTGATATCACCGACCCAGACCTGGTCCGGCGCCGTAGCCAAGCGATCGAGTTGACGGTTGGGGATGCTCGTGAAGAAGGCGTGGAGGCCAGGGATGCGCCGATAGAGCCTCACCGCGCGAGCCCGCAGACCCGTCTCGCGCATGAGCCGGGCGACCCGCCGGCGGCTGACCCGCACCCCGGAAGTCGCGAGGACGTAGTGCACGCGGGGACTGCCGTACGTACCGCGACTGCGGTCGAAGATCGCTTGGATTTTCTGGCGCAGGACGCGGTCCTGCTGGCGGCGGGCACTCTCGCCGCGGCTGCGCCACGCGTAGTAGCCCGAGCGTCGAACACCGTACAGCATGCACATGCGTCTCAGATCGAAGCCCGCCCGCTGGCCATCGATGAACTCGAAGATCTCCGTCTTCGTTCGGAAGAGAAGCGGATGGCTTTTTTTAAAAGCCCGTGCTCTTCCTTGAGGAGCGCGTGTTCGCGTTTGAGCGCCTGCAGCTGCTTGAGCTCGCGTGCGGGCCGAGACGGCAGCTCCACCCGTCGCGCCCGGCCCTTGAGCACGCCGTCGCGCACTTCCTTTCGCCAGCGCGACAGCATGAAGGGGTGGATGTCGAGCGCGTTGGCCACCGTCTGAACCTCCACGCCTGGCATATGGCTCAGCTTCACGGCCGTCAGCTTGAATTCAACGCTGTAGCGATGAACCTTCTTGGGGCCTGGCTTGCCCACTTCGACGCCTCCCAGCGTTAGCTGAAAGTGTCTACTTTATCGAGGCAGGTTCAGCGTCCGCTGCAACGCGTGGTTAGCCGTCATTTCTCGAACACTCTGCGTACTACTCACGCAAGGACCGTTTCGCGTCGTCCATAGGCGCTATTCCAGCAGCGCTTCACACTCGATCTCCAGCAGGAAATCTGGATGGGGCAGTGCGGATACAACCACAGTTGTTCGTGCCGGATACTTGCCGTTCGGAAAATATGCGCCGTAGATGCGGTTCATCTCAGCGAAATCCTCGAACCGGATGAGATAGACCGTCGTCTTCACGACGCGGTCCCAGCCGGCGCCTGAAGACTTGAGCACTCCGGTAAGGTTTTCCATCACTTGTTTCATCTGAGCCGGGAAGTCGCCAACGACGATTTTCCCGCCTGGGCCGAATGGGGGCATGCCGGAAACGAACAGCGCCTTTCCTGCCTTGACCGCTTGAGACACTGGAATGCCGCGGACAGGCTTGCCGATGTACTCAAGCGACGCTGTGGTGGGCGTGGCCTGTTGTGCAGTGACACAGCCGCAGGTACCAAAACACAGCACGCATAACGTAACAAACGCAGTTCTCATGCTGTTCCGTCGATTAGAAATACAAATTCCACGATAACTTCCTTTCGCGGCGACTTCGTTCGAATGTTGCGCGGATGCCTCCATTGACGGCTAATTCTCATTATCCAGATCCGTATAGCCATCTGCGCCCGCGCTCTCTCGGTCAGCGTATTCAATATCCGCATTCAGCCGATAGACGAATGTTGCGCAGCGGCAGACACTTCAGTGTAGCGGACGCCGGGCCTCGCCGGGATATCGAGCGCCGTGTCGCCCGCGTATCCAATATCCGCGCTCGTGCCGCTGAATGCGCACCGGGATCTCGTCGCCGGCCGCGAAAGCAGTCGTTGTTGTTGAGCGGCCTCGAGCGATCCGAGACTCCACGCGAACAGGGCGCGAAGTCGCCGCCGCGCGTCGCCGCGGCGCAGCCGTTACTTGGCGGCGCCGTAGAGACGGCGGTATTCCGACCAGGCGAGCATCACGCGCTTCACGTACGCGCGCGTCTCGTCGTACGGGATCTGCTCGACGAACGCCTCCATATCGCTCGTGCGCCGCGCCTTCCACCACTCACGCACGCGCTTCGGTCCGGCGTTGTACGCGGCGATCGCCAGGCGCGGATCGCTGAACTCCTTCATCAGGCCGGCGAGAAAGGCCGTGCCCATGTCGAGGTTCGCGCGCGGATCGTCCAGCACGCCACCGCCCTCGAACGGCAGCCCGCGCAGCTCGGCCAGCGGCTTGGCCGTCGCGGGCATGAGCTGCATGAGGCCGCGTGCGCCGGCGCGCGAGACCGCGCGCGGGTAGTAGCTGGACTCCTCGCGCACGACCGCGGCGACGAGAAACGGATCGATCGCCGCACGCTGCGCGGCCTCGGCAACTTCTTCGCGCCAGCCGAGCGGATAGATGACTTCCCAGAATGCGCGCGGCAGCGCGGGATCGCCGGAGGTGCTGAGCGCCGTGAAGTGCCGGCGCGCGATGCGCAGCGCGAGGTGATACCGCTCCTCGCGCACGTAGGCGGTGGAGGCGCCGTATAGACGCACCGGATCGCCGACCGACGACTGCACGACGTCCTCGAGCTCGTCCCACGCTGCCTCGACGAGGCCGAGGCGCCGCAGCAGATCGACACGAGCGAAGCGCGGATCGGCCTTGAGCGCTTCGGCCGGATCGGCAGGCAGCGCCGGCGTGCTCATCTCCCGCGGCATCGCCGCCGGCGCCGGTTCGACGATGCGTTGCGCCGCGAGCATGCCGTAATAGCCGCGCGGCGCCTCGGCGAGAACCTTCGCGTACAACGACCCGGCGCCCGCCTCGTTCTTGAGTCCCTCCAGCGCGCGCCCGCGCCAGTAGAGCGCGGGCACCCGCAAACCGCGTGCGCCCGACACGGTCGCCACGTGCTGCCATTCGCCCGCGGCCGTGCGCAGGTCACCACGCAGCCACGCAATCCACCCGAGCCGCCACAGCGCGACGGCGGCCACCTCGCGATTGGGGAAGCGCTTGGCGAGCTGACGGTACACCGCCACCGCCTCGGCGTCGCGACTGGCTTCGTCGTGCACGCGGGCCTGCAGCGCGAGCGCCTCGGCGGCTTCGGCCTCCGGTGCGCTGGCCGCGATGGACGTCAGCAGCGCGACGGCGCGCTTGTCCTGCCCCGCGCGAATGAGCAGGCGCGCCTGCTCGAGCCGCAGGCGCGGCTGCTGGTCGGACGGTGCGCGTCGCGCGGCGGCGTCGAGGGCGCGTGCGCCCGCTTCATAGCGCCCCAGACGGGCGGCGGCGTCACCGACGACGCGCAGCGCGCGCACCGCAATGCCGGCGTCGCGCGCCTCTCCGGCGATGCGCTCGGCCTCGTCCCCCGCGGTCTTCGGCACGCCGCCCTTCAGTAGCCGCTCGGCGCGAGCGATGCGCTCCGCCAGCGACAGCGGTGCCAGCGGCGTTCCCGCATTCACGAGCACCTCGAGCCGATCGCCCGCCGCCTCGGCATAGCCCGTCGTCGGCGCCAGCACTCGCAGTTGCCGGTAGGCCAGCACGGCGACGTCGCGCTGCTCGCGCGCCTCGGCCGTCTGCCCGAGGAGGTAGAGGGCCTCCGGCACCACCGCGGAGTCGGGATAGCGATCGAGCACGCGTCGCAGCGCTACCTCCGCGCCCGCCTCGTCGCCGGCGCGCGAGGCGAGCACCGCGGCCTCGACGAGCGCGCGCGGTGCCAAGCGGCTGTCGGGATAGCGGTCGGCGATGGCGAGCACCGCGGCCTTCGCACCGCTCAGGTCGCCGGTGCGTGCGAGCGCGTCGGCCAGGAGCCAGCGCACGTGGTCGCCGATTGGCCCGTTGAGCGCGGCGTCGGCGGAGAACACCTGCGTGAGCGACAGCGGGTCGCCCTGCTGCAGCGCGCCGATGGCGCTGGCCCAGCCGGCCTCGGTCTCCGTGTCGGCACGAGTCGCCGTGGGCATGAAGATCAGTGCTGCCGCGACGACGGGCAGCAGCACCCGCGCGCGCCGCGGCTCGGCACGCATCATTCGCCGGGTAAAGACGATCCGCTGCACGGCGGTGACATTCGCCATGATGGCAAGGACCCAGAGCGCCGGCTCCATGACATCCAGAATAGCGCCCGCGATGAGGCAAATGAGTCGCTCGGGTCGCTCCATCATTCCCACGGTACATTCCACGCCGATCGACTCGGCGCGCGCCTTCGTGTACGACACCATCACCGAGCCCGCGAGGCCGGTCATCGCGAGCAGCGCGCCGCGCGCGTGCGGCATGCGGGCGTAGAGCACGACGATGCCGAGCATCACCGCCATGTCCGAGTAGCGGTCGATCACCGAGTCGAGAAATGCGCCGAACGCCGTCACCTGCCCGGACGCACGCGCGAGCGAGCCATCGAGGAGATCGAGCAGGCCGGCCACGATCAGCACGCAGCCCGCCGTGCGCGTCTGGCCGCCGATGAAGCAGCCGGCGGCGACGAGGCTGGCGCCGAGCCCGGCCACCGTGAGGTGATTGGGTCGCAGGTGCAGACGAAACAGCACGCGTCCAACGGGGTCGCTCCACGAACGCACGGTGTCGCGATACCGGCTGAGCATCAGATCGGCTGCTGCAGCGCCTGCTCGAGGGCGCGGCACGTGCTCTCGATGGCCTCGGGCTCTTCGAGGCGCCGGCCGCGGCGATCCAGCACATAGAACGTGTCGAGCGCCTGATCGATCTCGGTGGCGATGCGCGCGCTCGCGATGTCGAGGCCCTGGGCCGACAGCGTGCGCGTGATGAGGTGGAGCAGACCGAGCCGGTCCGGACACTTCACCTCGATGACGGTGTACTCGTCGGACAGCCGGTTGTCGACGGCGATCTTCGGCTTCGCGAAGTTGTGGACGGCCGGCGTGCGCCCGGCCGCGCGTCGCCGTTCGAGCAGCGCGTCGACGGACTGCTCGTCGGTGAGCACCGTCGCCAACGCCGCGAGCGTCCGGCCCCACTGCGCCGCGGACGTCACGGTCTCGCCCGTCGGATCGTTGACCTGGAACGTGTCGATGGCCACACCGTCCGCGCGCGTGGCGATCTGCGCGGAAATGATGTTGATCCCGTGCGCGGCGAGCGTGCCCGCGATGAGCGAGAAGAGGCCTGGCACGTCGTGCGTCACGACGACGAGATCAGACGACCCGAGGTCGGGATGGTGAAACAGCTCGGTGGCGACCGGCGCCGACGGCAGTCGCGCCGCAAGGCGCACGTGGGCCGCCATGCGCTGCACGCTCGTGGTGGCCAGATAGCGGTCCGCCACCATGGCCAGGTGCGCGCGTACATCGCCCATCGGCACGTCACCGCCGAGGGTGTCCCACAGGCGCGCCGCGAGCTGCGTACGGTTCGGCTTCTCCACGCGGCCGCCGGTGAGGCGCGCCAGCGTGCGCGTGTACAGCTCGTGCAGAATACGCGCCTGCCAGCCGGTGAGCACGCCGGGCCCGACGGCGCGCATGTCGGCCCACGTCAACAAATAGAGCATTCGCAGCCGCTGCGGATCGCCGACAGTCTCCGAAAAATTCTCGACCGTCTTCGGATCGTCGATGTCGCGACGCTGCGCGATGTGCGACATCGTGAGGTGATGCGCCACGAGGAACTCGACCATTCCCGCGTCCGCGGGGGCGAGCCCGATCCGCGTGGTGAGCTCCCGGATGAGCGGGATGCCCTTCGCCACGTGACCGTGTCCCTTCGCTTTGCCGATGTCGTGCAGCAGCATGCCGAGCATCAGCAGCTCGGGCTTTTCGACCTCGTTGAAGACCGCGGCCGCGCCCTCGGACTCCGCGGACTGCCCCGGCGCGAGCGCCTCGAGATGCTCGACGGCGAGCAGCGAGTGCTGGTCGGCGGAGAACTTGTGATAGACGTCGTACTGCACCAGGCACGTGAGTCCACCGAACTCCGGCAGATAGCGGCCGAGCACGCCGAGCTCGTGCATCATCGAGAACGTCAGCGCCACGCGTCCCCACGCGCGGCAGATGTCGAGGAATAGATCGCGGACGGCGGGCGAGCGCCGGAACTCGTCGTCGATGACGTCGAGCGATTCTTCGATCGTGCGCTCGAGCCCCAGCGAGAGGTCGCAGCCGAGGCGATGCACGTGCCAGAACACCTTCATCAGCCGGAGGGGATCGCGCCGGAGGACGTCCGCGTCCCGATCGGCGCGGTGCAGCCGGCCATCGAAGAACACGAGACCATCGGCGAGCGCCTGCTGGCGCTGGCGCCGCTCGGCCGACCGCCGGACCGCCAGCGTGTCGTGGCAGCGCGCGATGAGGCGCTTGGACACGCGATGGATGGCGCGGGCGTTGAGATAGTAGTCGCGCATGAAGCGCTCCACGCCGAGCGCGTCGTCCTCGTTTTCGTAGCCGAGGTTCTTCGCGATGCGCGGCTGCACCTCCCGTGAGAGCACGTCGTTCTTGTGCCCCGAGAAGAAATGCAGCTCGTTGCGAACGCGCCACAGAAAGGTCAGCGCGCGATCGGCCGCCTCCTGCTCGTGCGGCGTGATGAGCCCGTGCTCGGCCAGCTCGCGCAGCGTCCGCGCGCCGAACTTGGCCGACCCGAGCCACATCGCGGTATGCATGTCCCGCAGACCGCCGGCCGATTCCTTGATGTTTGGCTCGCCGATGTAGGGCGATGCGCCGTACTTGCGATAGCGCTGCTCGCGCTCGGCGAGCGTGGTCGCGAGGAACTGCTCGAAGTCGTGACGGTAGACGTTGTCCCGCAGCACACGGCCGAAGCGCCCGAACAGGCGCTTGTCGCCGGCGAGCAGCCGCGCGTCTTGCATGGACGTCCGGCTCGGGAAGTCCGTCCGCGCCATCGCCACGCAGTCGTCGAGCGAGCGCAAGCTGTGGCCGACCTGCAGGCCGAGGTCCCAAAGCGTGTAGAGGAGCTCCTGCATGAGGCGCTGCACGAACGGCGAGAGCTCGCCGTCGTACACGACCATCAGGTCGACGTCGCTGGACGGGTGGAGCTCGCCACGGCCGTAGCCGCCGAGCGCGATGACCACGAAGGGCGTGCGCGCCAGCCCCGCCGACTCCGCGTCGGCGCAGATGAGCTGCGACAGCGACACGATGAGGTCGTCCATGAACCGGGCGTGCGCACGGACGAGATCCTCGCCGGACGCGCCGTCGGCGTGGCGATGTTTGAGCGTCTCGAGGCCTTCGGTGAGCGCGGTCCGGAAGAAATCGAGCCGCCGCCGGCGGCGGTCCTCGACGCGCGCGGCGCCGGCCTCGGCGTGCCGAGCTCGACGATAGATCTCGGGCGGCATGACGACGCCGAGCGTATCAGTCCGCCCGAATTAATGTCAATGAGGACGCGGAGTTAGCGATACGATACACTTCACAACCAGATCTGCGCGCCACTACTCGGCTCATTGCTCCACGACGTTCTCTACCCGTCATTCGTCGAGCGGCATCGCCGGCTTCAGGTTTCGACGTGGCTCGGCGTGAGCTACGCGCATCAGCGAATCGCGACGGTGCCCGCGCCGACCCACGGACCCTTCTTCGAGACCGTTGGCCGCGCTCCCCTCGACGCGCTACTCGGCCTCGGCGTGCCGACGATCGAGCCGCGGTGCGCTCGATCTGTTCGGCACCAGCGTCGGCCCGATGGCGGCGATCGCGTCCGATGGCGCACGGTGCGGGGCGCGATCGAGCGCCGCCGCCGCCGCGACCAGCTGCCCGCGGCGTAGTGCGGATCCGTCGCGCCGCGTCCCCGCGCCTGTGTGCGGGCCGCCGCGTCGCCGCCGCCCGTAAACCCCGCTACAATACGCGCCGTGCGCACGATCTGGCGCGCCGCCGTCAATGCCGTCACGCCGTACGAGGCGGGCAAGCCGCTCGAGGCGCTCGTCGCCGAGCTCGGACTGTCCGATGTCGTCCGTCTATCCGCCAACGAAAATCCGCTCGGCGCCTCCCCGCGGGTCGTCGAGGCGGTGCGGCGCGAGGCTGCCAGCATCCATCTCTATCCCGACGGCGGCAGCGGCGCGCTCCGCGGCGCGCTCGCCCGCGGGCTCGGCATCTCGCCCGAACAGATCGTCGTCGGCAATGGCGCCGACGAGCTGATCACGCTCATCGCGCTGGCCGCGTTCGAGCCGGGCGACGAGATCGTGATGCCGCAGCCCTCGTTCGAGCCGTATGCGACGGGCGCGAACATCGCGGGGGCCCGCATCGTCGCGAGCCCGCTCACCGGTTACGAGACGGATCTCGACGACATCCGGCGGCGCGTCACGCCGCGGACGAAGGCCGTGTTCCTGTGCTCGCCGCACAATCCCGCGACCACGATCATCCGCCGCGGCCCCCTGCTCGCGCTTCTCGACGCGCTCGGGGACGATTCACCGCTCGTCGTGCTGGACGAGGCGTACCGTGACTTCGTCGACGATCCCGACTACCCGGACGGCGCGGTGCTGCTCGCGCGGTATCCACGGCTCGTCGTCTTGCGCACGTTCTCGAAGATCGCAGGGCTGGCGGGTCTCCGCGTCGGCTACGCCCTCGCGTCGCGCGAGACGATCGACCGCCTCAATCGGGTCCGCGCGCCCTACAACGTCAATCGACTCGGTCAGGTGGCGGCGCTCGCCGCGCTGGACGACCCCGAGCACGCCGTGCGAACGCGCAAGCTCGTGCTCGAGGAGCGCGCGTATCTGGCCGCGGGCTTCCAGCGCCGCGGCCTCGCGTTCGCGCCGTCGCAGGCGAACTTCATGCTGGTGCGCGTGGGCGATGCGCGGGCCGTCCGCGAGCGCTTGCTGCGCGGCGGAATCATCGTGCGCGACGGCGCCGGCGTCGGCTTCCCGGGGCACCTGCGCATCACCGTCGGCACGCGCGAGGTCAACGAGCGCCTGCTGAAGCTCCTGGACGAGGCGTGAGCAAGGACATCGCGATCGTCCATCACGCCGACCGGCGGACCGATGTGCACATGCCCTATGCGCCCGGCATCGTCGTCACGCGCGGTCGTCTCGTCTTCCTCTCGGGCGTCACGGCGGCCGCGGTGTATCACAGCCATCCGCACCGCGACGAGGAGTTCGACCTGCCGCCGACGATGCGCGAGCAGGCCGCGCTCACGATGGAAAATCTGAAGAAGACACTCGCCGCCGCGGGCTGCGGCCTGCGGGATCTCGTGTCCGCCACGCGGTTTCTCACCGACGTGCGCGAGCAGGACGATCTCAACCGCGTGTGGGCCGAATATCTCGAGGGCCATCTCCCGACCACGACGACCGTGGAAGTGTCGCGGCTCGCCACGCATCCGCGCTGCAAGCTCGAGATCAGCGCGATCGCGGTCACGGACGAGTGATGGCCCAGCTCGCGTTCGTCGGGCTGGGCGCGATGGGCAGCCGCCTGGTGCGTCGCCTGCTCGACGCCCGTCATCCCGTCGCCGGCTACAACCGCACCCCGTCCAAGGCGCGGGAGCTCGAGGCGGCCGGGCTCAAGATGGCCGCCACGCCGCGCGCGGCCGCCGAAGGGGCGGAAGTCGTATTCAGCATGGTCACCGACGACGCGGCGCTACGCGCGGTCGCGCTCGGGAGCGACGGCATCGTGGCTGGGCTGGGCCGCGGCGCGGTGTGGGCGGAGATGAGCACGGTCAGCCCCGCCATCACGCGCGAGCTTGGCGAGGTGGCCGCCGCGCGTGGCGCGTCGATGCTCGACACGCCGATCTCGGGCAGCACGATCACCGTCGAGCAGGGCGCGGCCTCCATCGCGGTGGGCGGCGAGCGTGACGCGCTCGAGCGGGCGCGGCCCTATCTCGCGGCGATGGCGCCCGGCGGCCTCACCCACGTCGGGCCGCTCGGTCTGGCGAAGACGATGAAGATCGCCACCAACCTCGGGCTCGCCGTGCAAATGCTCGCGTTGAGCGAGGCGGTGCTGCTGGCGGAAAAGGCGGGCATCGCACGCGGGACCGCGCTCGAGGCGCTGCTGAAGTCCGTGATCGCGTCGCCGATGGTGAAGTACCGCGGCCCGTACGTGGTCGGCACGATGCCGCGCGAGGCGTGGTTCAACATCGGCATGATCCAGAAGGACATGCAGCTGGCCCTCGACCAGGGCCACGCGACCGGGGTCCCGCTGCCGACGACCGCACTCGTTCAGCAGTGGCTCACGATGGCGCGCGGCCTCGGCCTGGGCGCTCACGATTTCGGCGCGCTGTTCGACGTACTGGCCGGCCTCAGCGGCCTGCCGCCTTCACCCAACCGCTAGGAGTCGCGCTCATGGATTTCGAATACGCGCCCGAGCAGGAGGCGTTCCGCAAGGAGTTCCGTTCGTGGCTGGCCGCGAACCTGCCGCCCGACCTGCGCGTCGACGATCCCGTGGATGATCGGGTCGCGCCGAATCGCGAGATGTTCGAGCGCCGCGTCGCGTGGCAGAAGGCGATGCACAAGGCGGGCTGGGTCGGAATCGCGTGGCCGAGGGAGTACGGCGGCCGCGGCGCCTCCATCGTCGAGCGCGTGATCTGGGACGAAGAATACGCGGCCGCCCGCGCGCCGGTGCTGCCCGGCATGGGCCTCAACCTCGTCGGGCCAACGATCATTCACTGGGGCACCGACGCACAAAAGGCGCAGTACCTGCCGCGCATCCTCAACGCCGACGAAATCTGGGCGCAAGGTTTCTCCGAGCCCGGGGCGGGGTCGGATCTTGCCAGCCTGCGCACGCGCGCCGAGGACAAGGGCGATCACTTTCTGGTGAACGGCCAGAAGGTGTGGACGTCGGGCGCACAGTACGCCGACTCGATCATCCTGCTCGTGCGCACGGATCCGAGCGTGCCAAAGCACAACGGCATCTCGTGCCTGCTCGCCGACATGAAAGCGCCGGGCGTCAGCGTGCGGCCGCTCGTGCTCGCCACCGGACACCATCACTTCAACGAGGTGTTCTTCACCGACGTCGTCGTTCCCAAGGACCGCCTGCTCGGGCCGCTGAATGCCGGCTGGAAGGTCTCGACCACGACGCTGATGTACGAGCGCCACTCCTCGGGCGCGCGGAATCCGATCGGCCAGGTCCGCGATCTCATCGCCGTGGCGCGGCGGCTGTCCGTCGACGGTGCGACCGCGTGGGACGATCCGCGCATCCGGCAGCGCCTCTCGCAGCTGCTCATTGACTGCGAGGCGATGCGCTACACGCGCTTTCGCGCGCTGACGCGTCAGATCCGCGGCGAGCCGCCGGGACCCGAGGGGTCGATCCTCAAGCTCACCGGCACCGAGATCGGCGTGCGCATCGCGGACGCCGCCGGCGAGCTGCTCGGGATGCATGCGCTGGTCAACCAGGGCACCGAGCTCGTGCCCGATGCGCCGCGGTGGTTCAACCGGCTCGTGGCCGCGCGCCAGTACACGATCTCCGCGGGGACGAGCGAGATCCAGCGCAACATTATCGGCGAGCGCGTGCTCGGACTGCCGAAAGGCTGAGCATGGTGCCGCCGTTTCTCGTTCACTGCGGTCTCGGCCTGCTGTTCGCCGGCCTGGCGATCCCGCTGGCGCTGCGGCGCGTGCCGATGAACCGCGTCTACGGCGTGCGGACTCGCAAGGCGTTCGTGTCCGAAGACAACTGGTACGAGCTCAACGCGTACGGTGGCAAGCTGCTTGCGGCCTACGGGCTGTTGCTGTTTGCGTTCGGCGTCGTCACACGTGACTCGGCTCCGCCACCGCTGAGTCCATGGTCGCCGGTCTTCATCGTTGGACCGCTCGTGCTCGTCTTCGCCGTGCTGGCGCTGATCGCACGCTGCGCGCGCCGCCTGCCCGACCGCTAAGATCCGGCGAGGCGTGCGACGACGGGTGCCAGCGCATCGATGAACGCCTCGTGCGTCATCACGTACGAGATTCCCCAGCGCTCTCGACGCGCGCGAAGATCGTCGGCCATGTCGTCGACCGTACCGATGAGGACGTAGGGACTCGCGAGGATCTCGTCGGGTGTGAGGCCGGCCCAGCGCCCGGTCGCGAGGCTCGCGGCGGCCCGGCGCCGATCGTCGGTCACGATCACGCGCTGCACGAGCACGTTCAGCTCGAGCGCCTCGAAGCGCACACCCGCCGTCTCGCGAATCAGCCGCACCCGCTCGTCGACGACGGGCGCCCGAAAGTCGGAGACGTCGGGCTCCTTGCCGCCGCTCCGAATCGCGATCCCCGTGAGTCCGACGATGTCGGCCTCGCGCGCGGCGAGTGTGAGGACGCGTGGCGCGTTGCCGCCGATGAACAGCGGAGGACGCGGCCGCTGGATCGGGCGCGGATGAATCGTGTGCGCGGTCACGCGATAGTGGCGCCCGGCGACGGTCACGGGGTCGGCCTCGAGCAGGCGCTTGATGATGGCGATCGACTCGGCGAGCCGCTCGACACGTATCGTGCCCGGAGCGAACGCGAGCCCCGCCTGCTCGTACTCGGAGCGCATGTGGCCCGCGCCGAGCCCGAGCTCCAGGCGGCCATCGCTCAGCACGTCGAGCGTCGCCGCCTCGCGTGCGGTCAGCACGGGATGGCGAAAATCGTTGTTGAGCACGGCCGTGCCGACGCGCAGCCGTGTCGTCGCGGCGGCGGCCGCCGCGAGCGCGGGAAACGGCGCGAGCAGATCGGCGAGGTGATCCGGAACGAGCAGCACCGAATAGCCGAGCGCATCGACCTTGCGCGCCTTTTCGGCCCATTCGGCGGCCGAGCGCGCGGTCCGCACGTTGACGCCGAACCGGAACGGCCGCACGGCGCTCAGCGCATCAGCAGTGGCGGCACGGCGGAAACTCGCGCGAGTACACCGGCTGCTTCAGGAACTCTTCGGGGTTGTACTTCCAGAACTGGCTCACGTGCGGGTACGTGTAGATGACGGTGTTCTGCAGCTTGCCACCCACGCGCTCGACCTTCCGGATGTAGATGTTCTGCGTCGGGTTGCCGTAAGCATCCATCTCGACGGGACCGCGCGGCGCGTCGCCGATCTTCACCGCGCGCAATGCCGTCATGAACGCGGCGCGGTCCTCGATCTTTCCTCCCACCGCCTTGAGCGCCTCACTGATGACGCGGGCCGCGGTGTAGCAGTTCTCGCCGTAGAACCCCGGCGTGCGCTGATACGCCTTCTCGTACGCGGCGCGGAACTTCTGGTTGGCCGGCGTCTCGAGGGCGGCGGAATAATGATGCGCGCTGATCACGCCGATCGACTCGTCGCCGAGCTGCGGCAACACGTGCTCGTCCGAGTACGTGCCGTTCGCGATCAGCGGGATCTTGCCACGCAGGCCACTCTCGCCCCACTGCTTGGCGAACAGCAGCGTCCAGCGGCCGAGGCCGTTCACGAAGACCGCATCCGCGTCTTTGCGCAGCTGCGCGATGTACGGCGCGTAGTCCTGGATGTTCAGCGGCACCCAGATCTTCTGGATGATCTGCCCGCCGTTGTCCTCGAACGACTTGTGGAAGCCACCGACGGTCTCCCAGCCGAACGCGTAGTCGAGCCCCACCATCGCGATCTTCTTGTATCCGAGCGTCTTGGCCGCGTACTCGCCGAACGGATGCATGTTGCCGCCCGCGGAGAACCCGGTTCGAATGAGCCACTTCGGTCGCTTGCGCTGCGTCAGATCGTCGGCCGAGTTGATCGGATAGACCGTCGGTATGCCCTGCGCTTCGACGTACGGCACGAGCGCGTAGGCGACGTTCGAGAGGATCACCCCGGCCAGCATGTGGACCTTGTCGTTTTCGACGAGCTTGCGCGCTTTCGTGAGCGCGGCGGCCGGCTGACCCTCGTTATCCTCGAGGATCACCTCGATCTTCCGACCCGCGGCCTGCCAGCCGTTCTCTTGCCAGTAGAGCTCGCAGCCGCTGTACATGTCCTTCCCCGCCGCGGCGATGGCGCCGGAGAGCGGCGCGATGAAGCCGATCTTGATCGGTCCCTGTGCCGGGACCACGCCGGGGAAGAGCACGATGAGTAGCATCGCGAGCACGACCGTGACAGCGCGCATGAGCACCTCCTGTGACAAGTGGGGCTATACTCGGCCGCCGTGATCCTAGCAGCCCGGGAGAGCCTGATGGAGATCGATCGTCCGTTGCCGAGCCCGATGACGCCGGAGGCCAAGCCCTACTGGGACGGCCTGCGCGAGCAGAAGCTGATGCTGCCGAAGTGCGGCGCGTGCGGCCACGTCTTCTGGTATCCGCGCGTCGCGTGCCCCAAATGCCATTCGCGCGACATCGCGTGGATCCAGTCGAGCGGGCGCGGCACGCTGCACGCGTTCGAGATCGGCTATCAGTCGTTCAACCGCGCGTTCAAGGTACCGACGCCGTACGTGATGGCGCTGATCGAGCTCGCGGAGGGGCCGCGGATGATGTCGAATCTCGTGAACGTCGAAGCAGACCCAGCGAAGCTCCGCTGCGACATGCCGGTGGAGGTGGTCTTCACGAAGCTTACGGACGACGTGACGCTGCCGCTGTTCCAGCCGGTACGGTGAGCGCCATGGCAAGCCTGCGTGATCTTTCCAACGTCGCGTGCATCGTCGGTGTGGACGAGTCGGACGAGATGGGCACGCTGCCGCACAAGAGCCAGCTGAGTCTCCACGTCGAAGCCGTGACCAATGCGGTTCGCGATGCCGGACTGAAGCTCTCCGACGTCGATGGTGTCTTTACCGCCGGGCAGCACTCGCCGGCGACGATCGGCGAGGTGCTCGGCATCACGCCACGCTACGTCGACGGCACCACGGTCGGGGGCTGCTCGTTCATCATCATGGTCGGCCACGCGGTGGCCGCGCTGCATCATGGACTCTGCGACGTCGCCGTGATCTCACACGGCGAATCCGGCCGCTCGCAAGTCGGCGTGAGCCCGCGTCGCGACACCGCGATCCCCGGTCAGTACGAGGCCCCGTACGGATTCGGCCCGGCGCCGACGTTGTTCGGGCTCATCACGACACGGCACATGCACCGGTACGGCACGACGCTCGAGCAATGGGCTCAGGTTGCGGTGTCCACACGGAAGTGGGCGCAGCTCAACCCCAAGGCCCTCCGGCGCGAGCCGCTCACCGTCCAGGACGTCCTCAACGCGCGGCCGGTGGTCTATCCGTTCACCGTGCTGAACATCTGCCTGGTGACCGACGCCGGCGGCGCTGTTGTGCTCACCCGCGCGGACCGCGCGAAGGACACCGCGAAACGTCCGATTTACGTGCGCGGCTTCGGCGAGGGCACCGAGCACGTCAGCCTCACACAGATGCGCGACCTCACGTTCAGCGAAGCCACACGCATCTCCGGCGACAAGGCGTTTCGCATGGCCGGAGTGGGGCCGAACGACGTTCAGCACATCATGCTGTACGACGCGTTCACGTCGGGGCCGCCGATCATGCTCGAGTCGCTCGGCGTCGCCAAACGCGGCGAGGGCGTGCACTTCTTCGCGGAGGGACGCTCGACACCGGGCGGATCACTGCCGATCAACACGAACGGCGGCGGTCTCTCCTACACGCACACCGGCATGTACGGCATCTTCCCGATCATCGAGGCCACGCGACAGCTGCGCGGCGAGTGCGGCGCGCGGCAGGTGCCGAACATGCGCACCTCGCTGGTGAACGGGATGGGCGGCATGCTGTCGGCCGCCGGCACGCTTGTGCTCTCGAACGAGGCGTAGCCGCGCCGGCTGACCGGCGCGGCCCGCACCTCACCGTGGGCTAGTACCGGTGATGGTGATGACCACCGCCGCCGCCCCCGACGGGAAATGGGACGAGCAAACAGCCGGCGGTTCCGAGCGCCACGATCGACGCGAGAAGCACGGTAGCCGTCAGTCGGGACGCGCGCACTTTTGAAATTCTTGCCGAAAGGGTGCGGACACGCTGGATAGATTTCACGGCTTGGTCCCTCCACCAAGCAGACGGCCGTGGCGCGTGCGCTATTTCCGCCCCAGATGCGAAACGCGCGAGGCGACGGAGACGGCGAGCAGCGGACGGCGGATGGCGCGCAGGACGCGCTCGGTGATGCTGCCGCGAAGCGCGTCGATGAAGCCGTGATGCCCGGCGGTCGTCATCACCACGAGGTCGGCATCGAAGTCGTGGGCCGCAGCGACGAGCGCCGCGGCCGGCTCGCCGTTCACCAGCGCCCTCTCCCACGTCCATCCCTCGCCGTCTCTGACGACGACGGCCGGCAGCTCGACACCGCCGATGTGGATCATCCGAAACGTGGTCGGCGTGCCGGGTTCGAGCGATGCCAGTGCGGCCGCGGCATCGATGGCAGGCTGCGGCGCTGGGACGCGATCGACGGGAATCAGGATGCGCCGTAACCGCATCCGGCCCGTGAGCGTATCCACGAAGCCGTCGCTGCCGCCGGGAACGAACACCGCTGCCTGATGCGCGTCGCGCGCGATGTGCTCGGCGACGCTCGGCTGCCGCCAGCGCGCGAGCCCATCCCGTTGATGCGTGGCGAGCACGATGAGTTCTGCGGGATGCCGACGGAGGAACTCCCGTGCGACGATCACGGGATCGTCGCCGACGGCCGACACCTTCTCGATATCCACGCCGAGGTCGCCAACCGCCTCGGACGGGCTGCCGGCCGGCAGCACCCCCCAACGCTCGAGCGCCTGCCGAACCCCGGGGAAGTTGCGCCACTGCACACGGCCCTCGTCGCGCGAGACGTGGAGGATGTGCAGCCGTCCCTTCGCCACGAGCGCAAGCTTGAGCGCGTGCACGAACGCGACCTCGCTCGCCTCGGAGAAATCCGTAGGGTGTAGGATGCGCCAGCCGATAGAGCTCATGGATCGCGATCGTACACTCGGGGCTGCGAGGTTACGGACGGCGAGCGCGCGAGGTGCTCATCTCGCGCTGAAGATCCTCGAGCCGGCGGGCGATGGCATCCCGCTCGGCGACGGCGGAGACGAACTCGGTGTCGCGCGCGGACTGACGCTGGTCGCTCGCCGCGAGCTTCGTCTGCAGCTCGGCCTCGCGCGCGTAGAGATCCCTGAGCTCGCGCTCGAGCCGGGCGATGCGGTGCTTGGCCGGCAGGTACCCGACGAACAGCGTATAGCCGAGCAGGGCGGTCAGGATGAGACTCGCGGCGACGAGCAACCACGGAAACGCAGGACGCGAACCCTCCGGCACGCCGGAATTGTATCCGAACTCTGCTAAAATGTGTGCGTGGAGCTTCGGAGCTTCTTCGACCGCGCGGTGCGGGCGAGCTTCCGGGACCTCGCGCTCCACGACGAAGCCGCCGCCTCGTACCTCGCCGACCTGCTCACGCGCTTCGCGCGCACGGAACAGGCGTTCCCGCGCGGAATCACCGGTCAGCGACTCGAAACCGTGGTCGACCTGCTGCTCGAAGCCCAAGCTCTCTGGCAAGACGCCAGCTTCGCGCCCGAGCGCGAGGTCGCGGTGCGGCGCCACATCGGCGATTACACGCTGTTCATGCTCGGGGTGTTCCGCGAGCGCGTCGAGCGCATGGCGTCGTCGGGCTACTACGTGACGCAGGGCCAGCGCGCATACCGGTTCGTCTCGGAGCACGATCGTGCGAGCGCGCGGCCCGTGCGCGCCGCCGGTGGGCCGCTGTTCCGACGACTGGCCGACCGGTTCGAGGGGTACGCGCGCGCGCTCGATTACACTCGCCGCGTGCACTTCGCCACCGGCCCGTCGCTGCCCTTTCTCGCATGACTGACCCCGCGGCCTGCCGCGCCGTCCTCGAGGCGGCGCTGGCCGAGCCGGCGCGGCTCGACGCCGCCGCGCGCCAGACGCTGGCCGCCACCGGTGAGCCGATGCTCGAGCAGGCGCTCCGTGACTTCGCCACCGCGCACGGCGCCGCCGCGCTACCGCTGCTGACGACGCTCGCGGCCGACGAGCGGGCGCGCGGCGTGCGCCGTGCGGCGAAGCGCGCGCTCTACCGGCTGGCACAGCACGGCGTGAGCGCGCCGGCACCGCCCGCACGACGCCCGGTCGTCGAACGTCAGCCCGAACGCGCGGTGCGCGGCTGGCTGTCGGGCGTGGACGGCACGGGCTCGCGCGCGGTGTGGGTGCTGTTCGAGGGCGGGTTCGGTCGCTCCGCCCTGTGCTCGCTCATCGTCAACGACGTGGCCGGCGTGCTCGACGTCGCGGGCGGCGACATCACGCGCAAGCGCCTCGAGGAGGAGCTGCGCTCGCTGCGTGCGTCGCAGAAGCTGCCATGGATCGAGGTGCCGGCCGCACGCGCGGTGGCCGTCGTGACCGACGCGCTGGAGCTGCACGCGCGCCTCGGGACATCTCCGCCGAGCACGTTCGCGCGCTGGCGTCCGCGATTCGAGGCCGCCACCGGGGTGAGCGAGGCGGCGCCCACGACGGCGGCCGCGGACTCGGCGCTCGCCGACCGCGCCGGGGACCTGCTCGCCCTCCCCGAGCTCGCGTCGTGGTTCATCGATCCGGAGGCTGTCCAGTCGGATGCGCTGGCGCTGCTCGAGGCGCGCGAAAGCCGCCTGGTCGTCTCGGAGCAGATCAAGGCGGAGCGCGAGGCCGCGATCGTCGCGCGCATCGTGGAGCGTGAGCTCCCGCCCGACATCCGCCGGCGCTGGGCCGGACGGCTGAACGAGATGGCATTCGTGTTCGACGCGACGGGCCGCCCGGAGCCCGCGGCGATCGCACGCGCATCCGCCGCCGCGCTGGCCGACGACACTCGCGACGTCACCCGGCAGCCGTTCGCCATTGGCCTGGCGCGCCGCGCGCTCGAAATCGCCGGCGAGGTCGCGGCCGGCCGGCTCAACGCGGCCGACGTGAGTCGCAAGCCCTGATCACCGACGTGTCCGGCGTGCGCGTCGGCCACGCGACCGACGCCGCCGGGCTCACCGGCATTACCGTCCTGCTCTGCGATCGGCCGGCCGTGGCCGGCGTCGAGCTCCGCGGCGGCGCCAACGACGTGCTCGGCCTCGATTATCTCGACCCGCGCCACCTCGTGCCGAACGTCCACGGCATCGTGCTCGGCGGTGGCAGCCGATTCGGTGGCGAGGCGGTCTGGGGCGTCATGCGCTGGCTCGAGGAGCATGGCGTCGGCTTCGCGGCCGGGCCGACGGTCGTCCCGCACGTGCCGGCCGCGTTCGTCTTCGACCTGAACGTCGGCGATCCGAAAGCGCGGCCCACGCGCGAGACCGGCTACGCCGCTGCCGCCGCCGCCGCGCCAGGCACCGTCACCGAGGGCAGCGTCGGCGCCGGCACCGGCGCGACGGTCGGCAAACTGTTCGGCGTCGCCCGCGCGATGCGCGGTGGCGTCGGAACGGCGAGCGCCCGCTGCGACGATGCGATCGTGGGCGCACTCGTGGTCGTCAACGCCGTGGGCGACGTTCGCGATCCGGACACCGGCGTGCTCGTCGCCGGGACACGTGATGCACCCGACGGGCGGCGACTGGTCGACACCGCCCGCGCATTACGAGAGGGCGGCGCGCTCGGGCGCTTCGGCGGTCCCGGGCAGACGATGACAGCCGGTACGCACACCACGATCGGTGTTGTCGCGACGAATGCGCGACTCGAGAAGGCGCACGCGTCGAAGCTCGCTGCGCTCGGCCTGCTCGGCTTCGCGCGCTCGCTCTCGCCGCCGCACACCGCGTTCGACGGCGATACGCTGTTCGCGCTGTCGGTCGGCGACGTCGCCGTCGACCTCACGCGGCTGGGGTTGGCCGCCGCCGATGCGGTGGCGCGAGCGATCGTGCGCGCCGTACGCGCCGCGAGCTCGCTGCCCGGGCTGCCCGCGGCGTGCGACCTTGCGGACGCCCGGCGCGTCTAGCCCAGTCGAGTCACGTGCGCGGAGACGCAGAGCCAGCGGCCACCGCGCCGCGCCCACACATCGGTGTAGCGCCCGGCACCGGGCCGTCCGTCGGACAACCGGTACGCCGTGCGCGCGTGGATGATCGCGAAGTCGCCCATCAGTCGGATGTTCACGTCCTTGGCCTCGAGGTCCGTGATCTTTACTGGCTGCGCCGTCTGGGCGAGAAACGCCTTGCGATCGAGCAACGTGCCGTCGGGATTGCTGCACAGAAAATCGTCGGCGAGGATCTCGTCGAAGCGGCGTACGTCCGACGTCTGCACCGATCGGATGTAATCGCCGTTGAGCGCCTCCAGCACAGCGTGATCGTCCATTGGAGTCCTCCGTGGCGTAGTGTACCTTCGCCGGTCGCGGGTACTCACTTCACGAGGCGAGGTGCGCGGATGGACACAGCCATCGGACGGCGAGACGTGTTGCGCGCGATGATCGCGCTCGGCGGCGGACTGGCGTTGAGCGGCTGCAGGATGGTCTCCCACAGGGCATCGTCCGGCGCAGCGAGCGCACGCATGACCGGTGGCAGGATGTCGGTGCGCTGGCTCGGCGGTGGCGTGACGGAGCTGGCTACGCCGGATGGAAAGCAGATCGCGTACGGCGACGCGTGGGTGTGGAACAACACCGGCTGGGAGCGCTTCTCGATCCAGAAGCCGCCCGAGTACGCCACCAAGGAGGGCTTCGCGCAATACGTGGCCGGCAAGAAGCCCGACGCCGTCTTCGTGTTGCTCACACACGACCATGGCGACCACATCGGCGACTACTTCGACGTGCTGAAGGTCCTCCACGACGCGGGCGTGCCGCTCATGACGACGGGCCAGAGCGATCTGATGCGCAAGGGCCTCGTGGACGACTTCAAGGCCGCCGGCCTGGATCGCGCCAAGATCGTGGCCAACGGCGGCAACGGCATGAACTTCGGCGGCATGACGAAGCACGGCGCCATGACGGTGCGCCTCGTCCCCGCCGTGCACTCCAACCTCCACGGCTTTCCGGCCGCCGGCTTCATGCTCGACATCGGCGGCGTGCGCGTTTACCTCAGCGGCGATACCGACATGTTCGGCGACCTGAAGACCCTCGGCGAGCGCTACCAGCCGAATCTGGCGATCATCTGCGTCGGCGACGGGCCCTTCACCATGGGGCCCGAGGACGCCGCGCGCGCGTGCCAGTGGCTGGGCGTCTCGCACGCCATCCCCGTGCACTACGCCCACAACGCGCTGGGGAAGGGCGTCGAGGCCGGCGAGGAATTCCGGCGCGCGGCCGCGTCCATCGCTCCGGACGTGAAGGTCATCGTCATGAAGCCCGGCGAGACCCAGATGATCTCGACCTGAGCGGATGCGATCTCGACCTGAGCCTCGACCCGCGCCGGGCGCCGCTGCCGGCGGACCCACGTGTTGAAAGCCGCGGTATGATCATCAGCGCATGGGTCACGTGATTCCGTTCCCACAGCGGCGTGTCGTCGAAACCGGTGACAGCTCACCGCTCGTCGAGGTTCACCGCTGCGACCATCGCGAGGCGCTGGTGGTCAAGGGCCTGTTCGACAGCGAAGGCATCCCCGTCGTCGTCCGCTCGCGCATCGCGCATTCGGTCCATCCGTTCACGGTCGGTGCGCAGGGCGAGGTCGTGCTGCTGGTGCCGCGCGCCGACGCCGACCGAAGCCGTCGCCTGCTCGCTCGCTGACTACCGCGCTCGCGTCCCGATGCGCAGCGCGCGATAGCGCGCCGGGCTCAGCCCGAACGCCGACTTGAACGCCCGCGTCAGGTGCGACTGATCGGCAAATCCGACCTCGCCCGCGACATCGACGAGCCGGCGGCCGTGCTCGATCAGCTCCCGAGCGAGGTCCAGACGGCGCATGAGCAGATACCGGTACGGGCTCGTCCCGAACATCGCCTTGAACTGCCGGGCCAGCGCATAACGCGTGAGGCCGGTGATCGATTCGAGCTGGCGCGAATGCACCACGCGCGTTCGCTCTGCGACGAGAAATTCTCGCGCGCGCTCGATCGCCGGCCTGTCGATGCCACCGGAGTGGATGCGCGGCGCACCGCCGCGCTCGGCGACGAGCAGGCCTTCCGCGAGCTCGACCACGAGGCTGTCGGCGGCGAGCGCCTCGAGCGGCGTCCGAAACGCCGCGCTGACCGTCTGCCGCAACCGCGAGCTCGTCAGCACGCCATCGCGCACGAACGGCAGTGAGCACGCTCGGCCGCACACTTCGGCCAGGGCCGCCGAAAGACGCGCGGGCTCGACGTAGACGATGCGATAGCCGAAGCCCGCCGCGCTGCCGGCGCGGCCGTCGTGCCGCTCGTCGGGATAGAGCGCCACCACCTGGCCGCGCGTGCTCGTCCGCGACGCGCCGCGATAGTCGAAGAGCTGAACGCCGCAATCCGTGACGCCGACGGCGTACGTGTCGTGCCGATGCGGCTCGTACGCGCGACCCGAGAACCACGCGCGAAACAGCTCGACCCCGCCGGTGGGCCGCAGGCTGACGACGCGGTCCGTGTCGCCCACGTCGCACGATCGTTCAAGACCGACGCCGCCCGATCGGGGTTGTCTTGATCCCACGGATCGATCCTAGTCGACCGGCGGAGGGACCGTCATGACGATGCAGCACACGCTCGCCTTCCTCGCGTTCTCCGTGGTGGCCGCGGTCACGCCCGGGCCGAGCAACGTGATGCTGACCACCGCCGGCGCCAACGCGGGCGTCGTGCGTGGTCTGCCGTGCCTGTTCGGCGTCACGACGGGTATGGGGCTGATGATGTTCCTTGTACCACTCGGCATCGCGAGTGTCCTCGTCACGCATCCCATACTGCTGCGCGCGCTGAACTGGTGCGGCGCGGCCGTCCTCTTGTGGCTCGCCTGGAAGATCGCCACCTCGCAGCCCCCGGACGTGACCGCGCGCCGCGACCCGGTCGGCTTCGCGGGCGCCGCGATCTTTCAGTGGGTCAACCCGAAATCGTGGCTGGTCAGCGTGAGCGCCGCGGGCACGTTCGTGAGCGCGGACGCCAGCGGCGCGGTCGTCCAGGCGGCGGCGCTCGGCGCGCTGTTCTTCGTCGCGGCATGGCCGAGCGGTTTCGTGTGGCTGGCCTTCGGCGCCGCGCTTCAGCGCGCGCTGCGCAACACACAGCGCGTGAGGATCTTCAACATCGCGATGGGCGCGCTGCTCGCGCTGTCGATCGTCATGATCCTGCGCTGATTTCAGCGCGCCGCTTCGGCGACGAGCGCCTCCAGAGCCCGCACGACGGCGTCGAGCGCCATCGGATCCAGCGTCGGCAGCGCGTCGCGCGTCGTGTGGTACGTGTCGAACGGTGCCGGGCGCCGCTTGACCGCGCGCACCGCGCTCTTCACCGGACTGAACACGAATGCCCGCAGCGCGTCGGCCTCCGCGGCAGGCACGACGGTCAGTCCGTATGCGGGAATGCCCGCGGCCGCGAACGCGCGGTGGTCGCTGCCGAACACCGGAATGCGGCCGACGACGTGATAGGTCTCGTCGGCGCGCCGCCCGATGTTCTCGAGCGCGCCGCGCAGCGTGCGAAGGAACGGCGTCTCGTCGCCGACATCCCAGATCGCGAGCGTGTCGCCCACGCCGCACAGCTCCAGACTCACCACGCCGGCGACGCGCTCCAGCGGCGTTTCGCGCGCGTACACGCGCGAGCCGAGGTAGCCGAGCTCCTCGCACGCCGGAAAGAGCAGCCGTACGCGCAACCGCGACGGCGGCGCCGCGCCCAGCCGCTCGAGCAACGTCAACAAGATGGCGACCGAGGCCGCGTTGTCGTTCGCACCCGGGCTGCCGGGTACGGCGTCGTGATGGGCCACAAGAATGAGCGTCCGATCGCCGCTGCCGATGTCGACCGCGTAGTTGTCGCCGCGGCCCTCGAAGGTCGCAAAGCGATGCCGCGTATACGGGACACCCCGCGCGCCGAGCCAGGTCGCGACCGCCGCCTCGCGCGCGGCGTTGTCGCGCGCCGTCAGGAGCCGCGACAGGGCGAGCGGCGTGCGCGGGCCGCCGAGCACCTCGTTCAGTGGCGCCGGGTGCTCGTGGTGCACGGGCGTCCGGCCGCGCAGCACCCGGCTCATCGCGCGATTCACCCGCCCGCGAACGAAGAACCCGACGTCGCGCAGCGACATCACGCGAGGCCGAGCAGCCGACGGGCGTTGTCGGACGCGCACCGTCCGAGCTCTTCCACCGGCTCGCCGCGCAGCTCGGCCACACGGGCCGCCGTCAGGACCAGATACGCGGGCTCGTTGCGCTTGCCCCGATAGCCCTGCGGCGGGAGGAACGGACAGTCCGTCTCGATCACGAGACGATCGCTCGGCACGAATCGCGCCACGTCGGGCAGCGCGCGCGCGTTCGGATAGGTCACCGGCCCCGCCAGCGAAACGAGCAGCCCGAGGTCGAGACACCGCCGCGCGATCGCGACGTCGCCGGAGAAGCAGTGCATGATGCCGCCGACCTCGGCGACACGCTCCTCCGCCAGGATCGCCAGGACCTCGGCGTGCGCGTCGCGGCAGTGCACGACGACCGGCTTGCGCACGCGTCGCGCGACGCCGATGAGCTCGCGAAACACCCGCTCCTGCGCGTCGCGCGGCGAGAGATTGCGGAAGAAGTCGAGCCCGATCTCGCCCACGGCGACGACTCGCGCCGCGCTCGCGAGGTGCTCGATCTCCGCGATCGTCTCCGCGCCGGCGTCGGCGGCGTCGTGCGGATGCACGCCGGCCGCGGCCCACACGTCGGCCTCGTGCTCCGCGAGTGCCAGCGCCGCGCGGGAGGTCGGCACTTCGGTGCCGATCGTCAGGATCCGCGTCACACCCGCCTGTCGGGCGCGCGCGAGCATCTCGGCGCGATCGGCGTCGAAGTCCGGAAAATGCAGGTGCGCGTGCGTGTCGAACAATTCGACGCTCATGGCGCCACGACCCTGAAGCGCAGGCGGCCGATGAGCTGGTCGGTCGCCGTCGTCACGTCGACGGTCCAGCGGCCGCGCGGGTCGGCTGGAAAGCTGGTTTTGCGCGAGAACGTCCGGTACCCCTCGCGTCGTCCGCCCTCCACCGGCGTGAGGCGGACGACGTCCACGACTTCGCCGTCGAGGCGCCAGACGTGATCGACGGCCTGCTTGAGACCCGCCGGAGCATAGATCGCCGTGTAGGCCACGAGCCCGTTCTGCACCAGCACCGAGGCCGGGATCGGCGACGCCGGCATCGGCGCGTCCGGCGGCGGAGTGTTCCACGCGAGCCGCGCATCCGCGAGGAATAGCGGCGCGGGCGGGATGGCGGCGCGGCCGCCGAGCACCACGCTGGCGCCGAGCATGCCGAACGTCGTCGTCGCGACCAGCGCGCGCGGCCACGACCACGCAGCCACGCGGCAGACGGCCGGCGTCACCGCGATGACCGCGACCCACGCCGCGACGCCGAGTGCCGCAACCGGCGGCACACCGATCAGTGGCAGCGCGAGGTTCAGCGCCCCGAAGACGGACACGAGGAAGAAGATGTAGCCGGCCCACGGCCGCGGCTGCACGAGCGCGCGATACCACGGATCGAACGTCGCGAGCAGCGCAAGCACGACGAGCACCACGAAGAAGACGACATTGACGGACATCAGCGTGGTCGACGCCCAGTACGCCGGCAGCAGAAACAGCAACACGCCGTGGTAGAGCGTCTGCACCGCATACTCCGTCGCCGTCAGCACGAGGCGGTGCGTGCGGCGCTCGGAGGCGGCGAGTACGTCCCGCACCTGCACGAGGACGGCCACCAGCAGCCACAGCAGCAGGAGATACCCGACGATCCACGCGACGTGCGGCAGGCCGCGACGGAACACGAACAGCGTGAGCAGGCCACCGACGAACGAGGCGATCGAGATGCCCCAGCGCCGGACGAATGCGATCGCGCCGGACGCGGGCGTGGCAATGCTCACCCGGGCGGTCCGAGCCGGTCGATGATCGCGCGCGCGACGTCATCGCGGCGCAGCGCCTGCATGCACTCGAACACGTCGGGCGCCGTCGCGCTCGAGCGCAGGTGGGCACCGACCAGGTCGAGCGCACTGCCGCGCACGCCGGTCTCGAGCGCGCAGATCTCGCGCAGCACGCGCGCGATCGACGCGTCGCGCGCGGCGACTTCGAGGATCGTGCTGACGTACTCCTCGCTGATCATTTCACCCTCGCCCCCGGCGGAAGGTCGCGGTCGGGCGTCATCAGGCCGAGCGCGTGGCCGCCCTCACCCGCGAGCACCATCCCCTGCGACTCGATGCCCATGAGCTTGGCGGCTTTCAGATTCGCCACCACGACGACTTTCTTGCCGACGAGGTCGGCGGGCGCGTAGTGCTCGGCGATGCCGGCGAGTACGGTACGCTCCTCGGTGCCCAGCGAGACGCGCAGCTTGAGCAGCTTCTTGGACTTCGGCACGGCCTCGGCGGCCAGGACCTGCGCCACCCGAAGGTCGACTTTCTGGAACTCTTCGATCCCGATGCGCGTGCCGTCATCAGTCGCGGGTGCGACGCCCATCGTCCCCGGCTTCTTGTCCTCCACGCGCGGGAACAGCGCGACGATCTTCTGCACCCGTGTGCCCGGCTTCGTGCCGCCCCACACGGCGATGGCAAGGCTCGGCGGCTCGGTCTGGCCGAGCGCCTCGCGGATCTTCGCGGCGGCGTCGGGCAGGAACGGATCGAGGACGATACCGAGGCAGCGTAGCGACTCGGCGAGCGTGTAGAGCACCGCGTTCAGGCGCGGCTGCTTGGCCGGATCCTTGCGCAGCTCCCACGGCGCGCTGGCGTCAACGTAGCGATTGACCACCGCCACGAACTCCCAGATCGCGGCGAGCGCGCGGTGGAACGCGAACTCCTCCATCGCCTGGGCCGCGTCGCTCCGCGCGCGCGCGAAGGCCGCCGCGACCGCGTCGTCTTCGGGCGCCGTCGGGCCGGCCGCCGGGACGGCGCCGTCCGCGAAGTTGACGAGCAGCGTGGACGCGCGGGAGGCGAGATTTCCGAGGTCGTTGGCGAGGTCGGCGTTCAGGCGCGCGACCAGCGCTTCCTCCGAGAAATCGGCATCGAGTCCGAAGACCATCTCGCGCATGATGAAGTAGCGGAACGCGTCGTTGCCGTACTTGTCGGTGAGCGCCAGCGCCTCGACCACGTTGCCGACCGTCTTCGACATCTTGCCGCCGCCGATGCGCCAGTAGCCGTGGACGTTCAGATGCCGGTAGAGCGGCAGACCCGCCGCCTTGAGCATGCACGGCCAGTACACCGCGTGGGGCTTCAGAATGTCCTTGCCGATCAGGTGGTCGACGACGGGCCAGAACGTCTCGTAACGCGTGTCGCCGGGCCCGCCGAGCGCGGAGACGTAGTTGATGAGCGCGTCGAACCAGACGTAGGTGACGTACTTGTCGTCGAACGGCAGCGGGATGCCCCACTCGAGTCGCTTGCGCGGGCGACTGATGGAGAGGTCCTGGAGCGGATCGCGCAGGAAACCCAGGATCTCGTTGCGATACCGCTCCGGGCGGATCATGTCGGGTCGACGCTGGATCTCCTCGATCAGCCACGCCTGGTACTTGGACATCTTGAAGAAGTAGTTCTCCTCCTCGATGTACGTCAGCGGGCGTTGGTGATCGGGACATTTACCGTCCACGATCTCCTTGTCGGTGTAGAAGCGCTCGCACGCGAAACAATACTGACCGCCGTATTTGCCCAGATAGATCTCGCCGGCCTCCCAGAGCGCCTGCAAGATGTTCTCTACGATCTTCTTGTGCCGTTCCTCGGTCGTGCGGATGAAGTCGTCGTTGCGGATGCCGAGTCGCCGCCACGTCTCTCGGAATGCCGCCGAGATACGGTCGGCATAGGCCTGCGGAGACACGCCCATCCTGGCCGCCGTCTGAGCGATGTTGTCGCCGTGCTCGTCGGTGCCGGTGAGGAGCCACACACGATCGCCGGCCAGGCGATGCCAGCGCGCCATCGCATCCGCGACGATCGTGGTGTAGGCGTGCCCGAGGTGCGGCTGCGCGTTGACGTAATAAATCGGCGTCGTGAGGTAAAAGAACCGATCGCTCACGAGCGCGGCTCCGCGCTCGATCCGGCGTCGTCCCCGTGCACGGGCCGCATGTGATCGCGGCCCTCCCAGGTGAGCTGATCGAGCGGGACCTCGGCTTCGGTTCCGTCGGGAAAGCCGACCACGACGGACTGCTTCAGCACGCGTAGCGAGCGCACCTTGCCGGTCATGCATCCGCCCCCACCGCACTGCGCCTGACATGGGCTGTTCACCCGCGGCAGCCGGCCGCGCAGCTCCTGGTAGGTCGAAAACTCGTAGAGCAGGCAGCACTTCAGCCGGCCGCAATTGCCGAGCAGGCGGTTGTCGGTCAGCGGCATGTCCTGCGCCTTCGCCATCTTCACCGAGATCGGCTCGAACCGCCGCAGGTGCGACGAGCAGCACAGCTGACGGCCGCAGGGGCCGATGCCGTCGAGCACGCGGGTCGTGTCGCGCGCGCCGATCTGGCGCATCTCGATGCGGCTGTGGAGCTCCCGCGCCAGGTCGCGCACGAGGTCGCGGAAATCGACCCGCTCCTCGCTGCTGAAATAGACCGTCGCCCGCCGCTGTCCCAGCGGCATCTCGACGTCGACGACCTTCAGGCCGAGGCCGCGCGCGCGGGCCAGCCGCTGCGCGGTGACGACCGCGGCCTCCTCGCGGTGCCGCTGCTCGCGATACTCGTGCGCCTCGTCGTCGGAGGCGAGTCCGACGATCCGGCGATACAGCCGATCGCGACGCGATTCGGGCACGGGCCGGCGCGCGCGACGCACCTCGCCGAGCGCGGTACCGCTCGCCGTCTCGACGGTGACGATATCGCCGACGTGCAGGACGAGCTCGCCGACGAGCTTGTAGTCGTCGGCGGGGGCGGTCTCCCGCAGCCGGATACCAACCAGGTACTCGTTCGTGATGTCGATCGGCTGGTCGTTCACGGGCATTCCATTCTCACGCAGCGCGCCGCAGCACGCGGGCCAGCAGTGTGTCGACGGTGAGCCGCGGCGTGACGTTGTTGACAAGCGCCAGCCGCGCCTCGCGGCATGCCTCGATCGCGCGATACAGCGCGGCGTCGTCCGTCCAGCGCGCCGCCTCGGCGGCGAGCGCCTCGGCCTGCTCGGGATCCGTGAGCAACGACGCCGGAGCGCCCGCGCGGGCGAGCACCAGGTCGCGGCACCAGAGCCAGCAGCCGTCGATCACCGACTCGGCGCGCTCGCGATCCACGCGCTCGGTCCGCTTGAACAGGGCCGCGACGCCGTGCGCGCGCGCTTCCTCGATCCACTCCATCGCCTCCGTCACGGCCCGCGCCGGCGCCGCGCCACCACGCGAGCGGAACATCACGATCTGGCAGCGCGAAATCACCGTCGCCGGCACCGCACGCGCGCGCGGCAGAACGAGCACGACGACGGTGGCCGCGGGCGGCTCCTCGAGGAACTTCAGGAACGCTTGCGGGGCCTCGCCGGTCATCCGCTCGGCCTCGTCCACGACGAGCACGCGTCGCGCAGCAAGCGCCGGGCGCAGCGAGGCGCGGCGCTCGAGCTCGCGGATCGCGCCGATCCGGATCGCGCGGGCACCGCGCGGATTCGACTCGGGCGGTGTGGGCGTGACGACATGCAGGTCGGGGTGGCCGCGCGTGACGTCCACCCCGAGCAGCTCCGACGCAAACGCGAGCGCGGTGGTGAACCGGCCACTTCCCGTCGGGCCGACGAACGCGTACGCGTGGGCCACGCGCGCGCCATCGAGCGCGCGCCGGAGCTGCTCCACCGCCCGCGGCTGATCGAGGATCGCGTCGAATCTCACCGGTGCTCCCCGGCCGGCGCGCCGAGATACTCCTGCACGATCGCGCGCACGCGCCGCTCGACGTCCGCGGGGGCGGCACCGGCGTCGAGCCGGCGCACGCGCTTGGGCTCGGCGCGCATGATCTCGAGATAGCCGCGCCGTACGCGGCGATGGAACGCGAGCCGCTCGCGCTCGAATCGATCCAGGCGTCGGTCGGCGATGCGACGAACGCCGACGGCGGGATCGAGATCGAACAGCAGCGTGAGATCGGGGAGCACCCCGCCGGTCGCCTGCACGTTGAGCTCGCGAATCAGCTCGGGATCGATGCCCCGGCCGTAGCCTTGATACGCGACGGAGGCGTCCGTGTAACGATCACAGAGCACGATCCGCCCGGCGCGCAGCCACGGGCGCAGCCGCTCGACGACATGCTGGTGGCGTGCGGCGAGAAACAAGAAAAGCTCGGCGAGTGGCTGCGGCTCGCGCTCGAAGAGTCGCCGCACCGCACGGCCGAGCGGCGTGCCGTCCGGCTCGGACGTCGTTTCAGGCCGATAACGTTCACGTCGCAACCATCGCGCGAGACGTCGTATCTGGGTCGACTTGCCCGCCCCCTCGACGCCTTCGAACGTGATCAGTACTCCGCGCACAGTGGACCTCCGAATCTCCGCCACTGTAGCATGTCCCCATGCCCGCGCCGGCTCCCAAAGCCCTCGTGTTCGACGTGTTCGGCACGTGCGTCGACTGGCGCGGGAGCATCATCGCCGAGGGCAGGACGCTCAGCACGCGCTGGGGCCTCGGCATCGACTGGACGGGCTTCGCGGATGCGTGGCGCGGCCGCTATCAGCCCGCGCTTCAGGAGGTCCGCTCGGGGCGCCGGCCGTGGACGATCCTGGACGTACTGCATCGCGAGTCGCTCGACGCGCTGGCGCCCGCATTCGGTCTGGACAAGCTCGATGAGGCGGAGCGCGATCATCTCAACCGCATCTGGCACCGACTGAACCCTTGGCCCGACACCGTCGCGGGGCTGACGCGGCTCAAGCGCCGGTTCGTCATCGGACCGCTCTCGAACGGCAACTTCGCGCTTCTGACGAACATGGCCAAGCACGCCGGGCTGCCGTGGGACGTGAATCTGTCGTGCGAGCTCTATCGCGCCTACAAGCCCGATCCGGCCACGTATCTCGGCGCCGCCGCGCTGCTGGGTCTCCGTCCAGCGGAGACGATGATGGTGGCCGCGCACTACTCCGACCTGCAAGCCGCACGCGGCTGCGGGCTCAGCACCGCGTATGTCCGCCGCCCGCGCGAGTTCGGTGACACGCCGAAACCGGACCTGCCGACCGATCCGCAGGTCGATCTCGTCGTGGACGACTTCGAGGACCTCGCGAGCCGCCTCGGGTGTTAGCTCGCGTTCGTCTGCAGCGACCGTCAGCCCGATCGCTGCGGGAGTTTCTCGTGGCGGTGCGTCGCAGCCGCCGACTGCATGCCGACTGGGTGTCGCCTCCGCGCACGCGCACCGCCTATCGCGCGTACGTGCGTCGCCTGCACGGCCCCACCAACGTCGGATACCTGATCCGTCACCAGAACACGGGCGGCCTCGTCGGCGTGGTCAACATCAGCGAGGTCGTCCACGGTGCGTTGCAAAGCGGCTATCTCGGCTATTACGCGTTCGAGCCATGGCCACGGCAAGGTCTGATGACCGAAGCGCTGTCGCTCGTGATCTCCGAAGCGTTTGGTCGCCTCGGACTGCATCGTCTCGAGGCCAACATCCAGCCCGGCAATCGGCCGTCGATCCGTCTCGTGCGGCGCCTCGGGTTTCGACGCGAAGGCTACTCGCCACGCTACCTGAAGGTCGGTGGTCGATGGCGCGATCACGAGCGCTGGGCGATGCTCGCGGACGATTCTAGAGGTCGTGCAGCGGAAAGATCGTCGTCTGCACCGCGTCGACCTGGCGGTCGGCGTAGTCGCTCACCGCGCGGCGTAGCTCGTCCGGCAGCTCGACCGGCTCGTCCCAGAGCCCGCGCGACGTGAAGTCGTAGCGCGCCATATCATCTCGGAACGCGTCGGGCAGCGTCGCGTCGAGCTCGACACCGTTGAGGATCGCCCAGGCCACGGTCCACATGCGCGGCACGTTGCGGAGGTCGTACCCGCCGCCGCCGAGCGCCACCAGTCGCGGCGACAGGGCGGCGATGCGCTCCACCGCGCGCGCAAATCCCTGGACGTCGAGCGCGAGATGCGTCAGCGGGTCGGTGCGATGCGCGTCGACGCCGAGCTGCGCCACGACCACGTCGGGCTTGAAGCGCTCGAGCAGCGGCGGCACGACGGCCTCGAACGCCGGCAAGTACACGGCGCTGTCGGTATAGGCTTCGAGGGGGAGGTTCACCGAGAAGCCGACCCCCGAGCCCTCGCCCTTCTCGCGAACGAATCCGGTGCCCGGAAAGAGCCGCTCACCCCGCTCGTGCGTCGAGATCGTCATCACGTTCGGATCGGCGTAAAACGCGTGCTGCACGCCGTCGCCGTGATGCGCGTCGATGTCGATGTAGGCGACGCGCAGCCCGTGCTCGCGCAGCCGCAGAATCGCCAGCACCGCGTCGTTGACGTAGCAGAAGCCCGAGGCGCGGTTGGGGAAGGCATGGTGCAGTCCGCCCCCGAAGTGAAACGCGCGCGTCACCTCACCGCGAGCCACCAGGTCGGCGGCGGTAATGGAACCCGCTGCGACGAGCTGCGCGACCTCCCACAGACCGCGGAACACCGGGTTGTCGCCGAGCCCGAGGCCGTACACGGCGCCATCGGCGGGGTCGACGCCGCTATCGGCTCGCTTCAGGACGTCGAGATACTCGCGGGTGTGGTAGCGCGCGATGTCGGTCTCGGCGGCGGGCTCCGGCGAGACGATGCGCGCGTTCGGCAGCGCCGTGAGTCCGTAGGCGCGGATCAGCCGCCACGTGAGACCAAGCCGCTCCATGCGCAGCGGGTGCTCGCGACCGTAGTCGAAGTGGTCTGCTTTTTCGGAATGAACGAGCGCGGTCTTCACGACTTTATTGTAGCGGGGGCCGCGAGGCCGGCTTGCGCCGCGGGTGGCCTGTTCCAGATCGTGCGCGGCTCCGGTCGCCGAGTCTGTGCCACTCGCCGGATTTGCCGCCGAGCTTCTCGACCAGCTCGACGCGCTGAATGCTGACGCCCTTCTCGAGCGCCTTCACCATGTCATAGATCGTGAGCGCCGCGACACTGACCGCGGTGAGCGCCTCCATCTCGACGCCGGTCTTGTCCACGGTGCGCACGCGCGCCTCGATGGCGAGCGTCCCGGCGTCGCGCCCGGGATCGAACGTGACGTCCACCTTCGTCAGGCGCAGCGGGTGGCAGAGCGGAATCAGCTCCGACGTGCGCTTCGCCGCGAGGATGCCCGCCGTGCGCGCGGTGCCGAGCACGTCGCCCTTCGGCGCGTTGCCGCGGCGCACCGCGCGCAGCGTCGCCGGCTTCATCCGTACCACCGCGCGGGCCACTGCCTCGCGCACCGTCTCGGGCTTCGACGAGACGTCGACCATGCGGGCGTCGCCATGGCGGGAAAGATGCGAAAGGCCGCGGAAGCCGTCGTCGTCGGCGACCTTCCGCGGCCGTATGGTTCGTCGACGCGTCAGGCGCTGACGCCTGCGCGGGCGTGCCGGATGATCGACTCCATCCGGTCCTTCGCCATCAGCTTCAACTTCTTGAGCTCGCTCATCCGCCACTGCTGGTCCGCCGAGAGCGGCGACGTTCCGCGTAGCGCGTCTAGCTGATGCTCGTAGCCCTGGTGCTCCGTGCGGAGACGCCGGAACTCGTCGTTCTCGGCCATCAGTCGCTCGATGAGGCTCTCCTGGGTCATGCAGGACCTCCTTCTGCGTCTGGGAGGGCACGGCGGTGTAAAACAAACAAAGCCAGCGGAGGCGTGGCCGCTGGCTCGTCAGGCTCCATCGTCGATACCGACCCCCGTCCAAGTCGCGAACTCTGGTTTCGGGTGCCTCCCTTATATCCCTCGGACCTGGGGGAGTCAACCCCGGCCGGGCGACTCACACCGGGATGAGGTGCACGGCGGTGGCTTTGAACACGGCGCATACGCGCACGCCGGGGCGCAGACCGAGCTCCTGGACCGAGCGCGGCGTCACGGCCGCCACGAGGGGAAACCCGGCGTCGATGACGACGAGCGAGCCGTGGGTGGAAGGGCTGACGCGCGTCACGGTCCCGTCCAGCGCATTGCGCGCGCTGGACGCCACGCGCGCGCCGCCGTCCGCGGCCATGAGCGTGACGTCCTCGGGACGGACCGCGATGCGCACGCGCGCCCCGAGCCGCGCATCGGCGGCGACCTCGACCACGCGGCCGGCCACCTCGACCACCGTGACGCCGTCGGCGCGGCTCATGACCTGCCCGGTCACGAGCGTCTCGACACCGACGAAGCGCGCGACCTCGTCCGAAACCGGCGCGTAGAACACGCGTGCCGTCTCGTCGAGCTGGCGCACGCGGCCGCCCATCAGCACGGCCACGCGGTCGGCCAGCGCCTGTGCCTCGCCTCGCTCGTGAGTGACGAGCACCGTCGTGACGCGATCCGCCCGCAAGATCCCGGCGAGGTCGCCGACGAGCGCGGCCCGTGTGGGCGCGTCGAGGCCAGCGAACGGCTCGTCGAGAAGCAGGATGTCTGGCTCCAGCACCAGCGCGCGCGCGAGGGCAACGCGCTGCGCCTCTCCGCCGGACAACGTCCGCGC
>JBKOUQ010000231.1:0-7247 GCA_046723475.1 Candidatus Methylomirabilota bacterium
CGGCAAGGGCGCGGGCAAGGGCGCGCTCATCGGCGGCGGCGTCGGCGCCGGTGCCGGGACGCTGTATGGGATCTACGACAACAAGAAACACGACGAGCGCTATCGGTCGGCGTACGTCGGCTGCATGAAGGCCAAGGGCTACACGGCCTGATGGCGCGGCGTCGTACCGCAGCTCGACGGAACATCAAGAAAGCGGCAGCGACGGCGCGTCGCAAGCGAACGATCGCGCGCTTGCCAAAGAAGACACGCCGCGCGCTCGGCAAGGAAGGCGCCAAGGCCGCGCGCCGGCGCCGCCGCTCCTAGATCGGATCGCGCTCAGGGCGAGAGGGCGCGCACGAACGCGTCGGCGCGCTCGGGCGTGATCAGCCACGGCCGGTCGCTGCGTCGCTCGATCCAGACGAGCCCGTCGGTGCGCGAAATGTACATGCGCACCATGCCCCGCTTCTGCGTCCACAGCCAGCCGAACCCGCCCCCGAGCCCGCCCGCGCCGACGCGCATCGAGCGCCCGACTTCCCGCTCGAGCTCGTGCTTGTCGATCACGCGCACGCTCGCGATGTCGTCGCGCGGGATCTCGCGCCGGCGCAGCGGGCAGACGATCTCGAGCGCGCGCGGGCCGACGACGAAGCGGCGCGGCCGGAACCAGAGCGCGATCCAGACGTAGGTCGTGAGGAGCACCGCGGTGGGAATCAAGAGCAGACGATTGCTCATCAGCGCGATTGCGGCGAGGAGCGCGGGGACGATGACGAGCGCGAGCGTCAGGAGTCGCACCAAAAAATCCATGCGCGCGATCCGGAACGTCACGCTGACGCTCAGCCGGTACGCAGGGCGACCGTGACCGGCACACGCGCGGCGCGGATCGCGGGCAGCAGACCGCCCGCCACGCCGATGACGAGCGCCCACACCAGCCCGCGCGCGAGCAGGCCGGGTGTGACGCGAAAATCGAAGGCGACCTGCGAGAACGTGTTGAAGTTCAGCGTCGACAGCGTCGCGCCGTCGCAATAGACGTAGGCCAGCGTCCCGCCCAGCACGCCGCCGACGAGCGCGAGCACGAGCGCCTCGATCATCACCGAGGCGACGACGGGCGCGCCGCCGAAGCCGATGGCGCGCAGCGTGGCAATCTCGGTCTGCCGGCTGGCGATCGCGGAATACATGCAGTTGAGCGCGCCGAACGTCGCGCCGATGGCCATGAACGTCGCGACGCTGTAGCCGAGCACCCCGATCAGCTTGGAGAGCACCGACGCCTGCTTCGCATAATATTCGGGCTCGCGGAGCGCGTTGACCGACAGGCGGCGGTCGCGCGCGATCGCCGCACGCAGCGCCTCGACACCGGCCGGGGAGGTATCCGTGAGCACGGCGGTGACCGATTGAAAGCCCGTCCGACGGAACGCGGACAGCGCCACCTCCGCGTCGGCCCAGATCTCGGACTCGTGCACGTCGCCGCCGCTCGCGAAGATGCCGACGACCGTCCAGTCGCTGTCGCGAAACGCGATGCGCGAGCCGACGCTCAGGCCGGCGAACTCGCGCGCGGCCTTGCGGCCCACGATCACCTCGCGCACGCCGCGCGCGAGCGCGCGGCCCTCGACGATCCGCAGCTCGTCGCGGACACCGAACGCCGTCGGCTGCACGCCGCGGAACGGCACGTTCGTGGGATCGGTCTGCCCCCGGCGAGGCAGGTCCACCATGACGACCAGCTCCGCCGAGGCAAGCGGTCGCCCGGCCTCGTCGCGCGCGATGCCGGGGAGGCTCGCGAGGAGCGTCGCCTGATCGCGCGCGATACCGCTCGACATCTCCGCGTCCGAGCCCGAGCGCAGCATGATCACGCGACCGGGGCGCCCCGTGCTGGCGAGCGTGTGACGAAAGCCTTCGCCCATTGCGAGCACGGACACCAGCACGCCCACCACGCCCGCGATGCCGACGACGACCACCAGCGAGGTGCCGAGACGCTGCGGCAGCGTTCGGAGATTGATGAGCGCGATCTGCACGATCTGATTCAGCGAGCTCATGCGGTCACCGACGGATTCAGTACGCGCATGCGATCACCGATGGCCGGCCAACGCGTCGACGATGCGCAGACGGTGCACGCGCACGCCGGGCGGGAGCGCGACGGCACCCGCGAGCAGCGCCGCGATGGCCGCGGCCCAGCCCCACGTCGCGGGCTCGATGAACAGGGGCGGGAACCGTCCGCCCGTCGCGCCATTGAGGGGTGACAGCATGCCGACCGCGCCGAGCATCCCGAGCGCCGCGCCGATCCCGACGAGCAGGCCCGCCTCGCCGAGCACGAAGGCGGTGACGGCCACGTCCGAAAAGCCGAGCGTCTTGAGAATCGCGAGCTCGGGAATCCGCTCGCGGATGGCCTGCGCCATCGTGTTGCCGGTGAGAATGAGAATCGTGAAGAACACCGCGAGCAGGATGCGGGTGACGAGCGCGCCGATGTCGCCGATCTGCTTGGCGAAGGCGAGGACGAATTCTTTTTCGGGCGCGGTTTTCGTCTCGTCGGGCGAGTTCATGAACTGGCGATCGATGTCCGCGGCGATCGTGCGCGCCTGCTCGGCATCCGCGACGCGGATGATGTACCAGCCGGTCTTGCCGCGGCCGCTCTGACGCGCCTCGTCGAAGTACGCGACGTTGATCAGCACCACATCGGTGTTGGCGCGCACGGCCGGGTCCTCGGCGTCGAACACGCCGACCAGGTCGAATTGCCAGTCGAGGCTGCCGTCCTTCTTCGTGTGGATCTCGGACGCGATCGGCAGCTTCTGGCCGACCTTCCAGCCGTAGCGATCCATCAGCCGCTTGCCGGCCACGGCGCCAGTTCGCGTCTTGACGAACGCCTCGCGCTGCGCCGGGGCGATCGAATACTCCGGGTACATCGCGAGGTAGTGGTCCGGATCGACCGCGAACACGGCGAACGCGTTGCTCTCGTTCTGGTATTTCGCGCCGAACCAGTCGGCATAGGCGACGGCGATGACACCGGGAACGCGCTCGATGCGCGGCGCGTACGCCATGGGCAACGGCTCGATCATCGAGTACCGCGCGATCGTGAGCAGGCGCTTGGCGTCCGCGCTGTCGGCGCCCGCCTCGAACGCGGTCTGCACGGCCTGCAGCAGGCCGAAGAGCAGGAACGCGATGACGATCGACAGCAGCGTCAGCACCGTGCGCGTCTTGCGACGGAACAGCTGTGCCCAGAGGAGCGGCACGTACTTCACGAGACGGTCCGGCCGTTCGTGGCCGCGAGCGTGCCCTTGTCGAGCGTGAGGCCGCGGCGCGCATATTCCGCGGCCTTCGGATCGTGGGTCACCATGACGATGGTCTTCCCGTGCTCGCGGTTCAGCATCTGCAGCAGCAGCATGACGTCGTGGGCGGTGGCGCGATCCAGATCGCCCGTCGGCTCGTCGCAGACGAGCAGCGTCGGATCGGACACGATCGCGCGCGCGATGGCGACGCGCTGCTCCTGGCCGCCGGAGAGCTCTCTCGGCTTGTGGCGGGCGCGCTCGCGGAGGCCGACGAGGGCCAGCGCGATCGCCGCGCGGCGGTGTCGCTCGGCCGCGCTCAGATCGGTCAGCAGCAGCGGCAGCTCGACGTTGCGCTGCGCGGACAGTACGGGCAGGAGGTTGTAGAACTGGAACACGAAGCCGACGTTGGCGGCGCGCCAGCGCGCGAGGTCGCCGCTGCCGAGGCGGTCGATACGTCGGCCGTCGACGACGATACTGCCCGCGGTCGGCGTGTCGAGACCGCCGATCAAGTTGAGCAGCGTCGTCTTGCCCGACCCCGACGGCCCCATGAGCGCGACGAAGTCACCGCGCGGAATGTCGAGATCGATGCCGTGGAGCACCTCGATCGTCTCGCCGCCACGGCGGTACGTCTTCGTGACGCCGCGGATCTCGACCAGGACGTTCACGAGACGGAGTGCGGCACCAGAGTCACGGATTATTTGTCGGCGACGCGCACCGTCGCGCCGTTCTTCAGCGACGGCGGCGGCGCCACGACGACGCGCTCGCCCGCTCGCAGGCCGTTGACGACCTCACGGTCTGCCCCGACCGTCTGGCCCGGCGTGACGGTGCGGCGCTCGACTCGCCCCTCGGCGTAGACGAACACGGTGCCGTCGGCGCGGACGGCGTCCGCGGGCACGAGCACGCCGGTCGCCACAGGCGCGCGGCCCGGCGCGGGTGATCCCGTCTCGAGGAACGCCACGCGCACGCCCATGTCGGGAACGATGCGCGGATCCTTCGACCCGATCGCGATGCGCACCTTCACGGTTGCCTTGCTGCGGTCCGCCGTCGGAATGATCGCGATGACGGAGCCGGGAATCCTCCAGTCCGGATAGGCGTTCAGCATCGCCTCGACGGGCTGGCCGGCGCTCACGCGATTGATGTAGGACTCGTTGACGTCCACCTGGATTTCGAGCGAATCCATGTCGACGATCGTGCCGATGCCGGTGCGCGTGAAGCCGCCGCCCGCGGAGATCGGCGAGATCATCTCGCCGGGCTGCGCCGCCTTCGCGACGACGACGCCGGTGAACGGCGCGCGGATCACGGTGTTGTCGAGCTGGACCTGCGCGACGCTGACGGATTCGCTCGCCACCCGGATTGCTTCCTGGTTGGCCGCGAGCTTCGCGCGCAGCGTGTCGCGCTGCGCGCGGGCCGCGTCCATCGACTGCTCGGGGACGAGCTGGCGGTTGAACAGCTCCTGCGAGCGCGTGTAGTCGCGCTCGGCCTGCTGCAGCTGCGCGCGGATCTCGCCGTCCTGCGAGCGGGCGGCCGCGAGCTGCGCGCGCGCGAGACCGAGCTGCGCCTTGGCTTCCGTATCGTCGAGGCGCGCGAGTACGGCGCCCTCGCTCACGCGCATGCCTTCCTCGATTAGCACGTCGGTGACCTTGCCGGTGATCTTGGCCGACACGGTCGCTTGTCGCCGCGCCGTCACGTAGCCGCTGGCGTCGAGCACGGAGCCCGGGCCCCCCGCCGGCGTCGCGGCGCGCGCGGCGACGGTGCGCACCGTCGGCACGCTGAAGCGACTCCACGCCAGCCACGCGGTGGCGGCGAGAACGACCAGCGCGACGGCCGCGAGGACGAGCCGTCGACGGCGCGTACGCGGCGGGCGGCCGTCGCGGTCGATGCGAAGCTCGCGCAGCAGCTCGGCGGTATCCACGGGACTTTGTTGATTCACGGGCAGCTCGATCAGTGTGCCACAGCTCTCGCGCGGCGTCGCCGGTGCAACGTGGCGTGCGGCGCCGCTACGGGCGGCGCACGTCGCTCACATGAGCCCCCACGAGCCGACGCGCGCAGGGACGATGCGGAACATCACACGATTGGCCGGCATCGCGCGTCCGCCCCAGAGATGCGCGAGCCGACGATACTTCGCGTGGAACCGCTCCACCAGCGTCTGCCGATCCGCCCCGTCGGCCAGGAACTCCGCGGTGCCCCTGACGGTCACGCCGCGGATGTCGCCCGCATCGGAGACCGACTCGACTACGACGCACACGCGGGGATCGCGGCGGACGTTTCGCACCTTCTGCGTGTCTGCGACGCTCACCATGGTGAGGGCGGCGCCGTCGTGCACGAACCACATCGGCATGGCGAGCGGCGCGCCGTCGGCCTGCAGGGTGGCCAGGATGGCGATGTCCCGCGTCGCGAGAAAGCTCTGGATGCGGTCGTCGGCGAGCGTCATCGGCTCTCCCCAATCTCTTCGTTTCGGCGTTCGATCGCTCTGGTATCCACCGCGTGTCGGCATCGGTGCAGCGACGGCGTGCGCGACATTGTACGGGCGAGGGCAGCGACGACGGCGTGGCGCCGATGTCCAGCGCGTCAAGTGCCTTGTGCTAATATGCTGGACGTCGTGTCCACTATAAGAGACGCCGCGATCGCCACGACCGTGACGCCCGGCGTGAATGCGCGGATTGCCGGCCGTGTGCGCGCGCTGCGGGCCAAGCGCGGCCTCACCCTCGATGCGCTGGCCGAGAAATCCGACGTCAGCCGGTCAATGATCTCACTCGTCGAGCGGGGCGGCACCAGCCCGACGGCGGTCGTCCTCGAAAAAATCGCCGCGGGGCTCGGCGTGTCGCTCGCGAGCCTGTTCGACGACTCGACGGCTCCCGCGAACCCGGTGTCTGGGCGCGAGGACCGGACCGCCTGGCGCGATCCGCAGTCGGGCTACGTTCGGCGGAACATCTCGCCCGCCAACTTCCCGTCGCCGATTCAGATCGTCGACGTCGTGCTCCCGGCCGGCGCGCGTGTCGCCTACGAGACGGGCGCGCGCGACGTGACGATTCACCAGCAGATCTGGGTGCAGCAGGGGAGCCTCGAGGTGACGGTGGGCGCCGTGACCTATCGTCTGGGAGAGGACGACTGCCTGGCGATGCATCTCGATGCGCCTACCGCGTTTCGCAACCGCACGCGCCGACCGGCACGATACATCGTCGTGATCACGACCGAGCGCTCGAGAACCTCGAAGCGATGACGATGACGAACCGCGTCCACGTCCGGCCCGTGCAGACGTTCGACCAGCGCGAGGTCGATGGACTCAGCGACGTCCTCATCGACTGCGTGGAAGGCGGCGCCTCCGTCAGCTTCATGCTGCCCATGACGCGCGCCAAGGCCGACGCGTTCTGGCGCGGGATCGCGACCAGCGTCGGGCGCGGTGATCGCCTCGTGCTCATCGCGGAGGACCCCGAAGGAGCGATCCTCGGCACCGTGCAGGTGATTCTCGCGCAGCCGGAGAACCAGCCACATCGCGGCGACCTCGCGAAGATGCTCGTTCATCGTCGCGCGCGTCGCCACGGGATCGGCGGCGCGCTGTTGCAGGCGGCCGAGCGTAGCGCGCTGGCGGCAGGCAAAACGCTGCTGGTTCTCGATACGGCGAGCGACGACGCCGAGCGCCTGTATGGCCGGCACGGCTGGCAGCGATGTGGCGAGATTCCGAGCTACGCGCTGTTGCCCGATGGTCGGCCGTGCGCGACGACGTTTTTCTTCAAGTTCTTGCGCGACTGACCGTTAATCGCGCGAAGAGGGTGCGGCAGATCACGTAGCTGCGGCTAACTGCTTGATCTGCCGTGCTCTTGATTCGGACTGGAACGGATGGGTGCCGCCGCATCCGAGCCGCTGATCCCAAAAGTCGTCGGACACCACACAGAGATCTTCCCGTTCGTGTTTGTGGTGCTCGACCGACAAAGGCGCCGCGGCTCTCGGCGCGCGTGCCCGAGCGTAGGCGGGGCGCGTGCTCTGCGGACCACTCGCGGCGGGCCGGTAACCCTGAGC
>JBKOUQ010000035.1:0-20413 GCA_046723475.1 Candidatus Methylomirabilota bacterium
CGGCGTTCGGCCAGGCGCGCGCGCTGTCGCGGCGTGATCAGCGAGGCCGGGTCGCACTCCGGCAGGCCCGACGCGCGCGCGAACGCGTGCGCGCCGTCGGCGATGAGGAGCACGTGCCGGCCGTCGTCGAGCACGCGCCGCGCGAGGCTCACGGGATTCGCGACGCGGCTCACGCCCGCCACCGCGCCACATCCGAGGCGATCGCCTTCCATGATCGACGCGTCCATCTCGACCGTGCCCGCCTCGGTCAGCACCGAGCCGCGGCCCGCGTTGAAGTGCTCGTCGTCCTCGAGTGTTCGCACCGCGGCCTCCACCGCATCCAGTGAGCGGCCGCCGGCCGCGAGCACGGCCCAGCCCGCGCCCACCGCAGCACGGATCCCGGGACGGAATGTGGCCGCGTCGTCGAGTCGCGCGCCGGCGCCGCCGTGCACGATGATCGACGGAACCCGACGGCCGTGCGCGCGCGTCCGCGATAGCGTCATGGCATTCACCGTGGCACAATCCGGCCGCCTTGCAAAGTCCGGCGGCGCTCGAGCGACTCAACGCGCGGATCGTGCGCTGTCGTCGCTGCGCGCGACTCGTGGCGCATCGGGAAGCGACGGCGGCGACGCCGCCGCGCCGCTACGCCGGCCAGCACTACTGGGCGCGTCCGCTGCCCGGCTTTGGCGATCCGCGCGCGAGACTGCTGCTCGTCGGTCTGGCGCCCGCGGCGAACGGGGGCAACCGCACTGGCCGGATGTTCACCGGCGATCGCAGCGGCGACTGGCTCTTCGAGGCGCTTCATCACGCCGGGTTCGCCAACCAGCCGAGCTCGGTCGACGCGCGCGACGGGCTGCGGCTGCGCGACGCCTACATCACCGCGACGATCCGCTGCGCGCCCCCGGCCAACAAGCCGCTGCCGGAGGAAATCCTCGCGTGCCGCCCATATCTGCTCGACGAGCTGCGCATGCTCGACCGCGTGCGCGTCGTCGTCGGGCTGGGACGCATCGGCTGGGAGGCGTATCTCAAGGCGCGCCGCGCGCTTGGTCACGCGGCGCCGGGGGCGCGCCCGGTCTTCGCACACGGCGCGGCAAGCGACCTGGGCGACGGCGTGACGCTGATCGCGTGTTACCACCCGAGTCAGCAGAACACGTTCACCGGCAAGCTGACGCGGCCGATGCTGCGCGGCGTCTTCACCGACGCGCGCCGCATCCTGGAGCGCTGAGCTCGCCCCGGTCCTGCCGCGGGGTCAGAGCCCGAGGCGCTCCTTGAGGGCACGCGCGCGATCGCGCGAGACGGCGAGCTCGGTGCGCGCGGCGTCTTTGAGCCGCACGGCGAGGTGGCCGCCGGGCTCGACGCGGAGCTCACCGATCCACGCCACGTTGACGAGGATCCCGCGGTTGATGCGCAGGAAGCGTGCGGGATCGAGACGCCGCTCGAGCTCGACGAGCGTGGTGTCGAGCATGTGCTGGGCGCTCGTCGTGACGGCGTATGTCGCGCGGTCCTGCGCGAGCACGTGCGTGACGTCGGCCACGGGAATGAGCTGCACGCGGTCCCGCGAGCGCGCAGCGAAGTGCTCCAGGAACGCCGCACCGCGGAGCGTCTGCGCGAGGCGGCCCAGCACCTCCCGCAGCTCGTCGCCCGCCGCGCCACGCCGTGCGGCAACGCGATCGAGCGCGGCGTCGAGGCGGGCGCGCTCGACGGGCTTGAGGAGATAGTCGACGGCGTTCACCTCGAACGCGCGGATCGCGTGCTCGTCGTGGGCGGTCGTGAACACGACGGCGGGCCCCGCCGGCAGACGCTCGAGCAGCTCGAAGCCGCTCAGGCCGGGCATCTGAATGTCCAGGAACAGGACGTCGATGGCGGCCGCGGCCACCGCGGCCAGGCCTTCCCGAGGATCGGTGGCGCGACCGACGATCTCAACGCGGCCCGTGGCGTCCAGCATGCGAGCCAGCCGCGCCAGCGCGAGCGGCTCGTCGTCGATCAGGAACGCGCGCAGGCGAGTCTGCGCGCTCACCGCACGACGGGGCGGGGCAGGGTCACGGTGACGAGGCTGCCGTCGTCCTGACGGCCGACCTCGATTCGCGCGCGAGGCCCGAATCGCGCGGCGAGCCGGCCGCGGAGATTGTCGAGGCCGTGCCCGGCTCGCATGGCCTCCGCGCTGAAGCCGGGGCCGTCGTCCCAGACGGACAGCGTCACCTGATCGCCGACGGCGTCGGCGGCGATGCGGACGCGCCCGCCCGAGGGACGCGGCGCGATCGCGTGCTTGACGCTGTTCTCCACGAGCGTCTGCACCGCGAGTGGTGGAACTTCGACGCCCGTGACGTCGGGCGCCACGTCGACGGTGTAGGCGAGCCGCTCGCCGAAGCGCGTGCGCTCGATCTCGAGATAGTCGGTGACGATCTTCAGCTCGTGCGCGAGCGGCACCAGCCCGCGCTCGGTGGCGTCGAGCGAGAAGCGCAGCAGCGCGGCCAGGCGCTCCACGGTGCGCTCGGCCTCGTCGGGGTCCTCCTGGATCAGAGCCGAGATCGCATTGAGCGTGTTGAACATGAAATGTGGCTGCAGCCGCGCTTCGAGCGACGCCAGCCGCGCCTCCAGCGCCGTCTTACGATCCCGCTCGTGCGCGAGCTCGCGCTCCTGCAGCGCGGCCGTCACGGCATCGAGCCGCCGGCGCTGCGCGTCGTACAGCGTCATGCTGATGCCGAGCGTGAGCGTGATCAGCGCATTGATGCTCAGGTCGTGCCGGTAACACATCGCGAACGGCTCACCGGGTCGCAGCCCCGCCACCGTCATCGCACCACATGCCACCGTGGTTCCTGCGAGCGCCAGGCCGACGAGCGTGGCGATGCGCAGGCCCCAGCGCGTTCCGGGCGGCCGGCACTCGAACCAGCCGCGCAGGCGCGGCATCACGAGCGCGACGAGCGCCGTCATGCTCGCGGCGTGCGCCAGTGCGCTCTGCAGCGTGACCGACACGTCGCTGTGGCCCGCGAGCGCGAACAGCGCGGTGAGCACGAGTGCGGCGACGGCGCTCAGGACGCCGACGCGAAACGCATGCGTTCTGGTCACGGCGTGCAGCGTCGGCGGGTTCGCCACGGGCCGATCGTATCAGGCGACGCCGGCGCCGCTGTTTTCAACATCGAACCGGATAGGTGAGCACAAGGCCTTCGGCCGGGTACGCCGTCGACCCGTCGAAGCACCCGACGAGCCTGGCGGCCGGGTCCTCGAGGTTGTTCGGATCGGTGCCCCGCTGCACCTCGAGGTGCACGTGCTCGTAGCCGGGCCACGCACGTTGTCCCGTCGTGCCGACCGTGCCGATGCGTTCGCCGCGCGAGACGTGCTCGCCGGGCGCGACGGTCAACGCTTCCAGATGGCAATAGACGGTGCGGTAGCCGTGAGGGTCATGGGCGATCGCCACGATTCGCCCACACGCGTCGCCGTTGTCTCGCGCGACCACGACTCGTCCGTCGGCCGCCGCGAGCACATCGCTGCCGGGGCGCGCGGCAATGTCGACGCCGCGATGAGGCTCGAGCCGCGGGTAGCCTTCACTGCCGCGCCAGTCGCCGAAGCGAGCCAGCGTCCGGGGACCATTCGCGGACCGAGCCGAGCTGACGAGGCGGCTGACGGGCGACACCACGAGGACGAGTGTCGCAACGGTGTTCAGGGCTACGGGCAGGACGAGACGGCACTTGGCGGGACCGGCGTCTACGATCCGTACGAGTGAGCGGACGAGTGCCGCCGTGATCAGGGTTGCGCCGATCGCGGCCAGCGTCGGCAGCAGGAATCGCGGCACACGCTGCGAAAGCGAGGGCGAAATCGCCGCGGCGTAAATGAGTGCGGCCGCCAGCGGCGTGAGCCAGCGCATGTCAAAATCGCCACGTCGTCGTGAATGTCACGCGGTCGTTGCGGTCGAACTCTCCGTACAGTGTCTGATGCGGCCCCTCGAAGATGTCGGCGCCGACGGACAGCGTGACCGCGCCGCTCACGAGGTAATCGATGCGCGCGCTGAGCCGGTAGTCGGCCCGGTTGACGCCGACGACGAAGAGCAGCGAGGGGTTCAGGGTGTTGTCGAAGAAGCCGGTTGCCGCGCGCAGGGCGACGGACGTGGTGACCTGACCGTCGACACCGGGCCGCACGATGTTCGTGACCGATCCCATCAAGACGCGCTGGCTCAGCTGCAGCGCGGTGTCCACCTTCTCGAAGAACGTGTAATCGACGCCGACGAGCCAGTCGAGTGTGTCGCGCCGCACCACGCCGTCGGGATCGAGCGGATCGACCGTCTCGTAGTGCTTGCCGATCGAATACGCGGCCTCGGCGCGAACGACCACGGGCTCGAGGCTCTTGCCGAGGGTGGCGCCGATGATGTGCAGGCGCGGATGCTGGGGATCGAGCACGATGACGTCGGGCCCCGGCGGCTGCGACACGCGGCGCTGGAAGAGCACCGGCGTCTTGTCGGCCTGATCATAGTAGATGAGCGAAATGTCCCAGCCGCGTCGCAGCACCGAGAGCCGCACGCCGCCCTCGCTGCGCGCCACGCTGAACTCGTCCTGGTCGTCGGGAAGGTGTACGGCGGGATTGTGGAAGCGGTACGGGATCCGCGCGAACTGAAACTCGGCACCCTGCTTCGGCAGCTTGTTCGTGCGGGTGTCGGGTGTCCAGACGCCCTCGACGATGACGCCCTCCGCCAGCCGATACGTCGCGTTGAGGGCCCAGATCGGAATGCGCAGCTCGCTGAAGTCCGGCAGCACGAACTCGCGAAAGTCCTTGGGGTTCACGATGTCCGTGACGAACGTGCTGATCGCCTCGCCCCAGACGATTTGCTGGCGCCCGAGACGGACGTCGAGATCCCGGTGGCTCACGCTCAGCAGCGCCTCGCGCAGCGAGACGTCCGTCTTCTGATCCTCTTCGACGTTGGCGGGATAGCGGTCGGTCGCATCGAAGACGGCGTCGTACCATCCGCGCACGGCGGCACGCAGCGTGACCGCGTCCGAGACGGTGTATTTGCCGTCGAGCCAGCCGAGCGTCTTCAGCTTGCTGACGTCGCCGGGATCGTGCAGGCGATACGCGAACTCCTCGGCAAGCCGGCCGCGCACCCGGAGTGGCTGGAGCCACTGGGGCACCTCGGATTCCTGCGCCCCCGCGGACGTGGCGAGCGCCAGCAGCATCGCCGCCGCGAGCACGCGCCGCATGTCAGTCGAGCGTCTTCATATAGTTCTTGTCGAAGTACTTGTCGGGCAGGGCACGCACCGAGATCTCGCCATAGTCTAGGACCGACCGGCGGTCTGTGCGGATCGCGTCGGTGAGCGTCAGGCGCGTCGCGAGCGGGTGACCGCCGACGTCTTTGAACTTGTCGAAGCGTCCGGTCTTGAGCAGCGTGCCCGTGCCCGCGTAGAACTCGGCCTGGACCGGTCGGCGGCCGTCCTTCGACACCCAGTACTTGATCGCCGAGTACGTAACGTCCCTGGTCTTCGCCTTGAGGTCCAGCACGTGGCACGCGAGGCCGTCCACCGCGTCGTCGCCGACCAGCGTCGCCTCGTAGTCGCCCGCGTAGTCGGCCCGCGCGATGTCGCCGTTGGCCACCTGGCCCACGAGGCGCTGCGACAGCGGGATGCGGACGGGCTTCCCGGCGTCGGGGAGATAAATCCACAGGTCGCGTCCGAGCGCCAGCAGGGAGCGGCCTACGCTGCGTGGCGGGGCGACGAACTTCACGAGCACGCGGCCGCCGGTTTTGGCGAACACCTGAAAATCGTCGACCGAGGGCGTCTTCTTCGCCTCCTCGCTCGTGATGCGAATGTTCCAGACGAAGCTGTCGCCGGGACGCCGATACCGGTCGGCGTCGGCGACGATGTCGACAGCCTGCTGCGCGCGCGCCGGTGAGACGGCCCCGAGCAGCAACGTTATGAGCACGACGCCTTTCAGCGCCCAGCCCCATTCCTCGCTGCGTCGAAAGCCGCGGACGCCGTACCAGATCGACCACGCGGTCAGGGCTGCGGTGAACGGCACGCCGGTCGCGATGTTGACCGCGACGATCACATCGACGTCGCGCCACGTCAGCGCGAGCAGTCGCAGCGCGCTGCGCGCCAGCAAGTACGCGCCCCACGCGAGCGAGACGCGCGAGAACACGCGGCGGAACGTCGCCGAGGCCTTCACGGCCGGGGCGAACGGATACGTCTCGCTCGCGAACACGCCCGCGAGCGGGCGGCCGATGACGACGGACCCGATGAACACCAGACCGTAGATCGCGTTGACGACGATGCCGGGCGCGAAGTACGCGACGGCGCTCCCCGTCGCGAGCCCCGTCGCCGCCTGCGTCAGCGCGATGGTGAGGCCGATGGCAGCGCCCAATCCCGCACGCGCACGGCGACGCTCCCACCCGAAGGTCAGCACGCCGAACGCCGTCGCGGCGATGATGCCGGTCGTCAGGCCGAACAGTTTGAGGCCCGCGTAGAAGACGAGAACGGGGCCAGCCGCGTCGCGTGCGAACCGCGGGCCGCTGCCCAACAGCAACCCCGCTACGGTGACGCGCGGCCGGAGACCGAGGGCGTTGCCCCCCTCGTCCAAGGGGCGGGGGGCCGTTTCGGGGCCCCCCATGTAATTAGACATGGCGAAGCGCCTCCACGACGTTGAGCCGGGCGGCACGCCACGCGGGATAGAGGGAGGCGAGCGTGGCGGCGACGACGGACAGCGCGACCGCGCGCACGAGCACCGCCGGCACGACGAAGATCTGCACGAGGAAGCCGCGGGTCGAGCCCGGTGGCGGCGGCAGCTGAATGCCGACGGCCGAGATCGCCTTGGCGAGGACCACACCGAGCACGGCGCCCGCGACGGCGCCCAGCACGCCGAGGAAAATTCCTTCGAGCACGAACATCGCGATGACGCCGCGCCTGCGCGTCCCGAGCGCCATCACCGTGCCGATCTCGCGCGTGCGCTCGAAGATGGCCATCGTCATCGTGTTCGTGATGCCGAACACGACCATCACGGACACGATGAGCGTCAGCACGCCGAAGATCCGGCCGAACAGCTCGCGGACCTGGTGGTAGCGCAGCGCGAGGTCGTCCCACGTTCGGACCTCGAGATCGAGCCCGCGCTCTCGGATCAACCGCTCGATTGCCGCGCGGACCGCCGCCGTATGCTCCGTGGCGTCGAGCAGGAGCACGACCGACTGCACCTCGCCGGCCTCGAGATCCAGCACCCGCTGGGTCTCGGGCAGGCCGATGCGGAGAAATCGATCGTCGTACGCCTTCTCGCCCGATTCCCAGATGCCGCGCACCTTCACAGCCAGCGCGTTGATCGCGCCTGCCTTCGTCGTCGTGAGCAGCGTGAGATCGTCGCCCGGCTTCACGCCGAACGCGCGCGCCAGCCCGACGCCGAGCGTGACGCCGCGCGGATCGCGCGACGTCAGGTCCTGGCCGTCGACGACAATGGCGAGCGCCGACAGGTCGACCTCGCCCTCTGGCACGACGCCGGCCCCCACGAACGCGGTCGTGGTGTCCCCGGTGGAGACGAGACCCGACAGGCCGAGCCGCGCGGTGACGGTCTTGACGTGGGGCAGGCGTCGCAGCTCGTCACGCAGCGCGGGGTAGTCGGCGATCAAATAGTCGAACGGCGCGAGATTGCCTTTCTCGGAGTACCCCGTGCGATAGAGCTGGATGTGGCCGACCTGGCTGCGGATCGTCGACTCGCGAACACCGAAGTAGATGGCGTTCACGAAGCCGCCGAAGACGATGATGGCGGCGGCGCCGAACGCCATCGCGGCCAGCGTGATGAGCGTGCGGCGCCGGTTGCGGAACACGTTGCGCACGGCGAGCTTGGCGTAGAGGTATCTCATCGCAACCTGCCGTCGGAGATTTCCACGACGCGGTCGGCGGCCGACATGATGCGCGCATCGTGGGTGGAGAACACGAACGTCACGCCGCGCTCGCGGTTGAGCCGGCGCATGAGGTCGACGATGTCGCGCCCCGTGGCGCTGTCGAGATTGGCGGTCGGGGCCGCGGCGGGCACCAGGTTGTGGGCGCCCCCCAGCGCCCGGGCAATGGCGACGCGCTGCTGCTGGCCCCCCGACAGCTCGGGCGGACGGTGATAGGCACGGTCGGCAAGGCCGACCTGCGTGAGCGCGGCGCTCACGCGCGCGCGCCGGTCACCGCTCCCGCGGCGATGGATCAGCAGCGGATACTCGACGTTTTCCCAGGCGGTGAGCACCGGGAGCAGATTGAACGTCTGGAAGACGAAGCCGAGCTTCCGCGCTCGGAGGTCGGCGCGCGCGCCGGCCGAGAGCGCGCTGACCGCCTCGCCGTCGATCCGAATCTCGCCGGACGTCGGGGTGTCGAGGCCGCCGATCAAATTCAGCAGCGTCGTCTTGCCGCTGCCCGACGGCCCGGCGATGGCGACGAAGTCTCCGGCGGCGACGCCGAGCGAGACGTCGTCCAGCGCCCTGACCTCGACCTTGCCTAGTTGGTACGTCTTGCTCACGTGCTCGACCGCGACGCAATCGTCCATCCGACGAGCCCTCCGGCGCCGGCAGCCGGCCCGGCTGGCGCTCACGATGCGCGCGTGCGACCCGCGCTGTCCACGCCAATCGGACGAACGGCGACAATCCGGCGACGAGCGGTCGCAACCGCTGGATGAGGCGATCGAGATGTGGCGACGGGATACCGCGTGATCGACATCCGACAACTGAACGGCGTGCCGGGCGCGGTGGGACTTTAGTCTCAACGTGGTGCCCGTCCGGGTGTGCTAGCGTGCCCCGCGATGCCGTGCGGGCGCCGCATGCGTGCGTGGTCGCTGACGGTGCTCCTCGTCGGCGTCCTGTCCGGGGCGGCGGTTGCTGCTCCGGCACCGCCCGAGCAGCCATCCGTCCTGATCCTTCTCCCCGGCCAGCCTGGATTGCCAGCCGCGGCCGCGATCGCGGCGGGCGTCCGCGAAGCCCTGCTTGCGGAATGGTCGTTTCGCGTGAGCATCGAGATGGAGCACATCGACGTCGCGCGCTACACCTCGGCGGAGGAGGAAGATCGGCGCGTACGCGCGATGTTCGCGTCGAAATATGGCAATCAACGGTTCGACGTCATCGTTGCCGCGCTGCCCGAGCCCTTCCAGTTCCTGCTGCGGGTTCGTGATGATCTGTGGCCCGGAACACCCGTCGTCGTCTGCGGCGTGGACGAGCGCACCGTTCGTGGCATGGAGTCCCCGCCAGGCTTTGCGATCCTGACGATCCGGTTCGATATGGAAGGCACGGTGCGCGTGGCGCAAGCGCTCCTGCCTCATGCGCGGCACGTCGCGCTCGTCGGCGGCGCAAGCGGGCCGGAACAGGTCTACCACGATCTGATCCGGGCGGCGGTCTCTCAGGCGCGCCTCGACCTCATCGACCTCACGAGGCTGCCGATCGCCGATGTGGTCGTTCGCGTGTCGAGCCTGCCCAAGGACACGTTCGTCGTGCAATCCAGTTATCAGGTCGACGCCGCGGGGCGCCGGTTCCACGGGATCGATCTCGTTCCGCACATCACGAAGGCCGCGAACCGTCCCGTGTTCACGCCGCTGGGGCTGGCGCTTGGGCACGGCGTCGTGGGTGGCTCGATCATCGAATTCGAAGACATCGGTCTCGACGCGGGCAGGATGGCCGCCAAGCTCTTGCGCGGTCAGCCGGCGCCGCCCGTGCCGGTGCCGAGCTTCGCGACGAGCATGCCGCGCTTCGACGGTCGTCAGCTCGTGCGCTGGCAACTCGACGAGCATCGGCTCCCGGAGGACAGCCAGGTGCTCTTTCCACGGCGCGGCCTGTGGTCCGAGTACCGGTGGCACGTGCTGGGCGGGTTCGGCCTCATCGCCGCGCAGGGCACGCTGATCGCCGCGCTAGTCCTTCAGCGCCGGCGTCGTCGTGAGGCGGAGGCCGCGGCGCAGCGTCACCTGAGTCACATCGCGCACCTCGACCGGGTGGCGAGCATGGGACACCTCACGTCGTCGATGGCGCACGAGCTCAATCAGCCGCTCGCCGCAATCCTCCTGAACGCGCAGGCCGCCAGGCGCCTGCTCGGGCAATCCCACCCGGATGTCGACGAGGTGCGGCAGTGTCTCGAAGACATCGTCAGCGACGACAAGCGCGCCAGCGCGGTGATCCAGCGGGTCCGGCAATTGGTCAAGCGAACAGGCGTCGTCAGCGTCCCGATCGCGCTCAACGATCTGGTGGTGAGCACGATTCGCCTCGTCGGGAACGACGCGCTGCTGCACGCCGTCACCATCGAGTTTCTGCCAGCGCCCGCGCTGCCGACGCTCCACGGGGATCCGGTGCAGATTCAACAGGTGGTCCTGAATCTGCTCAGCAATGCGGTCAGGGCCGTCGCGGACGTCGGCGATGCGAGCAGTGAGGTCACGGTCTGGACATCGGTGGCGAGCACACGCCACGTCGAGCTCGGCGTGCACGATTCCGGCAAGGGCATCGCGGAGAGCGATCTCGAGCAGATCTTCGAGCCGTTCTTCACCACGCGACCGGACGGGCTCGGTATGGGGTTGACGATCAGTCGGACGATCGTCGAGACGCACGGCGGTCGGCTGCTGGTCGAGAACGCGCCGGCCGGTGGCGCAACGTTCCGCGCCCACCTGCCGACCGACCACCCCGGACGGACGTGACTCAGTCCGCGAGGTCAGAGGGGAGCCGCGGCCGCTCGGAGACGGTCAGCACGAGCTCGCGCGGCTGGCCTTCGCGCACGACGGTGAGCTTCACGCGCTGACCGACGCGGAGCGTCTTCACGCGCGCAATGTAGTCGGAGTGCGTGCGGATCGGCGTACCGCTGATCATCGTGAGGATGTCGCCACCGAGCAGGTATTCCTCGCCCTGGACGACGACCGACAGATTGCCGCCGCGCACGCCGGCGCGGTCGGCAGGCGAGCCGTCGTACACGACCTCGATGAGGTACCCCGGGGTGACGGGCAGGCGCACGACGCCGCCGAGCTTGTTGTCGACGGCGCGACCCTGCATGCCGAGCCACGGCCGCACGACCCGACCGAACTCGCGGAGATCGCGAAGGATCGCCTTCGCCGCGTTGATCGGGACGGCGAAGCCGATGGACTGTGCGTCCTCCGAGATGAGCGTGTTGATGCCCACGACGCCGCCGCAGCGGTCCACGAGTGGGCCGCCGGAATTGCCGGGATTGATCGGCGCGTCGGTCTGGATCATCGGCTCGTCCGAGACCCCGGGCAGCAGTCGATTGAGTCCGCTCACGATCCCGCGCGTCATCGTCTGATCCAGCCCGATCGGATTGCCGATCGCGACGACTTCGTCGCCGACCTTCACGGCCGACGAATCGCCGAGGCGCGCCGCCGGCAGGACGGCCGCGTTCTCGACACGCAGCAGCGCGATGTCGAGCACCGGGTCGAGCCCGAGAATGCGGGCGGCCGTTTTGTTGCCGGAGTCGAGCGTGACGGTGAGCGAGGCGGCGCCGTCGACGACGTGCGCGTTGGTGAGGATCTGCCCGTCTTTGTCGATGATGACGCCCGAGCCGACGATCGTCTCGAACCGCCGCTGCGGCTTGGCCTTGTTGATCTTCATGGCCTGGATGGAGACGACGGCAGGCGAGACGTGCTCGAACACCGTGGCCAGCGGTTCCGCGCACGGCTCGGCGCCGGCCGCCGTCGCGAAGACCAGCGTGGCGAGGAGCGCGAACCCGACCCGCATAGAGAAGGGATGATACACCAGTCGGTATAATCGAAGCCGATGCGTCCGCTCCTCATCGCGATGTTGCTCGTCGTCGTCGCGGCCGGCGCCGCCGCAGGCCAGGCGAGTGATCGCGTCGTGGCCGCGACGCTCGACAACGGCCTGCGCGTGCTGCTCGAGGAAGACCATCGTAGCCCCATCGTGTCGTTCCAGATGTGGTATCGCGTCGGCTCGCGCAACGAGGCGCGCGGCGCCACGGGCATCGCCCACTTCCTCGAGCACATGATGTTCAAGGGCACGCCGACCTACGGGCAGGGGCAGTTCGCCCGGCTCGTCGAGCAGAACGGCGGGCAGGACAACGCCTTCACGTCGCAGGACGTCACGTCGTACTACGTGAACATCGCGTCGGAGAAGATCGACCTGGTCATCGACCTCGAGTCGGATCGCATGCAGAATCTCAAGCTCGATCCCAAGGACATCGCCTCCGAGCGCGAGGTCGTCATCGAAGAGCGGCGGACGCGGACGGAGGACGATCCCGGCGGTTTCCTGGGCGAGGAGGTCTCGTCGATCGCGTTCAAGAGTCATTCCTACCAGGCGCCGATCATCGGCTGGATGGAAGACATCAAGCGGATCACGCCCGAAGAGATCCGCGCGTTCTACAAGACCTACTACATGCCGAACAACGCGATCCTCGTCGCCGTCGGCGACTTCAAGGCGACCGACCTGCTCGCAAAGATCCGCGCCAAGTTCGGACGCATCCCCAAGGGGCCGCCACCGCCGCCCGTCCTCGCGGTGGAACCGCCGCAGAACGGTGAGCGGCGCGTGATCGTGAGGAAGCAGGCGCAGCTGCCGATCGTGTACCTCGGCTTCCACGTCCCGAATCAGAAGTCGCCGGACGCGTTTTCGCTCGAGATGCTGTCGACGATTCTCTCCGAGGGGCGCGCGTCCCGACTCTACAAGCGCCTCGTCTACGAGCAGCAGCTCGCGCTCGAGGCCGGCGGCGACTACAACTACTTCTCGCACGATCCGGGCCTCTTCTGGTTCTGGGGCACGCCGATGCCCGGCCACACGCCGGAGGACACGGAAAAAGCGCTGCTGGCCGAGATGGACCGGCTCAAGCGCGAGCCGGTGACGGACGAAGAACTGCAGCGCGCGAAAAACCAGGTCGAGGCCACCTTCGTGTTCCAGGAAGACTCCGTGCACCGCCGCGCGTCGCTGCTCGCGCGCTTCGAGCTGATCGGCGGCTACGCCGAGAAAGACCGGTTCGTCGATCGGCTGCGCGCCGTGACCGCCGCCGATATCCAGCGCGCCGCGCAGACGTACTTCCCCGACGACAAGAAGAACGTCGGCGTGCTGCTGCCCAAGCCATGACGCATTCGCTTCGGCGGCTCGCACTCGTCGTCCTCGTGCCCCTGCTCCTGGCCGTCCCGGCGAGCGGCGTGACGCCGATTGCCCACCGCGAGGTACTGCCCAACGGCATCGTTCTGCTCGTCGCGGAGCGGCCGGCGGTGCCGATCGTCGTCGTCCGCGCCTTCGCGCGCGCTGGCGCCGTCCTCGATCCGCCGGACCAGGCCGGCCTCGCGAACCTCACCGGGGCGGTGCTCACGCGCGGCACCGCAAAGCACACGGGGCCGGAGCTGGACAGTGCGATCGAGTTCGTGGGTGGCAGCCTCTCCGCGGGTGCCGGCCGCGATGGGCTCACGACGTCCGTGGCCGTGCTGCGAAAGGATCTCGGCCTCGGGCTCGACCTGCTCGCCGAGGTCCTGCTGTCGCCGACGTTCCCGCCCGACGAGGTCAAGCGCAAGACCGCCCAGATTCAGGCCGCGATCAAGCGCTCCGAGGAGGACCCCGGCACCGTCGGCGGTCGCGCGCTCGCGAAGATGGTGTATCCGAACCACCCGTACGGCGTGCCGGTCGAGGGCACGGTGGAGTCCGTCGCCAAGCTGACGCGCGACGACGTCGTGCGCTTCCACGCCGCGAACGTTCGACCCGACACGACGATCATCGCCGTGGTCGGAGCCATCACCGTCGCCGAGGCGCGCCGCGAGATCACGGCGCGGTTCGGTGGGTGGACGCCGCCCTCCGCGCCGGCCGCGACGGTGTCGACGGTGGGGCCCGCGGGCGGGCCCCGGAGCGAAAGCATCGACAAGCAGCTCACGCAGGCGACGATCCTGCTGGGCCGTCAGGCGATCCGCCAGACCGATCCCGACTACTTTCCGCTCGCGGTCGCGTCGTATGTGCTCGGTGGCGGCTCCGCCTCGCGGCTGTACTCGCGCGTGCGCGAAGAGGGCGGCCTCGCGTACGCCGTCTACTCGTACGTCAATCCCGGCCGTTATGGCGCCTCGTTCGTCGTGTCCGCGCAGACGCGGACGGCCGAGGTCCCGAGGGTCGTGCAGATCGTTCGCAACGAGCTGGTACGGCTCACCCGCGAGCCGGTGACGGACCGCGAGCTGAAGCTCGCCAAGGACTACCTGATCGGCAGCTTCCCGCTGCGGCTCGATACCTCGGCCAAGGTGGCCGACTTCGTCGTGGCGGTGGAGGAGCAAGGCCTCGGTCTCGACTACGCCGACCGCTACAAGGAGCGCGTGGCCAAGGTGACCGCCGCCGACGTGCAGCGCGTGGCGATGAAGTTCTTCGCGCCCGACGCGTTCAACCGCGTGGTCGTCGGCGCGCCCGCGCCGTGAGGCGCGCGGCGGCGGCGCTCGCCGTGCTGCTGTGGCCGGCGCTCGCCACGGCGGCCGCGCTGACGCTCGACGAGCACGGCAGGCAGGAAGCCGTCCGCGTCGGAGAGAAGAGCATCACCAACGACACCTTCGACGCGGAATGGCGCGTGACGAACGATCGTGGTGACACGGCGAGCGTGCTGACGCCATTTCATCGCCTGGTGGTCGCCTCGCGCCACGCGGCGTTCGGCGGCAAGCCGCTCAAGGCGAGCGAGGAGAACAAGGTGCTGAAAGAGGCGCGGGATCGCCTCGTGGTTGCCCTCGACGTGCACGGCACCCGCGAGGACTTCGCGCGGTACTACGCGCCGCGGCTGCTCGTCGGCGACCGCGAGATCAAGCCCGCGTTCGTGCAGAACGAGCGGACGGCCAAGCGGCAGGACGACGGTCGCTACGTCGCCCACTGCGTCTACGGATTTCCCACGCGCGACCTCGACGCGCGCGCCAAGACCGCGCTCATCGTCGCCGACGGCGATGGCCGCGACGTGAGTCGCTTCACGATCGACCTCGGTCGCATGCGGTAGGGCGTGGGACGCCCGACGTACCCGGTCTCGTGGCTCGTGCATCGCGAGCGCCTGCTGCTGCTCGGCTGGGGCCGCGCCATTCTCCTGCAGTTCGCGCATCCCCTCGTCGCCCGCGCGGTTGCCGATCACAGCGGCTTTCGCGCCGAGCGTCTGGGCGGCTGGCGACGGCTCCACCGCACACTGGGCGCGATGCTGCGCCTGACGTTCGGCGAGCCCGAGGAGATCGCCTCCACCGCGCGTCGCATCAACGCGATCCACGCGGGCGTGCGGGGCGGATTGGCGCGCGGCGAGGGCGGCTTCGCCCCCGGTACCGCGTATTCCGCGTGTGATCCCGCGCTGCTGCGCTGGGTGCATCTCACGTGCGTCGACTCGTTCTTGCTGACGTACGAGGTTTACGTGCGGGCGTTGACCGCGAGCGAGCGCGACGCGTATTGCGCCGAGACGGCCGAGAGCGAGTCGCTGTTCGGCATCGAGCCCGGGTCGTTGCCGCGTGACGGCCGCGAGCTCGACGACGCGATGCGCGCGATGTACGGCAGCGGCGGGCTTGCGATCACCGACACCGCGCGCACGCTCGCGCGCGCGGTGCTGTTCCCGCGGCCGGCGTGGCTCGGCTGGCCCTTCACCGCCGCCGTGCGTCTGTCGACGATCGGCCTGCTGCCGTCGGACGTGCGGGCCGGGTACGGCTTCGCGTGGTCGCCACGCGACGCCCACCGCTTTGCGCGTGTCGTACGCGGCGTGCGCGCGCTGCATCGCGTGCTGCCGTCCGGCCTTCGGTACTGGGCCATTGCCCGGCGGGCCATGCGCCGTGCGGTATAATTCGCCCTCGTTTGTCGCTCCCACACGCCCAGGAGGTTGTCCATGAAAGCGATCCGTGTCCACACGCCCGGCGGCCCCGAAGTCATGAAGCTCGAGGACGTTTCCGAGCCGCAGCCGAAGGCCGGCGAGGCCATCGTCAAGGTCGATGCCGCAGGCTTGAACTACATCGACGTGTACCAGCGCAGCGGGCTCTACAAGCTCGACCTGCCGCTCACGCTCGGCCTCGAAGCCGGCGGCACCGTGACCGCGGTCGGCTCGGGCGTGAGCGAGGTGAAGGTCGGCGACAAGGTCGCGTACACCGGTGTGCCGGGGGCATACGCGCAGTACGCGGCGGTCCCGGCGGCGCGGCTCGTGGTGCTGCCGCAGGGCGTGTCCACGAAACAGGGTGCCGCAATCATGCTGCAGGGCATGACCGCGCACTATCTCGCCAGCTCGACGTACCCGCTCAAGAGTGGCGATACGTGCCTGGTGCACGCGGCGGCCGGCGGCGTGGGTCTGATCCTCTGCCAGATCGCGCGGCTCCGCGGCGCGAAGGTGATCGGCACCGTCTCCACCGAGGAGAAGGCCAAGCTCGCGCGCGAGGCGGGCGCGAACGAGACGATCATCTACACGAAGCAGGACTTTGCCGCCGAGGTCAAGCGCATCACGGGCGGCAAGGGCCTGCAGGTCGTGTACGACTCGGTCGGCAAGGACACGTGGGAGGGCAGCCTCAACTGCTGCGCGCCACGCGGGATGGTCGCGCTCTACGGCCAGTCGAGCGGCCCGATCGGCCAGATCGATCCGCAGATCCTGAACACCAAGGGCTCGCTCTTCCTCACGCGCCCGAGCCTGAACGCCTACATCGCCACGCGCGAGGAGCTGCAGCAGCGCGCCGGCGAGCTGTTCGGCTGGCTTCGCGACGGCAGGCTGAAGCTGCGCATGGAGTTCGAGTTCCCGCTCAAGGATGCCGCCGAAGCGCATCGCGCGCTGGAGTCGCGCAAGACGACGGGCAAGGTCCTGCTGATTCCGTGAACGTCGCGCAGCTGCTGGAGCGCTCGGCGCTCTATCACGGCGAGCGTACGGCGCTGGTGGCGGGGGAGCGACGCTGGACGTATCGCGAGCTCGACGAAGCCGTCTCGGCGCTCGCCGGCGGCTTCGCCGGGCTCGGCCTGTCTGCGGGTGACCGGCTCGGTCTGCACCTGCCGAACTGGCCGGAGTTCGCGCTGGCCTACTACGCGGCGCAGAAGTGTGGGCTGATCCCGCTCTCGCTCAACGTCACGTACAAGGCCGACGAGATCGAGTACATCGTCAGCGACGCCGCGCCGGCGGCGGTCGTCACCGCCGATCCCGTCGCCGGCAACCTGCCGACGGGGGATCGCATGCCCTCGGTGCGCCATCTGCTGAACGCCAAGGACCTCGCCTCGCTGCGCGGCGCGCCGCGGCGCGCGCTCGAGCTGGATCGGGAGGCCACCGCGGCGATTCTCTACACGTCGGCCACGACGGGCCGGCCCAAGGGCGTGATGCTCACGCACGCGAACGTCGTGTCCAACGCTTACGCCACCGTCCATCACCTTCGCATGACGGCCGACGACCGCGGGCTCTGCGCGCTGCCGATGTTCCACTGCTTCGGCCAGAACGCGATCATGAACTCGCTCGTCACCGCCGGCGGCACGATGGTGATGCACGAGCGGTTCGTGCCCGACGCCTTTGTCGACGCGATCGCGGCGCATCGCATCACGCTGTTCTACGCCGTGCCCACGATGTACATCCTCTTTCTCGCGTCGGAACGGCCGCTCGACTTCCGGTCCGTGCGCCTCTATTTCTCCGCGGCCGCGATCCTGCCGACCGACGTCGAGCGCCGGTGGTACGAGCGCTTTGGCCTGTGGATCCAGCAGGGCTACGGGCTCACCGAGACGTCGCCATTCGCGTCCTACAACCACGACGTCGCGTTCAAGCCCGGCTCGGTCGGCACGCCGATCGAGAACGTCGAGATGAAGATCGTCGACGCCGACGACCGCGAGCTGCCGGACGGCGACCGCGGCGAGATCGTGATCAAAGGCCCCAACGTGATGAAGGGCTACTTCGCCAACGCCGCCGCCACCGCCGACGCGACCCGCGACGGCTGGTTTCACTCGGGCGACATCGGCTATCGCGACCCGGACGGCTACTTCTTCATCGTCGACCGCGTGAAGGACATGATCAACGTCTCGGGCTTCAAGGTCTTCCCGCGCGAGGTCGAGGAAGTGCTGTTCCGCCACGCGGCGGTGAAGGAAGCGGCCGTCGTCGGCATGCCGGATCCGGTGCGGGGCGAGAGCGTGAAGGCGTTCGTCGTGCTGACGGAAGGCGGCCGCGCGACGGGGGAAGAGCTGCAGGGCCTCTGTCGAGCCGCCCTCGCCGACTACAAGGTGCCCGGGCGCATCGAGTTCGTCCCGGCGCTCCCGAAGAATCCCACGGGCAAAATCTTGAAGAAAGAGCTGCGCGCGCGTGGATAGAATGGCAGCGGGGAGGTCCTCATGAGGCGAGAAGTGGTCGTGCTCGCCGCGCTCACGGTCGTGACGATGCTGACGCTGCACGCGGGCGAGGCGTTCGCGCGCGCCGGCAGTGGCGGCAGTCGCGGGTCGCGCACCTACTCGTCGCCCGCGCGGCCGGCGCCGACGTCGCCGACCACGCCGTCGAGTCCCTCGCGCACGTTCAATTCGCCGACGACGCCGGCGCCCGCGCCGTCGCGAAGCTGGTTCGGTCCGATCATGGGCGGCCTCGCGGGTTTCGCGCTCGGCGGTCTGCTCGGCGGCATGCTGATGGGGCACGGCTGGGGCGGCGGCATCGGGCTGCTCGACCTCGTGCTGATCGGCGGCGCGCTGTTCTTGCTGTTCCGCCTCATGAGCGCGCGTCGCCAGCCCGAGCCGGCGTACGCCGGCGGCCCGTATGCCGATGGCACGGGCGGCGGATTCGACAGCACGCAACCGGCGCCGGTGGTGGAGAGCGATCTCGACCGGGGGCTCGGCCACATTCGCTCCATGGATCCGAGCTTCGATCCCGGGCTCGTCGCCGACGAGGCGCGCCGGCTGTTCGCCGACGTGCAGCGTGCCGTCGCCGCGCGCGACATGAGCCCCGTCAGCGCGCGGCTCACCTCCCGCATGTACACCGAGCTCACCGGCCAGTGCGACCGGCTGCGCGCCGCGTGCCAGACGAACCGCATGGACGCAATCGACGTCCGGACGGCGGAGGTGACCGAGGCGTGGCAGGAGTCGGGCCAGGACTATGTCACGGCCTATCTGGCTGGCTCGCTCGCGGATTACACCGTCGACGACGCGACGGGTGCGGTCGTGACGGGCGCTCGGACGGCGCAGGATTTCGAGGAGTTCTGGACATTCACGCGACCCGTTGGGCCTCATCCGTGGAGGCTGTCGGCGATCCAGACGGGCTGATCGGGCACCTTCGGTGAAGCGGCCGCTGAAGTGGCTCATCGTCGCGGTCGCGGCCCTCGTGGTCGTTGTCGTTGCCGCGCTCGTGGCCGTGCCGTACCTCGTCGACACGCCGCGCGTGCAGGCGATCATCGCCTCCAACGCCTCGCAGGCGCTCGGCCGCCCCGTGAAGTTCCGCTCGATGTCGATTACCGTGCTGCCGCTGCCGGCGGTGACGCTGCACGGCCTGGAGATCGCCGAGGACCCACAGTTCGGCACGGAGCCCTTCCTGAAGCTCGACACCGGCACGGTCGGGCTGAAGCTTCTTCCCCTCCTCGGCGGTCGCGTCGAGCTCGGTGCGGTGACGCTGAAGAAGCCGATCATCACCGTCATTCAGGCCGCCGACGGGCGCATGAACATCTCGACGCTCGGCAGCGGCGCGCGCGAGCGTCCGTCGGAGACGAAGCCCGGCGAACGGTCGCCACGCGGCGGCGCGGGGGCGGGGCCGGGCGCGGCCGCGACGCTCGTGTCGAAGATCACGATCGACGGGGGCGCGGTCGCGTACATCTCGCACGCCAAGGGTGGCGCGACGTCGCAGTACCACCTCGGCGATCTCGACGCCACGCTCACGGGCGGCGGACCGCAGATCGGCTTCAAGAGCACGTTCAAGGTGAAGCCGGGCGACCTTGCGGTGAAAGTCTCCGACGGTCAGCTCGCGCTCAACGGCGCCAAGGCGCTCACGGACGCCCAGCTGCGCGGCGCCGTGACGATCGACGGCAAGGACATCGGTGACCTCGTCAAGAACGCGCTCGGACCGTCGCCCGCGTTTGGCGGCGCGCTGAGCGGCAAGCTGGCGCTGTCGGGCACGCTCGGCGCGCCGGCCGTCGCGGGCGACATCGAGATCAGCAAGCCATCCGTCACGCAGATGCAGCCGACGTGTCCCGATCCCAAGCAGCGCACGCTGACGCTCGGCACGCTGAAGCTGAATGCGGGATACCGCGACCAGGCGCTCAGCGCGCGGCCGATGACAACCTCGCTGGGTAATGGCGCGATCGCGGGGCAACTGGCGCTGTCGCTGGCGCCGGGGCTGCGCACGCAGATCACCGATCTGGGGATCAAGGGGCTGCCGCTCGAGAAGGTGCTCGTCGACTATCTGTGCGAAGGCTACGCGATCACCGGCCCGCTCGACCTCACGGGCGGTGCCGCGTTCAGCGCCGCCGACGTGTGGCACACGCTGTCGGGGCCCGGCACGTTGAGGATCGGCCCGGGCAAGGTCGTGGGCCGGCAGGCGCTCGCGCTGCTCGGGAACGTGGTGCGTGTCGGCGGCGCGGTGTCCGCGCTGCTCAACAACGA
>JBKOUQ010000298.1:0-5198 GCA_046723475.1 Candidatus Methylomirabilota bacterium
CGCCCGCCGGCGGCGGCGGCGCCTCCCAGCTCATGCCGACGCTCGTGATGTTCGGCGCGATGTTCGCCATCTTTTATTTCCTCATGATCCGGCCGCAGCAAAAGCAACGGCAGGAGCGCGACCGGATGCTGTCGAGCATCAAGCGCGGCGACAAGGTCGTCACCACCAGCGGCATGTTCGGTACGGTCACGAATCTCAGCGACAAGACAGTGACGCTGCGGGTTGCCGATCAGGTCAAGCTCGAGTTCGAGCGGGCCTCCATCGGACGCGTGGTGGAGGTGCAGGGCGACAAGGATGCGTAGGAATCTCCGGACGCGCGCCGCCGTCGTCCTTGTCGTGCTCCTCGCTTCGTTGTGGTACCTGTACCCGCCGAAGAAGGCCATCAATCTCGGCCTCGATCTGCAGGGCGGCATCCATCTCGTGCTCGGTGTGCAGACCGACAAGCACATCGCCAGCCAGACCGACCGCGCTGCCGAGGACTTCAAGGCGGCGCTGGAGCGCCGCGGCATCGCGACCCGGCGCGTGGCGCGCGAGGGGCCGGCTTCGTTCGTCGTCGAGCTCGCATCGGCCCAGTCGTGGAACGACTCGCTGACCGTCGCGAACGAGTTTCAGACGTTCGATCGCAGCAATGAAGACCAGGCGGCCGGCCGCTTCACGATGTCGATGCAGTCGCGCGCGATGTCGCGGTTGCGCGACGACGCCGTTCGTCAGGGTGTCGAGACGATCCGCAATCGTGTCGACCAGTTCGGCGTGGCCGAGCCGACGATCACGCGGCAGGGCGACGATCGGATTCTGATCCAGCTGCCCGGCGTGCAGGATCCGGAGCGCGCCAAGGCGCTCATCGGCAAGACGGCGCTGCTGGAGTTCAAGCTGCTCGACGAGAAGGCGGACGTCGAGGGAGCGGTGCAGGGCCGCGTCCCCGAAGGCGACGAGCTCCTGTACCAGCGTCGTGTCGACAAGCAGACGAAGGCCGAGCGGAAGATCCCGTACGTCGTGCAGAAGCGCACCCTGCTCACGGGCGCGGAGCTCACGCGGGCGGAGGTCAACGCCGACCCGAATTCTCCGGGCAACTGGCAGGTGGCCATCGAGTTCACGGCCAACGGTGCGCGGATCTTCGGCGACATCACCGAACAGAACGTCGGTCGGCACCTCGCCATCGTCCTCGACGGCGTGCTGCAGTCGGCGCCGCGGATCAACGAGCGCATTCCCGGCGGTCGCGCGGTCATCACGGGGCAGTTCACGGTCGATGAGGCCCGCGACCTCGCCATCGTCCTGCGTGCGGGCGCGCTGCCCGCGCCGGTCACCGTGCTCGAGGAGCGGACCGTCGGTCCCTCGCTCGGTGCCGATTCGATCCGGCGGGGGATGATCGCGATCGCGGCCTCCGCGCTCGCCGTCGTCATCTTCATGGTCTTCTACTACCGGCTGTCCGGCCTGGTCGCCGACGTCGCGCTGATTCTCAACCTCCTCATCCTCCTCGCCTGCATGTCAGCCTTCGGGGCGACGCTGACGCTGCCCGGCATCGCGGGCATCGCGCTGACGATCGGCATGGCCGTGGACACGAACATCCTGATCTTCGAGCGCATTCGGGAAGAAATGCGGGTGGGGAAGACGCCGCGCGCGTCGATCGACGCGGGCTTCTCGCGGGCCCTGCGCACGATCATCGACACGCACCTGACGGTCATGGTGACGGCTGCCATCCTCTACAACTTCGGCACCGGGCCCGTGAAGGGCTTCGCCGTGTCGCTGTTCGTCGGGCTCGCCGCGAGCCTGTTCACCGCGTACTTCTTCACGCGGCTGCTGTTCGACGTCATCTACATGGGCCGGCGGAGGGTGGAGGCGATCTCCATATGATCGAGATCTTCATATGATCGAGATCTTCCGCAGTCCCAACTACAACTTCATCGGCAACCGCCGGTGGGCGTATCTGCTCTCGGGGTTGATCACGCTGATCGGCATCATCTCTCTCGCCACGCAGGGGTTGCGCTACGACATCGACTTCACCGGCGGCACGCTCGTGCAGGTACGCTTCGAAAAGATCCCGAGCGTTGCGGATATCCGCAAAGCCCTCAGCCGGATCGGTATGGGGGAGTCGATCATCCAGGAGTTCGGCAGCACCAACGAGTTCATCATTCGCGCCCCGCTCACCTCGGCGTCCTCGGAGGAGCTGACGAAGAAGGTCGAGAAGGCCCTGGGGGAGGAGCCGGCGCTCGGGAAGGCCGAGATCCGTCGCGTCGAGTTCGTCGGCCCGCAGGTGGGCAAGGAGCTGCAGTGGCAGGCGATCTACGCCGTCGTCTTCGGTCTGATCGGCATCCTCCTCTACATCGCGCTGCGTTTCGATCTCAAGGGCGGGGTGGCGGCCGTGGTGGCCGTCTTCCACGACGTGATCGTCTGTCTGGGCGCCGTGTCCGTGACGCATCGCGAGTTTTCACTGCCGGTGCTCGCCGCGCTCCTCACGATCATCGGCTACTCGGTGAACGACACGATCGTGGCCTACGACCGCTTGCGGGAGAACCGGAGCAAGACGACCGCGCGTGGCCGGTCGTTTGCCGACCAGATGAACGACGCGGTCAACCAGACGCTGTCACGGACGATTCTCACCGCGCTGACGGTCTTCTTCTCGACCGCCATCCTGCTGTTTTTCGGCGGCAAGACGCTCGAGGATTTCGCGTTCGTGCTGTTCATCGGCGTCATCACAGGCACGTACTCGACGACGTACGTTGCCGCCGCGCTGGTCGTGGACTGGACGCTCTACGTCGAGGGACGGGTCGGCGCGCGCAAAAAAAGGCTGGCGAAAGCCGGAGAAGCGCGTAAAATCACATGATTACACAGAGGTGCCGGCGGTGTGACCCAGCTACAGACGCTGATCGAGGAGATCCCGAAGTATCAGCCGGGGGCCGACCTGGCCGTACTGGAGCGCGCCTACCGGTTCTCTGAGCGGTCGCACCGCGGTCAGCAGCGCGCCTCCGGCGAGCCGTACCTCTCCCACCCCCTCGAAGTCGCCAGCCTTCTCGTCAACTTCAAGATGGACGTCACGACCGTGACGGCCGGGCTCCTGCACGATGTCCTCGAGGACACGGAGGCCACAAAGACGGAGCTCGAACACGAGTTCGGCAAGGAGATCGCCGAGCTTGTCGACGGGGTGACCAAGCTCGGCAAGCTCGCGTTCTCGTCGCGTGAGGAGCGGCAGGCCGAGAACTTCCGGAAGATGCTCGTCGCGATGGCGCGCGACCTTCGCGTGCTGATGATCAAGCTGGCCGACCGGCTGCACAACATGCGGACGCTCGACTACCTGGTGACGGACAAGGCGCGCAAGATCGCCCAGGAAACGCTCGACATCTATGCTCCGCTCGCGCATCGGCTCGGCATGGCGAAGGTGAAGGCGGAGCTGGAGGATCTGGCGCTCCGCACGCTTTCGCCGGACGCATACATGGATCTGCAGAAGCGCGTCGCGAAGCGCCGCCTCGAGCGCGAGGCCGACATCAATCAGGTCATCGCGATCATCGAGCGCAAACTGTCCGAGGTCGGCATCGAATCGCAGATTCGCGGCCGTCCGAAGCATTTCTATTCGATCTTCAAGAAGATGCACGATCAAGGCCGCGAGTTCGACGAAATCTACGACCTCACCGCGGTGCGGGTCATCACGAGCTCCGTCCGCGACTGTTATGGCGCGCTCGGTGTGATCCATTCGCTCTGGAAGCCGGTGCCCGGGCGCTTCAAGGACTTCATCGCGATGCCGAAGGTCAACATGTACCAGTCGCTCCACACGACGGTCATCGGGCCCAAAGGCGACCCGGTCGAAATCCAGATCCGCACGTGGGAGATGCACCGCATCGCCGAGGAAGGCATCGCCGCGCACTGGCTGTACAAGGAAAAGAAGACGGGCAAGGACAAGCTCGACGAGTCGCTGCTGTGGCTCCGCCAGCTGATCGAGACGCAGCAGGACACGAAGGATCCGCGCGAGTTCCTGGACAGCGTCCGCGTCGATCTCTTCCCGGATGAGGTCTACGTGTTCACGCCGAAAGGCGACGTCAAAGCGCTGACCGAGGGCGCGACGCCGATCGACTTCGCGTTCGCCGTGCACACCAAGGTCGGCGAGCACTGCGTGGGAGCGAAGGTCAACGGTAAGCTCGTCCCGCTGCGCACGATGCTGCGCCAGGGCGACATCGTCGAGATCGTCACCTCGCCGAACCAGCACCCGAGCCGCGACTGGCTCAAATTCGTCAAGTCCACGCGGGCACGGGCGAAGATCAACCAGTGGCTGAAGATCGAAGAGCGCGCCCGTTCCATCGAGCTGGGGCGCGAGCTGTTCGAGCGCGAGGCGAAGAAGTACCGACTCAATCCCACCGCGCTGCTCGCCGGCGACGAGATGCAGCGCGCGGCGACGGATCTCGGCTATCCGTCGCCGGACGACGTGCTGGCCGCGGTCGGGTATGGCAAGGCGTCGGTCCACCAGCTCCTGAATCGGCTGGCGCCAGGTGCCACGCTCGAGACGGTGGAGCGCCCTCGCGTGCCCGCCGGCACGCGACCCAAGACCGAGCAGGGAGTGCGCATCCGCGGTGTCGACGATCTGCTCGTCCGCTTCGCGAAATGCTGCAATCCGCTGCCCGGCGACCAGATCGTCGGCTTCATCACGCGCGGCCGGGGACTGACCGTGCACGCGCGCGACTGTCTGACCGTGGCCAAGAGCGTGCTCGACCGCGAGCGGCTGATCAACGTGGAATGGGACAGCGAGGAGCCGTCGCAGGAGCCCGCGAAGCGTCCCGTCCGCATCGCCGTCTACATCGGCAACGACCGCCCGGGGCTGCTGTCGGAGATCACGGGCGCCATCGGCAGCAAGAACGGCAATATCACCAAGGCCGAAGTCACCGTCACCGACGACCGCCGCGGCATCAACAACTTCGTCGTCGAGGTCGCCGACCTGAGCCAGCTCCAGGACATCATGACCGCGATTCGTGACGTGCCGGATGTGATCAATGTCGAGCGCGTCCGCGGCCTATGAGGAGCGGCGATAAGGGCGCATCTGCTTCGTTGGCTCGTCGCTCGCTCCCTGCGGCGTAGGCGGCCTACGCCTCAGTCGCGAGACTCCTCGCCGCCTCGCATCTGCACCCTTCTCGCCGCTCCTCAGGCGGTCTCTGCGGGTCGTATCGCCGAATGTCTCGTCGCCCCATTCGTCGGCCGATGACGCGGGCGAAGTTCGA
>JBKOUQ010000216.1:0-6554 GCA_046723475.1 Candidatus Methylomirabilota bacterium
CCCTGACGTCGGTGAGGGCCGCACGCTTGGCGAGACGATTCAGCGGCGCGGGTCGACGCGCCGGTTTTCGCATGCGCCGATCAGCGTCAAGGAGCTGAGCGCCGCGCTGTGGGCGGCCTCACGTCCCGTGCCGGGCGACGCGCCCTCCGGACTTGTCGACATCTACATGAGCGTGCACGCCGTCGACGGCCTCGACCCAGGCACGTATGTCTATCGGCCCGACGTCCAGGCGCTGCAGCGTTTGCACGCGGGCGACTTCCGGCGCCAGGCCGCGTTTCTGTGTCTCGAGCAGCCGCTCGGCGGCGACGCCGCGGTCACGCTGTTCTTCTTGTCGCCCCTCGATGCGGTGCTCGCCGCGTTCGGCGAGCGCGGCTATCGGCTGGTAAATCTAGAATCCGGCCTCGCCGGTGGGCGCGCGTACCTCGCCGCGTACGCGTGCGGCTTCGGCGCGAGCGGTCTCACGTTCTATGACGCAGAGGTGGTGAGATTTTTCCTGCCTCGCGCCGCGGGCGCCGACGCGATCTTCGTCACCGCACTCGGCCGCGCAGAGCGTGCCGGCACCGACATGCTAGGATTGACGACGATTTCCGCGTCAACGAGGAGGTCGTGAGCCGATGAAGAAGTATCACCTGATGGCGCCCGGACCGACGCCCGTGCCGAGCGAGGTCTTGCTCGCGATGGCGCGGCCGATCATTCATCACCGCACGCCCGAGTACGCCGCGCTGTTCACCGAGATCCGGGCGGGACTGAAGGCGCTGGTGCAGACGCGCCAGGAGGTCCTGACACCGGCGTGCACCGGCACCGGCGCCATGGAATCCGCGGTGGCCAACACGCTGTCGGCCGGCGATCGCGTGATCGTCGTGAACGCAGGAGCGTTCGCCCAGCGCTGGCTCGCGATCGCCAAGGCGTACGGCCTGCAGATCGTCGAGCTCACAGCCCCGCATGGCGAGACGGTCGCGCCCGAGCGGCTGGCGGAAGCGCTGCGCACCCATCCCGACGCCAAAGCCGTCCTCGTCCAGCACAGCGAGTCGTCGACGGGCGTGCTGCACGACGTCCGAGCGTACGCCGAGCTCACGGCCAAGACGGACGCGGTGCTCATCGTCGACGCGGTCTCGAGCCTCGGCATCGCAGAGCTGCGGATGGACGCGTGGGGCATCGACGTCGTCGTGTCCGCGTCGCAGAAGGGCCTCATGCTTCCGCCCGGGCTCGGGATCGTCGCGCTCAGCGACAAGGCGTGGCGCGCGGCCACGCGCTCGACGCTGCCGAAGTTCTATCTGGATCTGTCCGAGGAGCGAAAGTACGCCTCGAAGAACGAGGCGCGCTTCACCCCGGCGGTGTCGATCATGGTGGGTCTGCGCGAGGTGCTTCGCATGATCGAGGCCGAGGGGCTGCCCAATGTGTTCCGGCGTCACGATCGGCTGTCGCGCGCGATGCGCGCCGGCGCCGAGGCGCTCGGACTGCGGCTGTTCGTGAAGGCGACGCCGAGTCCGGCACTCACCGCCGTCGAAGTGCCGGCGGCCGTCGACGCCGACCGGATCGTCGAGGGCTTCGGCACTTCGCACAACATCACGATCGACGGCGGACGGGGCCCGACGAAGGGCAAGATCTTCCGCATCGGTCACATGGGTTACGCCGCCGATACGGATGTGATCATCGCCCTGGCCGCGCTCGAGCAGGTGCTGGCCGAGCTGGGCCAGCCCGTCGACTTCGGCGCCAGCGTGCGCGCCGCCCAGAAGGTCTTCGCCGAGAAGAGCTGAGCGCCGCTTCGGCCCCGACCAGCGCTTTCGGCCCCGATCAGCCTCGACACGTGGGCTAAAATAGTCGGGTTTTGAAGGCGATGAGGCTCTTCATCGTACGTCACGGCGCCACGGAGTACTCGCGCGACCGCCGCTTTGCGGGCTCGCGCGACATGCCGCTGACCACCGAAGGCCGCGCGCAGGCCGAGGCCGTCGCGCAGGCGCTGGCCGGTGCCGGCATCGCGGCGGTGTATACGAGCCCGCTCGAGCGGGCGCGGGTGTGCGCCGAATTGATCGCCAAGCCTCACGGCGTGGAGCCTCGCGTCGAACCCGACGTGCGGGAGATGAGCTTTGGCGAGTGGGAAGGGCTGACTCGCGACGAGCTCGTCACGCGCGTTCCCACCGACGCCGCGGCCTGGCGCGCGACGCCGCACCTCGTGCTGCCGCCCGGCGGTGAGCCGCTGCCGACGGTTGCCACCCGTGTGCGACGCGTGGTGGACCGGTTGATCGCGACTCATGCGGGCGAGGCGGTCATCGTCGTCACGCATGCGGTGGTCACCCGGCTCATCGTTCTGGCCGCGCTTGGAATGGGTCCGGACCGGCTGTGGGCCGTGGACGCCTCGCCCGCGGGCATCACCGAGATCGAGTACGTCGGCGAGTGGGCCACCGTGCATCGCATGAACACGCTCACGCATCTCGAGACGCGCGCCGAGGCGGGAGCATGAAGCCGGTGCATAGTCAGCTGCCCAAGGGGGCACGCATCTACCTGCCCGACGAGGCGGCGCGCAAGCGCTACGTCGAGCGCCGGCTGCTCGACGTGTTCGCGCGCTGGGGGTATCGCGAGATCGTGACGCCGACGTTCGAGTGGGCGGACGTGCTCGCCGTCGGCACGGACGTGGGCGTGCAGGAAAGCATGTTCAAGTTCGTCGACCGCGAGACGGGGCGCATGCTCGCGCTGCGCGCGGACATCACGCCGCAGATCGCCCGCGTGGTCGCCACGCGGCTGCGCGAAGAGCCCAAGCCCGTCCGGCTGGCGTACCTGACCAACGTCTTCCGTCACGACGAGCCGCAGATGTCGCACTACCGCGAGTTCTACCAGGCCGGCGTCGAGCTGATCGGTCTGGAAAAGCCCGAGGCGGAGGTCGAGGTCATCGCGATGACGATCGAGGGCCTTCGCGCGCTGGGGCTCGATCGCTTCCAGATCGACCTCGGGCATCCCGATTTCTTCCGTGGCTTGCTCGAGGAAGTCGGCTCCGACGCCGCGCGCCACCGCATGCTGCGCGAGGCGCTCGCGCGCAAGGACGCCTCCTCGCTCGAACGGCTCGTGCGCGAGGTCGCGCCGCCGCCGCACGTGGCCGAGGCGCTCTTGGCTCTGCCGACGCTGTTCGGGCGCGAGATCGTGCTGGAGCGCGCGGGCCGGTTCGCGCAGAATCCGCGCTCCAAGCGCGCGCTCGCGAATCTGACCGAGGTCTACCGGCTGCTGCGCATCTACGGGCTGGCGGAGTCGGTGCTGCTCGATCTCGGCGAGGTGCGCGGCTTCGACTATTACTCCGGCCTGTACTTCGAGGCCTACGTCTCCGGCTTCGGCGCCTCGATCGCAGGCGGGGGGCGCTACGACGACATGCTCGGACGGTTCGGCTACGACTGTCCGGCCGTCGGCTTCGCGTTCGACATCGCGCGTGCGCTCGCGATCATGGAGACGCAGCAGGTAGCCGTCGAGCTGCATGGGCCGGATTTCTTCATCATCGACTTCACGACCGAAAAAACGGCGGCGCTCTCGCTGGCGCGCCGCCTGCGTGACCTGGGCGCGTCCGTGGCGCGCGATATCATCAGCCGCGGTCTCGACGAGTCCATCGAGTACGCCCGCGCGCAGCGCGTGCGGCACGTGCTCGTGGTCGGCTCGCCGCGCACGGGCGCCGGGGAGCTGCTCGCGCTGGATCTCAAGACCGGGGCCGAACGCACGCTGTCGGTGGCGGCGGTGCTGACGAATCCGGTCGCGTGCTTCGACGGAGTGGGAGGGCAGGGGCATGTCTAAGAACATCGTGGTCGTCGGCGCGCAGTGGGGTGACGAGGGCAAGGGCAAGGTCGTCGACGTCATCACGCCGCACGTGAACGTCGTCGTGCGATACCAGGGCGGCAACAATGCCGGCCACACCGTGGTCGTCGGACGCGAGAAGTACGTGCTGCACTCGATTCCGTCCGGCATCCTGCACAACGGCTGTCGGTGCGTGATCGGCTGCGGCGTCGTCGTCGATCCGGGCTCGCTGATCGAGGAGATGGAGTCGCTCGTGCAGCGCGGCGTCACGCTCGACGGCAACCTCTACATCTCGAAGAACGCGCACCTCATCATGCCGTACCACCCGGCGCTTGACCGCGCGTCGGAGGCCAAGCTCGGCAAGCGGCGCATCGGCACCACGGGCAAGGGCGTCGGTCCCGCGTACGTCGACAAGGCCGCGCGCGTCGGCATCCGCATGGGCGATCTGCTCGACGAGACGCTGTTCCGCGAAAAGCTCGAGTTCAACGTCGCGCAGAAGAACCGGCTCCTGCGCGACATCTACGACGCGGAGACGTTCGGCGTCGACCCGATCCTGAATCAATATCTGCGGTACGCGGGCTGGCTCGCGCCCTACATCACCGACACCTCGCTCCTGCTGTCGAAGTGGATCGAGAGCGGGTACTCCGTGCTGTTCGAGGGGGCGCAGGGCACGATGCTCGACATCGATCACGGGACGTACCCCTACATCACATCGTCGTCCACGACGGCGGGCGGCGCCGCCACGGGCACCGGCGTGCCGCCGACGAAGATTCACGGCGCGCTCGGCGTCGCGAAGGCCTACACCACGCGCGTCGGCGGCGGTCCGTTCCCGACGGAGATGAGCGGCACGATCGCGGAGACGATCCGCGCGCGCGGCAACGAGTACGGCGCGACGACCGGCCGCCCGCGGCGCTGCGGCTGGTTCGACGGCGTCGTCCTGCGCTACGCGGTGCGCGTGAACGGTCTCGATACCGTCGCGCTCACGAAGCTCGACGTGCTCGATCAGTGCGAGGTCGTGAAGGTGTGCACGGGCTATCGCATCGGCCGCGACGTCGTCACGGATTTCCCCGAGGACGAGGCGGCGATGGCGAAGGTGCAGCCCGTCTACGAGGAGATCTCCGGCTGGATGACGTCCACCGCGGGGGCGAAGAACGATGTAGACTTGCCGGCCAAGGCACGGCGGTATCTCGAGCGGCTGGAAGAGCTCATCGGGGTGCCGTTCTGCTTAGTCTCGACCGGAGCGCAACGCGACGAGACGATCCTCTGCGAGAACTCGCCGCTGCTGCGCTGGTATCCGAGCGTGAGGTCGAGCGTCATCTAACCGCAGCACCCGTCGGTTTCGCGTCACCGGCGTGGCGCTTGCAAGGAGAATCGACTATGGCGCGCCGGGCAGCCGTCCTCGTGGTGGTGCTGCTTGTGGCCTCGCTCGCAACCGCAGTGGAAGCTCAGGTGGTGCCCGCGGCTCCCGCGGCGCCCGGCGCGCCTACCGCGCTCGTCCCGGTCCCAACGCCGCCGCTTGCCTCGGCTCCGCCCGCGACGATTCCCGTCACGCCGCCGACGCCGACGGTCACGCCGGGCGATCCAACGAATCCGGGCGACTTCAGGCAGAATCCGCATCCGACCATGCCGTGGTTCGGCGTCGCGACACCGTACGGTCAGTTCGTGCGCTGGCTCTGGGTCCCGCCGCGCTTCGCCAACGTCGACGGCCGTGTCGTAGAGCAGCCGGGCTCGTGGGTGGCGCAGACGACGTCGGGCTACTACTACGTCGACCGGTGGCAGCTCGCCGAAGGACCGACAGGCGAGCTGACGTGGCGCATGGTCCCGCGCGCCGTCGTCCCGCGCTGACGCGAGTCCGCGTACAATCGCAGCCGGGAGCCGTTAGCTCAGTTGGCAGAGCACCTGACTTTTAATCAGGGGGTCCCGCGTTCGATCCGCGGACGGCTCACCAAGCTTTTTGGCCCTTCCCTGATCCTGGGAAGGGCCTTTTGCTACCAGACTGCTACCAAGGACTCTGCCCACGATGTTCACGCCGCCTCGCACAGCTCGCTTTGGTAGCCAGCGCCCGTAGGTGTCCACCGTCAGCGTGATCGTGGCGTGCCCGAGCTGCTCCTGGACGTACTGGACCGACTCCCCCGCTTGAAGCTGCAGGATCGGATGTCGCCTGTTGCTCCTGTTCAGCCACCCGTGCCTCCGATTGCCCGATTTCGAACCTGCCTAACGGCTCGGCGCTGAGGGGCCGGGGCTTCCGCAAGATTTATCGAGATCGCGCCAGAATCTCATCCAGCTCGCTAAGAGCTTCCGCCACTCTACCTGAGATCGCAATGGGCCTCGCTATGACCGTGCCCCAACCCGTATTCGTTGAGGAGACGGTCAACACAGGCAAGCTGTCCTGCGTCCTCAACAACGATATATCGACGGTGATGGCTAGACCTCCGCTGATTGAGAAGTCCAAGTAGTAGGCCGCCTGTGCCTTGTCTTTGGTGACGTCGTATCCGTATTTCTCAAACGTTCTGATGACCTGATTAATGTGACGAGCCTCGGACTCGGACTGCCGTTCCGAGACGAAGATCGTCTTTGCCCCTCGGCTCGGGGCGAACGTCCGGTCAACATGGGCGGACGTGGCACAAGCAGACAGCAACACGAAAGCCGTTACCGCGATGACGCTCTTTGATGCCTTCATCAGGACGGAGCTACGGCGCAATCACGAACCATTGGACCGCGATGATAACTGGGTGCTGGCTGGTGCGCCACCCGCACGGACTAAGGTGTAGGTCGCCCTCTGG
>JBKOUQ010000079.1:0-11159 GCA_046723475.1 Candidatus Methylomirabilota bacterium
GAGATACGCCGCATTGACATAGGCCCGCTCGGGATACTCGTCGATGGTGATGGACGTAGAAACACCGATCATCGGTGCGGGCATCGCGAGAGCATAGCACGCCCACGCGGGGTATCATCCTGCCCATGAGCCTAGACTCGGTCTCCTCCCAGCAGAGCGCTCCCGCGTATCGCCCGACCGCGACCGTTCAGGCCATCGGCTCGCGCTGGGCGGTCGCCGCCGGCCACCCGTTGGCCGCGGAGGCCGCTGCACGCGTGCTCGGCGCGGGAGGCAACGCCATCGACGCCGGGGTCGCCGCGGGCCTCACGCTCGGCGTCGTGCATCCGGATATGGTCAGCGTCGCCGGCGTGGCGCCGATTCTCGTGCACCTGGCCGGCTCGAGGGAGACGTTTCAGGTGTCGGGCGTCGGACCGTATCCGCGCGCCTCGACGCTCGATTACTTCCGCGGGCTGGGCAACGAGATTCCGCCCGGGTTGCCGCGTACGGTCGTGCCCGCGGCGCCGGCCGCCTGGTGCGCGGCGCTGGAGCGCTGGGGAACGATGTCGTTCGGTGATGTCGCAGCCGCCGCCACGGAGCATGCGCGCCGCGGCTTCCCGGTGTCCAACTTCTCCGCATACCAGCTCAGCGCCAACGCCGACAAGTACCGCCGCTGGCGGACGTCGGCCGCGCTCTACCTGAACAACGGGCGGCCGTTCCGCATGGGTGAGCGGCTCGTGCAATCGGAGCTCGCCGACACGCTCGACCGGATGGCGCGGGCCGAGCGCGCTGCGGGCGGCAGCCGTGCGGCCGGCGTGCGCGCCGCCCGCGACGAGTTCTATCGCGGCGAGACCGCCAAGCGCATCGTCGAGTTTCATCGCGCGGAGAAGGGCCCGCTCGCACTCGAGGATCTCACCACGTTCGAGGTGGAAATCGACCGCGCGATCGTCGGGACGTGGGGGCCGTGGCAGGTCGGCGTCTGTGGATTCTGGTGTCAGGGCCCGGTGCTGCTGCAGATGCTCAATCTGCTCGAGAGCACCGACCTCAGAGCGCTCGGCCACAACTCACCCGCGTATCTGCATCTCCTTGCCGAGACGGTCAAGATCGCGTTCGCGGAGCGCGAGGCGTACTACGGCGATCCGAACGTCGTCGATGTCCCCGCCGAGCTGTTGCTGTCGAAGTCGCACGCCGCCGAGCGGCGCGCGCTGATTCGCGAGCGGGCGTGGCGGGAGATGCCGCCAACCGGCGAGCGTCGCGCCGCGGCCGCCATCGCCGGTGGGGCCGGCGAGACACTGGACACCTCGTACGTCGCGGTCGTCGACGCCGAAGGTAACGGGTTCTCCGCCACCCCGAGCGATCCGAACGTCGATTCGCCCGTCGTCGGTGGCGTCGGCTGCGTGGTGTCCGGTCGTGGCTCGCAGGGCTGGCTCGATCCCGCGCACAAGAGTGTGGTGGCCCCGGGCAAGCGGCCGCGGCTCACGCCGGCGCCCGCGATGCTGCTGCGCGACGGCAGGCTCGTGATGCCGTTCGGCACGCCGGGCGGCGACGTGCAGCAGCAGGCGATGCTGCAGGTGATGCTCAATCACGTCGTCTTCGACATGCCGCTGCAGCAGGCGATCGAGGCGCCGCGCGTCGCGTCGCGGTCCTTCCCGGACTCGTTCTGGCCGCACGCCGTCGCACCGGGCAAGCTCGAAGTCGAGCGCCGGATCGGCGCCGACGTGCGCGACGCGCTCGCCGCGCGCGGTCACGAGGTGAGCGAGTGGCCGGAGTGGGAGTGGCGCGCCGGGGCCGTCTGTGCCGTCCGGGTGGCCGACGACGGCGCGCGCTGGACGGGCGCCGATCCGCGCCGCGGCGCCCACGCGATCGCGCACTAGCGTCAGCGTCGAGATGAAGCGCGCAGGTTATTGCGTGGCTGGCGCGGCGACGAGCGAGCGCCGCCGCACCGGCGCCTCACGGATCAGCAGCGCCATACCGGCGGCGAGGAATGCCATGACCGCTGCGGAGAGGAATGCCGGCGCATAGGAACCGGTGAGCTCGAAGATCCATCCCGCGCCGGCGGCCCCGAGCGCCGAGCCGACCTGGTGCGCGAAGAAGATCCAGCCGGACAGCTCGCCGACGGAGAAGCGGCCGAAGATGTTCGCGGTGAGCGTGGTCGTCGGCGGGACCGTCGAGATGTAGTTGAGCCCGAACAGCGCCGCCCAGATGTGCAGCGACGGCACGTTCCACACGTAGAGCAGGAAGACGAGCGACACGCCGCGAATAAAGTAATAGACGGCGAGCGGACCCCGCCGGCCGAGTCGGTCGCACAGCCACCCCGAGCCCATCGTCCCGATCAGGTTCATCGCGCCCATGACGCCGAGGGCCGTCGAGGCCTGCATCGCGGTGAAGTTGTGCTCGAGTGCGTGCGGCATGAAGTGCGTCAGCACCATCCCGTTGCTCGTGTAGCCGCAGACGAAGAACGAGCCCATGAGCAGCCAGAACGGCAGCGTGTGCGCCGCCTCCGTCACCGACACGCGGCCGGCGCGCCGGGCGGCGGCAATGTCCGCCGTCGTCTGTGTGGGCCCCGTGGCACCGATAGGGCGTAGCCCGCGCTGCTCCGGCGTGTCACGCAGGAGCCACACCGCGACGGGCACGATGACGATCAAAAGGCCGATGCCGAGGTAAAAGAACGACGAGCGCCAGCCGTACGTGTACGTGAGCTTCGTCGCGAGCGGCACGAAGACGAGCTGACCGGCCGACATGCCTCCGGCCGCGATCCCCATGGCGATGCCGCGGTGTTTGTCGAACCAGCGGGTGACGATGGCCGACCCCGTACTGAGCGCGGCGCCGCCGGCACCGACGGCCATCAGAACCCCCGCGGTCACGAACAGCTGCCAGAGGCTCGTGACGAACGCCGACGCGATGGACCCGACGCCGAGCAGCGCCAGGGCCAGCGTGATCACGCGGGCGGGTCCCCAGCGGTCGGCGAGGCGGCCCGCGAACGGCCCCGTCGCACCGAGCAGCAGCAGCCCGAGCGCGGCGGCGTTCGACAGTCCGCTGCGAGTCCAGTGCATGTCCGCTTCCATCGGCTTGATGTACACGCCGAACACCGACCGAACGCCGGTCGTGGCGAGCATGCAGAACGTGAGAGCGGCGAGGACGATCCAGGCGGGATGCAGCCGACGCGCAGCCGTCATGGTGCTTGGGATGATCACATGCGCGGGCGGCGATTCAGCGGGCCAACCGATCGCCGGAGGGCGATCGATTGGCCCGATAACACTCGGCCGGTGTTCTACTCCACGACCTCGGCGTTCGCGGTGCGCCGGAAGACGAGCTCGGGACCGAGCGCGTCGACGGTGACGGTGTCGCCCTCGCCGAACTCGTGCTCCAGGATGCGGAGCGCGAGCGGATCCTGCACGAGGCGCTGAATCGTCCGCTTGAGCGGCCGCGCCCCAAACGTCGGGTCGTAGCCTTCGTCGGCCAGCACCTTCTTCGCCGCGTCGGTGACCTCCAGGCTGATCCGTTTGGCGGCCAGCCGCCGTCGCAGGTGCTCGAGCTGGATGTCCACGATCCGCTCGATTTGCTCGTGCCCGAGCGGGCTGAAGATCACGATCTCGTCGATGCGGTTCAGGAACTCCGGCCGCAGCGTGTTGCGCAGCTCCTGCATGATCAACGGCCGCACCTTCTCCGGCCGCTCGTACTCGCGGAACAGATGGCTGCCGAGGTTCGACGTCATGATCACCACGGTGTTGCGGAAATCGACGGTGCGCCCCTGTCCATCCGTGAGTCGTCCGTCGTCCAGCACCTGCAGGAGCACGTTGAAGACGTCCGAATGTGCCTTTTCGATTTCATCGAACAGGATGACGGAATAGGGACGACGACGAACGGCCTCGGTCAGCTGGCCACCCTCGTCGAAGCCGATATATCCGGGCGGCGCGCCGATGAGCCGCGCCACCGTGTGCTTCTCCATGTACTCCGACATGTCGATGCGGATCATCGCCCGCTCGTCATCGAACATGAACTCCGCGAGCGCGCGCGCGAGCTCGGTCTTGCCGACGCCCGTCGGCCCGAGGAACAGGAACGAGCCGATCGGTCGGTTGGGATCGCTCAGGCCTGCACGACCACGGCGCACGGCGTTGGCGACCGCGGTGATGGCGTCGTCCTGGCCGACGACGCGTGCGCGCAGCCGGTCCTCCATCTTGACGAGCTTCTGGACTTCACCCTCGAGCAGCCGGGTGACCGGGATGCCGGTCCACTTGGCCACCGTCTGCGCGATGTCCTCCTCGTCGACTTCCTCCCGCAGCATCCGGCCGCGCCGCTGGTGGTCGGCCAGTCCCTTCTCCATCTCGGCCAGCTTCTTCTCGAGCGCGGGTAGCGTGCCGAACCGCAGCTCGGCCGCCCGGTTCAAATCGCCGCGCCGCTCGGCGTCGACCATCTGTTGCCGTGCCGCCTCTATCTGTTCCTTGACCGAGCTCATCCCCGTGATGCCCTGCTTTTCGGCCTGCCACTGCGCCTTGAGGACGTCCGATTTCTCCTTGAGATCCGCCAGCTCCGCATCGATCTTCGACAGCCGCTCACGCGCACCGGCATCGTCCTGGTCGCGCGCGACGGAGACGCGCTCGATCTCGAGCTGCATGATACGGCGCATGATCTCGTCGATCTCCTGTGGCATCGAGTCGATCTGCATGCGCAGTCGCGCCGCCGCCTCGTCGATGAGGTCGATGGCCTTGTCAGGCAGGAATCGGTCGCCGATGTAGCGGTGCGACAGCACCGCCGCCGCCACCAGCGCGGCGTCCTTGATCTTCACCTTGTGGTGAACCTCGTACTTTTCCTTGAGGCCGCGAAGAATCGCGATGGTGTCTTCGACGCTCGGTTCGCGCACCATGACCGGCTGGAACCGGCGCTCGAGCGCGGGATCCTTCTCGATGTGCTTGCGGTACTCGTCGAGCGTGGTGGCGCCGACGCAGCGGAGCTCGCCGCGTGCCAGCGCGGGTTTGAGCATGTTGGCCGCGTCCACCGCGCCTTCGGCGGCACCGGCGCCGACGAGGGTGTGCAGCTCGTCGATGAAGCAGATGATCTGCCCCGCGGACTCCGTGATCTCCTTGAGCACGGCCTTCAGGCGGTCCTCGAACTCGCCCCGGTACTTCGAGCCCGCGACCATGGCTCCGATGTCGAGCCCGACGAGCCGCTTGTCCTTCAGCCCCTCGGGCACGTCACCGGCGACGATGCGCTGTGCGAGGCCCTCGACGATGGCCGTCTTGCCGACGCCCGGCTCGCCGATGAGGACGGGGTTGTTCTTCGTGCGTCGCGACAGCACCTGGATCACGCGACGGATCTCTTCGTCGCGGCCGATCACGGGATCCAGCTTGCCCCGTCGCGCCGCGTCGGTGAGGTCGCGGCCGTAGCGCTGGAGCGCCTGGTACTTGTCTTCTGGATTCTGGTCCGTCACGCGCTGGTTGCCGCGGATGTCGAGCAGCGCGCGCCGGATCGCCTCGACCGTGACGCCGTTGGCGGAAAGCAACCGACCGGCCTCGCCCTGCCGATCGTCGGCCATGGCGAGCAAGAGATGCTCGGTCGAGGTGTACTCGTCTTTCATCTGTGCCGCTTCGCGCTCGGCACGCTCGAGCGTCACGCGTAGCCGCTCACCGATGTACTGGCCGCTGCCGCCGCGAACCTGGGGCAGCTTCTCGATCGCCGCCTCCAGCTGCGAGGCAAGCGTCTCGGCGCGCACGCCAAGCTTGGCGAGAAGCGGCGCCACGACGCCCTCCTTTTGCCCGATGAGCGCGTGGAGCAAATGTTCCGGCTCGATCGCCTGGTGTCCGCGCTCGCTCGCGAGCGTCTGCGCCGACTGCAGCGCTTCTTGTGCTTTGACCGTCAGTTTGTCGAGTCTCATGGTTCCTCTTATTTGCCGTCGGAGCCCCTTCGCCGGGCTCCGGGGCTCGACGGTCGGCGAATCAATCGTCGCCGGCCGTTAACCTTGTGCATACCCCCGCGGCGAATCGGTTCGCAGCGCCCGCAGACGCTCGTACAGCTCTTTCTCGGCGGCCGTCAGCTCCGCCGGCATCACGATCCGGATCGTCACGAGCTCGTCGCCCGCACCGCCCCCGCGAATCCGCGGCATGCCGTAGCCCGGGAGTCGGAACGTGCGGCCGCTCGACGTCGCCGGCGGAATCTTCATCGAGACCTTCCCGCGCAGCGTGGGCACCTCGATCGTCGCGCCAAGCGCCGCCTCCGGAGCCGTGATTGGCAACGACAGCTGGATGTCGTCTCCCTTGCGCTCGAACTGAGGGTGCGGCGCGACCGAGACGACCAGGTAGAGGTCGCCACGCCCGCCCGCCCCGCCGCCGCCCTCGCCGGAGACACGGACCTTCTGTCCCGTACGGACACCCGCCGGGATCTTCACGTCGACCTCGCGTCGCGCGCGCTGCCAGCCCGTGCCGTGGCACGTCGCACACGGCTTTCCGCCGACGTTGCCGCTGCCGTGACACGTCACGCACGGCTCGTCGAGTTCCATGGCGAACGTCTTGCGCGTGCCCTGAAACGCTTCTTCGAGCGAGATTTCGAGGCTCGCCTGCACGTCCTCGCCGCGGCGCCGCTGCGCGGCGCGCCCGAAACCGCGCCCGACCACGTCTTCGAAGCCTGCGCCGCCGAATCCCCGGTCCGCGCCCCGGTTTTCACCACGCATCCGGGCGCCCAGATCGCCGAAGATCGTGCGGAAGAAGTCAGAGAAATCTCCGGCGTCGCCGTACTCGACGGTAAAGCCTCCGGGCTGCGCGCCGCCGGGCGGCTGCTGGGCATAGCGCTCCCAGTCGGGTCCGAGGGTGTCGTATCGGCGCCGCTTCTCGGGATCGGACAGGACTTCGTACGCCTCGTTGATTTCCTTGAAGCGCGCGTCCTGGCCCTTGTTCACGTCAGGGTGGTATTTGCGGGCAAGCTTCCGATATGCGGACTTGATCGTCTTGTCGTCCGCGCCGCGTTCGACGCCCAGGATCCGATAGTAGTCCTTGAATTCGACGGCCATTACGCTAAATCCTACATGGAATATAGCAGGTCAATTGAGTGTTCGCCACTCAACAGACCGGAAAAATATCGGGGGCCCCCGCGGGGGCCCCCGGGGGCTCTGGCCCGCTCAGCCTCGCGCCGTTGCGGTGAAGGCGACGTACAGCGACATCTGACCTCGCTGCAGCAGCACAGTCAGGCGGTCGCCGTCTTTGACGTCTTTGGTCAACCGCTCGTAGTCCGCGATCGACTTCACCTTCTGGCGGTTGATTTCTCGGATGACGTCGCCGCGCTGGACGCCGGCTTCTCCGGCGGCGCTACCCTCGTCCACGCGCGCGACGATGACGCCGTCGGTCGACTTGAGGTTGAGCTGACGGGCCAGATCCGGCGTGATCGGGCGTACCTCGAGTCCCAGCGTGCTGGGTGTCGCACGGCCCGGACGCTGTTGCTGAACTTCGCGCTCGTCGGGCGCCTCGCCGATCTTCACGTCGATCGTCTTCTCGGCCTGGTCGCGCCAGACCTTCGTCTTTGCGTCGTGGCCCGGCTGAGCCAGACCGACGGTGCGCTGAAGGTCGGCTGGCGCCTCGACCTTTTTACCGTCGAACTCGAGCAGAATGTCGCCGGGCTTGAGTCCGGCCTTCGCCGCCGGACTCTCGGGAACGACGTCGGAGATGAGCACGCCCTTGGTGTCCTTGGCGTTGAACGAGCGCGCCAGCTCCTGCGTCAGCGGCTGGATGGAGACCCCGAGCCAGCCTCGCGTCACACGGCCCTTGCTCGCGATCTCGGTGTAGATCTTCTTCGCCATGTTCGACGGAATGGCGAAGCCGATGCCTGAGCCACCCGCAACGATCGCGGTGTTGATGCCGATGACTTCGCCTTGCATGTTGACGAGCGGACCGCCCGAGTTGCCGGGATTGATGGCGGCGTCGGTCTGGATGAAGTCGTCGAACGGGCCCTGACCGATGTTGCGTGCCTTCGCGCTCACGATGCCCGCCGTCACCGTCGACTGCAGGCCGAACGGCGAGCCGACGGCAATGACCCAGTCCCCGACCTGCATGCGGTCCGAGTCGCCGAGGCGCGCGAATTTGAACTGCGCCTTGCCGTCGTCCAGCTTGAGGACCGCCAGATCGGTCTTCTTGTCGGCGCCGACGACCTTTGCCTTGTGCTTGCTGCCGTCGAGCGTGATGACCTCGATTTCGGTCGCCTTGTCGACGACGTGTGCGTTGGTGAGCGCGATGCCGCTCGGGTCGACGATGACGCCCGAGCCAAGGCTGCGCTGCGGAATGCGCTCCGGCGTGTCGCCGAAGAATCGGCGAAAGAATTCGTCGCCGAAGAATTCCTCGAAGGGCGTGCGGCCACCCGCGCCCGGTCCGCCGCCGCTTCTGGACACCGTGTTGATGTTGATGACGGCGGGCTTGATTGCCTCGGCCACGCCCGCGAAGCTTCCGGTGTTGAGCGGCATCTGCACGGGGATCACCGGCGCCATCGGCGCCGCCACCGCGGGCACCGCGCGGTCGGTCCGGCCGCTCGCCAGCGCTCCGAGCGTCACGCCCGCGACCAGCATCAGCGCCAGCGCCGCGACGAAATAGGTTCGCTTGAGCTGCATCATGACAGTCTCGCCTCCTTCACGCCGTCGTCGCAGCGGCCTCGCCGTTGAGCAGACGACGTAGAGGCTCGCCTTCCAGGGTCTCCACGCGCTTGAGCTCGCCGGCGGCGGCGACCAGCGCCGATTTCTTCGTCGTCAGTAGCCCGCGCACGCGGTCATGCGTGCGGTCGAGGATGGCGCGCACCTCCTCGTCGATGGTACGCGCGGTCGCCTCGCTGAAATCGCGCTCGCCGCCGAGCCCGTTGGCCCTCAAGAACAGCGGCGTCCGCTCGCCGTACGTCGCCAGCCCCACGCGCTCGGACATGCCGTACTTCGTCACCATCAGACGCGCGAGCTCGGTGGCGCGCTCGAGATCGTTGTGCGCCCCCGTCGAGATCTCGCCGTACACGAGCTCCTCGGCCACCCGGCCGCCGAGCAGCACGGCGATCCGGTCTTCGATCTCGCTCCGCGTCAGAAGAAACCGGTCCTCCGTCGGCAGCTGGTACGTCATGCCGAGCGCGGCGATGCCACGCGGGATGATCGTCACTTTGTGGACCGGGTCGGCGTGCTGCACCGTGGTCGCCACGAACGCGTGGCCCATCTCGTGGTGGGCAACAATGTCGCGTTCTTTTTCGCTCAGCACGCGGCTCTTCTTCTCGAGTCCCGCAACGACGCGATCGATCGCTTCTTCGAAGTCCGCCATCTCGACCGCGTTCTTCTCCTTGCGTGCGGCGAGCAGCGCCGCCTCGTTGACGATGTTCGCGAGATCGGCGCCCGCGAAGCCCGGCGTGCGCGCGGCGATGACGGCCAGCTCGACGTTCGGGGCCAGCACGACCGACCGCGCGTGCAGCCGGAGGATCGCCTCGCGTCCACGCACGTCGGGCTTGTCGACCACCACCTGGCGGTCGAACCGGCCAGGGCGCAGCAGCGCCTGGTCGAGAACCTCGGGCCGGTTCGTCGCCGCCATGATGATGACGCCCTTCGAGGAATCGAAGCCGTCCATCTCGGCGAGGAGCTGGTTGAGGGTCTGCTCGCGCTCGTCGTGGCCGCCCACAAAGCCGGTCGCGCCCGCGCGCGATTTCCCGATGGCGTCGAGCTCGTCGATGAAGATGATGCAGGGCGCTTTGTCCTTGGCCTGCTCGAACAGGTCGCGCACGCGCGCGGCGCCAACGCCGACGAACATCTCCACGAATTCCGAGCCCGACAGCGTGAAGAAGGGCACGTCGGCCTCGCCGGCCACCGCGCGGGCGAGCAGGGTCTTGCCCGTGCCGGGCGGCCCCACCAGCAGCACGCCCTTCGGGATCCGGCCGCCGAGACGCTGGTACTTGCGCGGGTTCTTCAAGAAATCGACGATCTCGACGAGCTCGGCCTTGGCCTCGTCCACTCCGGCCACGTCCGCGAACGTCGTCTTGAGCTCCTTGCGGTCGAAGATCTTGTGCTTGCTGCGGCCGAACGACAACGCCTGCGTCGGACCGCCGCCCACTCGCCGCATGAGGAACATCCAGATGCCGATCATGACCGCGAGCGGGATCACCCAGCCGAAGAGCAGATCTTTCCAGAACGTCGTCTCGATGCGCCCCGCGAACTCGACCTTGTGCGCGCGAAGCTCCTGCACGAGCTGTTGGTCGTCGACGAGTGGGATCCGCGTCGTGACGAACACGCGCGTCTCCTCCTCGGTGCCGAGCATTTTGCGCAGCCGATCCCCGGCGGCGCTGGGCGGTGTGGGCAGCGCGCCGGGCTTCGCCACGCCCCGGATCTCGCGCTCGGTGACCGCGACTTTCTCGATCTGATCGGCCTTGAGCAGATCGAGGAACTTCGACATCGGAATCTCGATCGTGCGCGGCGCGATGAGCCAGGACTGAAGGAACGAGAGCACGATGACCGCCACGAGCAGATAGGCGAGGGAGAACTGGATGCGCTGAGACATCCGCGGCTTCATCGGGTTCGGTGTTGATGCTAAGCCCCATGCCACGGGGTGTCAAACCCGCAAGGGTACATTTTCCTTGACACACCAAGGAGTTGGCCATACAACAACGCTCGGCGCTCATGTGACTCCGGGAACAAGCTCGTCTTCCGAGAGGGTTTTTCGATCGTGACCTTTGCCCGGCACGCCGTTTGGGTGCTCGTGTTTTGCGCTGTTGCGCTCGTCGTGCTCGCCGCCGTCCCCGTCGACGCTCAGACCGCGGCCCAGGGTGCCGCCAAGGAGCCCGCGTACCGCGCGTTCCCTGTGCTCGGCTCCCGTCTTGCCGTGTGGGCGGTGGCGCAGCTGCACCTGAATTTCGCCGCGTTCATCCTCGGCGTCCCCATCTTTGCCGTCATCATCGAGGCGATCGGCTGGCGGACGCACGACGCGCGGTACGACTGGCTCTCGCACGAGCTGGTCAAGCTGACGTTCGCGGCATTTTCGACCACGGCTCTACTCGGGGCGCTCCTCTTGTTCCTGTTCGTCGGCTACTACCCGAAGTTTTGGACGTACATGACGTCGATCTTCTTCCCGACGTACTGGGTCTATGCGCTGCTGTTCTTCGCCGAGACCTTCACGGTCTACCTCTGGTACTACGGCTGGAACTGGCTGTCCGGCCCACGAAAGTGGATTCACGTGAGCCTCGGGATCCTCAGC
>JBKOUQ010000076.1:0-17913 GCA_046723475.1 Candidatus Methylomirabilota bacterium
CGATCGGCGATGTCGGCCGCGCGTCGGAGCAATGCGATCTCCTCGGGCGACTTGCGCAGCCGCAGCTCGCGCAGCACCTCGCCGAAATCCACGAACGACGCCGCCGGCAACGCGGCCGTCAGCGTCTGCCAGCGGCGCACCGTCAGATAGTTCGAATCGAGCTCGAGGCCGATGCGCCGACCCGCCCACCCGCGACGACGGAGCTCGGCCGCGATGACCTCGACAGCATCCTCGTGGTCCGCGATGGTCACGTGCTCGGTGAGCCATGAGCGCTCGAGGAAGCTCGGCTCGTCGAGCGAGCGCAAGAACATCACCGGATCGCCGTCCAGCGGAACGGCACACGCCTGATAACGCGTGGCCGAACGATCGAAGCCCGTGAGATACGCCAGGTGCTCGGCCTCGTCGACCAGCACGATGTCCGCGCCCCGCTCGCGCATCGTGGCGCGCACGGCAGCGAGGCGGCGAGCGTATTCCTCTCGAGAGAACACGAGCGACGTCGTCATGACCGGGACTCCTTGGAGCTTCGCGAAAGCTCATCGATGGGAATGTGGCACGCGATCGCATGCGTGCCGCCGGCGCGCTGCCACGGCGGCTCGACCTCCTCGCACACGCGGCCGACCTTCTGCGGACAGCGCGTGTGAAACCGGCACCCCGTGGGCGGGCGCTGAGCGCTCGGCACGCTGCCCTCGAGCCGAATCGGCCGGGCGATCGCCGCCGGATCCGGCCGCGGCACGGCAGAGAGCAGCGCCGCGGTATATGGATGCGACGGCGCGTGAAACACCTCGTCAACGGTGCCGATCTCCACCAGCCTTCCGAGATACATCACACCGACGCGTGTGGCGACGTGGCGCACCAGGCTCAGATCGTGCGAGATCAGTAGATACGACGCGCCCAGTCCGCGACGCAGCTCGGCGAGCAGGCGCATGATCGACGCCTGCGTGGAGACGTCGAGCGCGGACACGGGCTCGTCGAGCACGAGGAACTTCGGCCCCATCGCGAGCGCGCGCGCGATGGCCACGCGCTGCTTCTCGCCGCCGGACAGCGCCGCCGGCCACCGCGCACCGTAGTCAGGATCGAGCCGCACGGCCTCCAGCAGCTCGCGCACGCGGCGGCGGCGCTCCCGGCGGCGGACGCCGCGCAGCACGAGCGGGCGCGCCAGGGTCGGGCCGATCCGCTTCATCGGGTTCAACGACGAGTCCGGATGCTGAAAGACGATCTGCGCGTCGGTCGGCTTCGGCGCCGCAAAGCGAATGCGGCCCGACGTCGGGCGCAGCAGTCGCACGGCGAGCCGGCCCAGCGTCGTCTTGCCGCACCCGCTCTCGCCGACGAGGGCAAAGACGTCGTGCGCCCCGACCTCGAACGACACGTCGTCGACGGCCCTCACCGGCGGCGCTCCCAGATCGAGCCAGCGAGCGATCGCGCTCGCGCCGCCGAAGTACTTGCTCACGTGCTCGAACGCGAGCAGCGGCGCCGGCGTGCCGACGAGATCGCGCGGCATCGCCGCCGCGGTCGACGTGCGCGGCGTCGCGACGACGGTTCGCCAGCGAATGCAGCGCGCGTGGCGGCCGGGCGCAACGGGGTCGAGCGCCGGCGGCGCCGTCGTGCACTCGGGAACGACGAACCCGCAGCGCGGGGCAAAGACACAGCCGCGCGGCAGCGCCGCGAGTCGCGGGATGCGGCCTTCGATCGGAACCAGGCCGCGCGCGCCATCCAGATGCGGCAGCGCATCGAGCAACCCGCGCGTGTAGGGATGCACGGGCTGGGCGAACAGCTCGGCCGTGGGCGCCACCTCGACGAGCTCGCCCGCGTAGAGCACCCCCACCCGGTCGGCCACCTGCGCGATGACGGCCAGGTCATGGCTTATATAAAGGATGGCGGCGCCGACCCGGCGCTTGAGGTCGGCCACCAGCTCGAGGATCCGGGCCTGGGTCGTGACGTCGAGGCCCGTCGTCGGCTCGTCGAGAATCAGCAAGCTTGGCCCGCCCGCGAGCGCCATCGCGATGACGGCGCGCTGCTGCATGCCACCGCTGAGCTCGTGCGGATAACGTCGCGCGACCGCGGCGGGATCGGCGATGTTCACGAGCTCGAGCAGCTGCTGCGCCCGGCGCAGCGCGGCGCGCGCCGACGTCTGCTCATGGATCTCGAGCACCTCCGCGATCTGCGGGCCGATGCGCAGCGTCGGGTTCAGCGCCGAGCGCGGGTCCTGGTAGACCATGGCGATCTTGCTGCCGCGGATGCGGCGCAGCTCGGTGTCGCTCATGGCCAACACGTCGCGGCCCTCGAAGAGCACGGCGCCGTCCGTGACCCTCGCGTTCGCCGCCAGCGCGCACATGATCGTGTAGCCGAGCGTCGTCTTGCCGGAGCCGGATTCGCCCGCCAGACCGAACGTCTCGCCCGGCGCGATCTGCAGACTCACGTCGCGCAACGCGTGCAGCGGCCCGGCGTCAGACTCGAAGTGCACCGAGAGCGCGCGGACGTCGAGCACCGGGGACGGCATCACCACGTCAAGTTGCGTAGAATCGGCGCATGCGTGCGACCTGCGCAGTGGCGTTCGCCCTTTGTCTCCTCACGGCGGCGTCCGTGCTGGCGCAACCCGCGTCCAAGGTGTACCGCATCGGCTATATCGGCACCGGCACCATTTCGGGCCCTGGCGACGCGCGTACCGTGGACGCGTTCCGCCAGGGCCTTCGCGAGCTCGGATGGATCGAGGGCCAGAACATCACGATCGAGTATCGGTATGCGGGGGGCCGCGTCGATCGGCTGCCCGGCCTCGCCGAGGAGCTGGTCCGGCTCAACGTCGACCTCATCGCGGCGTCGCCGACGCCCGCGGCGCTGGCGGCCAGGAACGCCACGCGGACGATCCCAATCGTGGGAATGAGTCTCACCGAGCCCGTCGAGATCGGGCTCGTCGCGAGTCTCGCGCGTCCCGGCGGCAACGTCACCGGCGTCACGTACGGCGTCGACACCCAGATCTTCGGCAAGCAGCTGGCGCTGCTCAAGGAAGCCGTGCCCAAGGTCCGACGCGTCGCCGTGCTGTCGGACCCGAGCATTCTGACGCACCCGCTCAGCGTCCGCGCCGTCGCGACCGCGGCGAGATCGCTGGGAGTCGAGGTTCGGTTCCTCGAAGCGCGCAGCCCGGACGACTTCGACGGCGTCTTCGCGGCGATGACCAGGGAGCACGCGGGTGCGCTGTTGATCGTGATGAGTCCGATGATGTTCGTCCACCGAGCACGACTCGCCGACGCGGCGATGGCGCATCGGCTGCCGTCGGTGTCGACGCAGGCGCCGTGGCCGGAGGCCGGCGGGCTCATGTCCTATGGCCCGAACTTGCCCGATCTGTACCGACGCGCCGCGACCTACGTCGACAAAATCCTCAAGGGCGCCAAAGCCGGAGACCTGCCGCTGGAGCAGCCGACCAGGTTCGAGCTCGTGATCAACGCCAGGACCGCGAAGGCGCTGGGGGTGACACCTCCGCGCTCGCTGCTGCTGCGAGCCGATCAGCTCATCGAATGACGTCACGCCGCCCCCAGGCGGTCGCGCAACCCATCACCGAACAGGTTGAACGCCACGATCGTGATCGCCAGCGCCGTCCCCGGCGCCAGCAGCGGCCATGGCGACACGAACACGTACTGCCGCGCCTCGCGGATCATGAGCCCCCAGTCCGCCGTCGGCGGCTGCACTCCGAGACCGAGGAACGACAGGCTCGCGCCGGCGACGATCGCGAAGCCCACACGGAGCGTCGCCTCGACGACGACGGGCGCGAGCACGTTGGGAAAGATCTCTCCGAACATCACGTAGAGGTGGCGCTCGCCGCGCGCCCGCGCCGCAAGCACGAACTCGGCCTCGCGCAGCGAGAGCGTGGCGCTGCGGACGATCCGCGCGACGCCGGGCGCGTTCGCGACGCCGATCGCCAGCAGTGCGTGGCCGGTGCTGGCGCCGAGCGCGGTGATGATCAGCAGCGCCAGCAGCAGCGACGGGAACGCGAGCATGGCATCCACCACGCGCATCACGACATCGTCGAGGCGGCCGCCGGCGTAGCCGGCGAGCAGTCCGATCGGCACGCCGACTGTAAGGCCGAGCGCGACGGCGCCCAGGCCGAGCAGCAGCGCCGGGCGCGTGCCGACGAGCGTGCGGCTAAGCAGATCGCGCCCGTACTGATCGGTGCCCAGCACGAAACGCGCGCCGGGCGGCTTCAGCCGCTCCAGCATGTGCTGCTCGGTCGTCGGATACGGCACGATCCACGGCGCGGCCAAGCCCAGCACGAGCACGACAGCGAGGATCAGCCCTCCCACCGCGAGCGCCGGCGAGCGTCGCATCACGAATAACGGATCCGCGGGTCGAACCACGCGTACGCGAGGTCGGCGGCGAAGTTGGCGAGCACGTACACCGAGGCCACGACGAGCGCGCACATCTGCAGCAGCGGCACGTCGCGATTCTGCACAGCGTAGACGATCAGCCGTCCCAGGCCCGGATACGCGAACACCTCTTCGACCACGACGATGCCGCCCATCAGATACCCCAGATCGAGTGCCAGCACCGTGATCGTCGGAAGCAGCCCGTTGCGCAGCGCATGGCGCAGCACGACGCGGCGGGTGGACGCGCCTTTGAGTCGCGCGGTGCGGATGTAGGGAGCCGTCAGTACGTCCGCCATGCCGGACCGCGTCTGGCGGACGACGTGCGCGAGCAGCACGATGGTCAGCGTCAGCGCCGGCAATACCAGATGGCGCGCCCATGCCGCTACGCCACTGGCGAGCTCCGTGTAGCCGCTGGTGGGAAGCCAGTGAAGCGTTGGCCCCGCCAGCACGAGCAGCAACAGCAGCCCGGTGACGAACTCGGGAATCGAGATGCCGACGTACGTCGCGGTGACGATGGCGAGATCCAGCGGCCGTCCGCGCCGCAGCGCGGCCAGCGTGCCGAGCGGGATGCCGACCACGATCACGACGGCCAGCGCGGCGGCAGCAAGGAAGGCGGAGTTCCGCAGCCGATAGCCGACGACCGAGGCCACGGGCTGCTTCATCGCGAGCGACACGCCCCAATCCCCGGTGACGACGCTGGCGATCCAGCTCGCGTACTGGACGACGAGCGGCCGATCGAGGCCCATCTCGCGCTCGAGCGTACGGAGCGCCTCCGGCGTGGCGTACTCGCCGAGGATCAGCGTGGCGGCGTTGCCGGGCAGCACGTGAATCGCCACGAACACGATCGCCGAGACGAGGAGGAGGATCAGCGCGATCGAGGGCAGACGCCTCAGCGCGTACCGCGCCACCTCAAGCTTTCTTCTTCGGCGCGTCCGCCGCGAGCCACACGTCGTCCAGGATCATGTCCGAGCTCGACGGGCTCAGCCGGTAGTCACGCACGTAGCCCCATTTGCCGTTCAGCTCGTTGGCGAAGAACGGCAGCATGAACGGCCCCTCGTCGCGCGACGTCTTGAGAAAGTCGGCATAGAGCCGCCGCTGACGGTCGGCGTCGACGACCTCGCGCGCCTGGTCGAGCACGCGGATGGCGTTCGCATGCGTCGGCGCCCACCGGCCCTCGTCGAGCCCCTCCTTCGGGTGGTAGAGCTTCATGAGAATGGCGTCGGCCGTGGGCCGCGTCGCGTAGTACACGACGTACATCGCGCCCTTGTTCCACACCTGCGCGAGGTAACGGTCGTACGCCAGCACCTCGACGTCGAAGTTGAACCCGGCGGGCTGCGCCATCTCCTTGAGGACGACCGCGATGCGCTCGCGGATCGGCGGTGAGTTCGCGGCGAAGAGCTTCACGTTCACGCCGCCGCCCAGGCCCGCCTCCTTCATGAGCTGCCGCGCGCGCGGAATGTCGGCGGCACGCGGCGGCAAAGGCGAGTACGCCGCGTACGCGCTCGACACCGGATGATCGACGCCGAGCTCGCCCTGTCCGTTGTTGATGGCCGCCAGCATGAGCGTGCGGTCGACGCAGAGCTTGAGCGCCTCGCGCACGCGGTTGTCGTTGAATGGCGGCTTGTCGGACGGCAGCGTGACCGCCGCGAACGTTCCGCCCGCGACGGCAAGCGCCTCCGCGCCGGACATCGTCGCCACCTGGGAGAAGAGATCGGGCGTGAGGCCCGAGATCAGATCGATCTCCTTGTTGCGGAACGCGGCGAGCTCGGTGGCGGGATCGGGGAAGACCTTCAGCGTCACGCCGTCGAGGTAGGGCTCGCCCTTGCGGAAATAGTCACCGAACCGCTCGACCACCACGCGATCGCCGGGAACGAACTCCTTCAGCTTGAACGGTCCCGTCCCGAACTCGTGCGACGCCAGCGCCTTGAGATCACCGAGGCCTTCGCGCGCCACGATGCGGGCATTCGGCACGGCCGTGACGGCCGGGAACACCGAAAACGGCGACTTCATCGTGAACCGCACCGTCGACTTGTCGACGGCCTCGACGCGGTCGATCGGGCCGGCCTCGCCGCGGTAGGGCGAGGCGGTCTTGGGATCGAGCAGCGTCGTGAACGTCGTGACCACGTCGTCGGCGGTGAGCTCGCGGCCGGAATGAAAGCGCACGCCCTGGCGCAGCTTGAACGTCCACACCTTGGCGCCGTCCGCGGCCGTCCACGATTCGGCCAGGTCGGGCACCGGCTCGCGCTTGGCGTTGAGCCGCGTCAGGTTGTTGTACATCCACTTCGTCGCCATCCACTCGGCGCCGCTGATGTGCATGATCGGATTGATCGTGCTGAGACCGAACGTCACGCTGACGCGCAGCACGCCGCCGGCCTTTTCACCCTGCGCCAGCACCGCCAGCGGATTCAGCAGCGGCAGCGCGGCAGCGCCGCCGCTCGCCTTGAGGAACGCGCGACGAGAAAACGTCATCGGCAGATCTCCTGAATGGCAGACGTGTACATCTCGATCATGTCGAGGTAGTCGGCCACGTCGACGCGCTCGTCGGGCATCGTGTTGTAGCGGCCGCCGGGGCCGCACACGACGCCTTCCATCTTCGCGCGGTGCAGCAGGTGCGCGGCGTCGGTGCCATAGAAACAGTACGGGCGCACGGGGCCGAGGGGCTGCTCGCCGCCGCGGACCTTGCGATACGCCTCGCGCACGACCTGCACGATGCGTGCGTCGCGCGAGACCTCGAACGGGAGCATGACCGGTCGGTTGCCGAGCGCCGAGCGCGCCACGCTCGCACGCAGGCCGGGCATCTCGCGCTCGAGCTCGTCGCAGACGCGGCGCAGGTCGGTGAGTACGGACGCCTCGGACTGGCTCGGGGCATAGCGCGCGGTGCCGGTCATCCGCGCGAAATCCGCCACCTGTGGCGGCCGCCACTCGTGCAGCTCGCGGGAGAGCGCACCGTGGACGACGCCGACGTGGGCGCGGTTGACCGACGCGTGATCCGCGTTGGCCGCGCCGCTGAACGTCATGGCGTTGATGCGCGGGATCAGCGCCGTGGCCGCGGCGATCGCGTCGACCGCCTCCTCACGCTTGGAGGCATGGCGCGTCACGCCGACGAGCTCGATGAGCCAGTTGAAGGCGCCGGCGTGGAGCGTGAGCCCGGCCAGATCGGTCGGCTCGCCGTTGATGAAGTAGTCGGCGCGAATCCCCGAGTCGATGGCCTTGATCGTGCCGATGCCGCCCTGCAGCTCGCCGATCACGTACGTCAGCACCACGTCGCCGCGCATCCGCACGCCACGCTCGATCAGCCGCTCGACGCCGCAGAACGAGGCGGCGTCGCCGGCCTTCATGTTCGACACGCCGATGCCGTAGATGAACTGATCGTCGTAGACACCGCCCCACGGATCGACGGTCCAGCCCTCGGTGACCGGGTTGGTGTCGAGGTGGCCGTTGAAGAGCAGGCTCTTGCCGCCACCGGTGCCGCGCCAGACCCCGATGGCGTTGAGGCGCCCCGGCTCGACTTCTTGCGTGTACGCCTCGAGGCCCAGACGCTGCATGCGCTCGACGACGAAGCGGGCGAGCTCGCCTTCACCGGGCGTGCCCGAATAGCTCTTGAAGCGAATCATCTCCGCGAGGAACTCGAGCGCGCGCCTGGCGTGATCGTCCATAGCGGGGCCATATGATACCCCGCTCGCCCGCCGGCGGATCTCAGCTCGTTCGCGCGCGCTCGATCTCGTCCGGCGCGTAGCGGAACGCGCGAAAGACCCAGTTGTTCAACCCCGGCCGGCCGTCTTCCACGAAGAAATGCGGGTTCACGTACTCCCACACGACCTCGCCCTCGCGGGTGACCTCGAAGATGCGGCCGTCGCAGCCCTCGCAGATGAGCGTGTTGCCGTTCGGCAGTCGCTGCGCACCGGAGATATAGGGACTGAAGAAGTCGAACAGCGACTGGTCGCGATACTCCCACACGATCGCGCTGGTGCGCGGGTCGACCTCGATCACGCGCGAGTACGGCGCCGGGTGATCGCGGCGATGCGGACCGTTGTCGAAGATGAGCAGATTGCCGTTCGGCAACGGGCGCGGGTCGTGCTGCTGGGCCAGCGGCGGGCCACCGAGCTTCCACGTGATGTCGCCCGTGCGCCGGTCGACGACGGCCACGGTCGAGATGTTGCGGAAGCTGACGACCAGGCTGCCGTCGGCGAGCTCCGCAACCGTGTTGCCGTGCGTCCACTCCTCGCGGCGATCCTGTAACGTGATGACGTCCGTCTCGAAGTCCAGATGCTCCCAGCTCCGCCATTCCCACACGCGCTCGCCCGATGTCGTCATCTCGATCAGATAATCGGCGTAGATCGTGCCGTCGACCTCGCTGCCCGCCAGGCCGCCGTTGATTCGAGCATGCAGCGCGCGCGGCACCGATCGCAGACAGAGCAACATCACGTTGCCGTTCCGCAGCTTGCGGGCGTCGTGATGGTGGTCGGGATGCCGAACCTCCCACACGACCTTGCCGTGCCAGTCGACTTCGAGCGCGGCGCCGGCCTTGAAGCGCGCCCACGCCTCGAACCGCTTGAGATCCTCCATGACCTTGCCGGAGTAGAACAGGTGACCGTTGTCCAGCAGGTAGCCATAGAGGCCCGGACGATACGGCAGCCGCCACGTATGCACGACGTCGCCGCGCATGTCGACCAGGTACACGGTGCCGTCGCCGAACATCGGCGTGAACAGCGTGTAGCCGGCGAAGGCGCGCGCGGGATCGTGCGCGATCAGGCCGGTGCGCGTGCGACGCACGCGCTGCTGGTCGACGCTCGACATCAGACGCAGGCCATCGCGTAGACCTGCGTCGCACCCTCGGGCGACGGACGCTCGGCCCACGTGTCGCCGCCGTCGTCGCTCGCGAACACTTCGCCGCCGCTGGTGGCGCAGAACACGCGCTTCGGTTGGCGCGCGTCGAAAGCGAGGCCGAACATCGTGCTCCGCGGCTTGAAACCCATGTTGACGCGCGACCAGCTCGCGCCGCCGTCCTTGCTGCGGAACAGCACGCCGAGGTCGCTCTGGAACCCTGCGCCCGCGGCCACCCAGATCGTTTTCGGATCGCCGGGTGTCTCGCGGATCTGGCGGCAATACGTCTGGCCCTTGGGGTTCAGCGCCTCGAGCCGAGCGCTCGTCCAGTGCGCGCCCTGGTCGCTGCTGCAGAACAGTCCGGCGCGGCCGATGGCGAGCACGGTCCCTGCACGCCACCGCCCCACGAGAATGCCGTGCATGTCCACGGTGTCGTCGTTGACGTACTGGCCGTGGCTCATGTTCTCCCAATGCTCGCCGCCGTCGACGCTGCGGATCACGCCGCCGACCTCGATGGCACCATAGATTTCGTCGCCGTTGGCGGGATTCACGGCGATACCGAGCACGCGCTTGGCCGGGTTGGCGCCCTGCGCAACGGTCACTTCGGGAAACCGCACGGTCACCGGCAGCGGCTGCCACCGCTCGCCGCCGTCGTCGCTCCGGAAGATTGCGCAGTTCTCGTAGCCCGCGTACATCACGTCGGCGTCGTTCGGATCGAATGCGAGCGACCACACCGGCTGCCCGTGATCCGGCACGTCGAGCTTCTCCCAGTGATCGCCGTGATCCGTGCTGCGATACGGGCCGTGCTGCGTGCCGACGTACAGCGTGCCCGCGTGCTCGGGATGCGGGGCGATGGCCCGGATCGCCGGCGCCTCGGGCAGGCCCTGCGTGAGCTTCTCCCATCGCTCGGCGCCGACGGCCATGCGATAGAGGCCGGACTGGACGGGACGCCCCGGCGCGGTCTCACCGGCGAGACCGACATATATAAAGGAAGCGCGATCGCTCGTCATGACGCCCTCCTCGTGGTGAGCCTCACGTACACGGTGTCGTCTTTGACCTGGACCTCATACGCGCACACGTCATCGGCCACGGGCCCGCTCAGCAGCTTGCCCGTCCGTACGTCGAACGTGGCGAAGTGCAGCGGGCACTCGACGACGTGCCCGTCGAGCTTGCCCTTTGACAGCGGCTCGTGGCGATGGCCGCAGGCATCGCGCAGCGCATAGAATTCACCGTCAACGTTCGCGACCAGCACGCGCTCGCGATCGACAGCGACCCACCGCATCGTTCCGGGCGACAGGTCGGATGCCGCCATCACCGGCACGAAGACGCTCACGCTGCGTCAGTTCAGCTTGAAACCGAACAGTCGCGCGGCGTTCTCCGCCGTAATTTTGCGCGTGTCCGCCTCGGGGACGTTGGCGAACATGCGATCCAGGAAGTCGCGCGACTTCGGCCACGTCGACTCCGCGTGCGGAAAGTCGCTGCCCCAGAGCATGGTGTCCACGCCGATCTCGTCGCGCAACTCAACGCCGAGGTCGTCTTCCATGAACTCCACGAACATGTTGCGCCGCCAGTAGTCGCTCGGCAGCAGCCCGTCTTTCGAGCGCCAGCCCTTGGTGAACACGGGCCGCTCCCGGTACGTGAAATCCATCTGCTTGAGCCAGTGAGGGATCCAGGCCGCCTCGTGCTCGACCGAGCCCACCTTGAGCCTCGGATAGCGGTCGAAGACCCCGGCGAAGATCATCGCGCCGAGCGAGTAGCGCACCCAGTAATCCGTGGTGGAGCGACCAGCGCCCGTGAGCTCGGTGAGATTGATCGTGAACTCGTTGCCGGGTACCCCGACGCGCGGTGTGCCGATGTGCAGCAGCAGCGGCAGCCCCACGTCCTGCGCGGTCCACCAGAGGCGGTCATAGATCGGGTGACGATACGGGCGGTCCGCCAGCGGCGAGACCGGCACGAATGCGCCGTCCAGACCGAGCCTCGCGCTGCGCTCGAGCTCCAGGCACGCCTCCTCGACGTCGTCCACATTGAGCATCGCGATGCCCTTGAGCCGATCGGGGAACGGCCGGCAGAACTCGGCGATCCAGTCGTTGTAGACGCGGCAGATCGCCGAAAGCATGGCGCTGTCCGAGATGCGATACCAAAAGAGGCCCTGGCTCGGCTGCAGGCACGAGCCCCACACGCCGTCCATCTCGTTTTCTTTGATCATCATCTGCGGATCGTAGGCGCCGAGCCGCACGTCTTCCCAGAGGCCGAGAAAGTCGATCTGCGAGGGGTCCTCGAACCGCTGCCCCGCCTGCATCACCGCGCCGAGCGTGCCGACCGGCGTGCCATCGATCACCCACGAGTCGAACTTGCGGCCCGACGGCGTCTCCAGACGCTCGAGGCGCGGGGCGCGCTCGCGGAATCGAGGCTCGATGCGTTTCGTGTAGAGATCGGGCGGCTCGACGATGTGCGAATCGGCGGAGATGAGCTTGTGCGTCATGATCGCCATGGGTCACCTCCCGTGTGGTCCGGCACCGTACGCCCCGCGGTGGTCGTTTGTCAAAGCGATCATGCGGTCAGCCGTTCGGCGGCGAACGAGTTGAATACGCTCCGCGTCGGCGTGCGTCCTAAGAGCAGGAGACAGAAGTCATGGTCATGAAAAAGCTCTCATCGCTCGCGCTCGCCGGGATCGCACTCGTGCTTGCGAGCAGCGCACCCGTTCTCGCGGCGCCGCACGCCGAACGCGGCGCCCCGAATCACCCCCCCGCTGCTCGCTTCGACGGTCGCCGGGCGTTCGACGGTCACCGCTTCGAGGCGCGCCGCTTCGATCACGGGGGGTTCCATCGCGGGTTCCGCGGCGGAGCGGTGATCGTCGCGCCGTTCTACTGGCCGTCTTACCCGTACGCCGCCGACCCCGGCTACGTGTACCAGACGCCGGCGCCGACTTACTGGTACTACTGCCCGAGCTACGGCGCGTACTATCCCAACGTGCAGAGCTGTCCGGAGCCGTGGGTCCCGGTCCCAGGCTAGTCGCTCTCGAGCCGGCTCAGCCCGCCGGCTTGATGTTGGGGTTCAGGCGGAAGAAGTTCTCTGGATCGTATTTCTTCTTCAGCGCGGCCAGGCGCTCGTAGTTCGCGCCGTACCCGGTGCGGATTCGATCCTCGTCGTCCGGACCGAGGTCGTTGACGTAGACACCACCGCCCGCGTGGGCGTGCAGCGCCGTCCAGCATTCACGCGCCCACGCGATGTTCTTCGCCGACTCCGCGGGGTCGAGCCAGGCGGACACGATGACGGGCGCGTACGGCAGTCGGCGATGGGCGAACGCCGTCGCGTGCGGCGCGACCCGAGCGGCCGCACCGAGCGTGGTTTGCACGAGAATGCCGGACATGGGCGATGGCTTCGTCGCCGCGTACTCGACGAACACGTCGATCGCTTCGTCCGAGAGGTCGGCGAGGAAATCGGCCTTGGTGTAGTAGCTGGCGCCGGTCGGAAAGCCGCCGTCGAAGAGGCGCTGCTGCGCGAGGTACGGCATCGGTCCGAGCACGTCGAGCGCGGGCGATCCGAGCGACTTCAGCGGACGCACGACCTCGGTGCCCTTGTCCACGGGCCCGCAATAGCAAGCGACCAGCGCCACGACCGTCACGCCGTCGGGCGTGGTGATCAACCCCGCGTAGAGGGTCAACTCGTCGGGCGCCGTCTTGCTGAATCCCCGGTAGAAGCGCAAGACCTCTTTCGCCTGGCTCAGCGGATAGAGCACCATGCCGCCCACGATCGTCGGCCCGACTCGATGGAGGCGGTACTGAAACGACGTCACCACGCCGAAGTTGCCGCTGCCGCCGCGCAGCGCCCAGAACAAATCCGCGTTTTCCGACGCGCTCGCGGTCAAGAGCCGCCCGTCGGCGAGCACGACGTCGGCCGAGAGCAGGTTGTCGATGGTGAGGCCGTGCTTGTTGGAGAGCCAGCCGAGGCCGCCGCCGAGCGTGAGCCCCGCAATGCCCGTGTCCGAGACCGTGCCGCCCGTCGTGGCAAGCCCGAAGGCCTGCGTCTCGTGATCGAACTCGAGCCATCGCACGCCGGGCTCGGCGCGCGCCGTTCGCGCCGCGGGATCCACGCGCAGGCCCTTCATCGGCGAGAGGTCGATCACGAGGCCGCCGTCGCACACCGAGTGTCCGGGAAAGCTATGGCCGCCCCCGCGTACCGCCACCGGCAGCCCGCTCTCGCGGGCGTAATTCACGGCGGCGATCACGTCGGCCGCGCCGGCGCACCGCGCGATCAGCGCGGGGCGGCGGTCGAACATGCCGTTCCAGATCTTGCGGGCGCGCTCGTACGTCTCGTCGCCCGGGCGTAGTAACTGACCCCGTAGAGCCGCGGCGAAGTTCTCAATCATGGACCGGCATCATACTGCCTCCCGAGCCACCGCGCTCGGGGGCCGAGCGGGCCGTCGGGCACTCCCATTCGTCCCTACATGATTCGGCGCATACCTGTTTTGCTCATACGCGGGGGAAGTCGTGGCTCGCTTCGCACTGCTCCGTGCTCTGGCCGCGGTGGTACTCGTCCTCGGCGTGCTGCTGCCGGCGCCCACGCTCGTTGGCGCGACGGGTGGCGGGCACGGTGGCGGTGGCGCCGGGGGCGGGTCCGGCGGCTGGCACGGATCGGGTGGCTGGCACGGCGGCCACGACCACGGTCATTCTCATGGACACGGAAGCGCCGTCATCGTCGGCGGCGGCTTCTGGTGGGGCGGACCGTGGTGGGGTCCGTGGTCGTATTACCCGTACTATCCGCCTTATTACGTGGGGCCCTATTACGCGGGGCCGGCGGCGCAGTCGGAGCCAGTCGAGTACATCCAGGGCCCGTCCAGTCAGCCGCCATCCAGCAGCCAGCCGACGTCCGGGTTCTGGCACTATTGCGCGAGCGCCCGCGCCTACTATCCCGATGTTCCGACGTGCGCCGAGCCCTGGATTCTCGTCCCGCCCAGAAATCCCTGACGCTCAGCGCGATTGCATCAGCAGAGCCATCACACGGGCGGCGTCGGCGGACTGCAGCCCACGCGCCGGCTGCGTCTGAACGAGACAGCCGTGGAATTCGCCGACATCAACGTGATCGTCGATGATCACGAACGTCGCCACGTCGTGCTCGGCGAGCCAGGCCGCGATCTCGTCGCCGCGGCCCGCGCCCGCGCCACCGATCGGCGTCTTGTCGATCACGCGGCCGGTGAACCCGGCTGCGCGCAGCATGGCCTGCAGCTCGGCAACGCTCTTGCCGTGCCGCCACGTGGACGACACGACGACGTCGGCGTCCGCGTGCTCCACGATCTCGTTCAGCACCGCGATGCACGCGGGGTCCAGATCGCCGTAGCGCTCCCACGTGCGGATCGGGGCCAGCACCCCATCGATGTCGAGGAAAATCACGCGGCGCGTGCGGCTCAGCGTCGCGGCTCGGCGACGAAGAGCGGGATGCGCCGCGTCGTCTTCGCCTGATACTCCTCGTACGGCGGGTACGCCGCCACCGCCAGCTTCCAGAGCCGCGCGCGCTCGGCGGCATCGCTCACCTCGCGCACCCGCATCGGCTGCACCACCGTGTGGTCACGGAGCTCGACGTTCGGGTTCGCGCGCAGGTTGTTCACCCAGACCGGATTACTCGGCGCACCGCCCACCGAGCCGACGAGCACGTAGTTGATGCCGTCCTTCACCCTCATCAGCGGTGTCTTTCGGATCGCGCCGGTCTTGTTACCGGTGTGCGTGACGATGACGACGGGGAGTCCGGTGTCGCGCAACGTGGTGCCTTCCTTGCCGCCACTCTTCTCATAGAGCTCGACCTGGTCTCGGACCCACTGTCGCGGACTCGGGATGTATTCGCTCATGGCGTCCTCCTGAAGGCGAGCGGATCGTCGGGGTGCATCGTCACCGTCCACTCGAGCCCGATGCGTGATAGATCGGCGGCGAGCACGTCGTCGCCATCGGGTCGGACACCGCGCTCGATCCAGGCGACCAGGTCGTCGAACGCCCGCTCGCGGATCTGGTAGTCGAACGTGCAGTGCCCGCCCGCGCGCAGCACGCGCTGCACCAGCAGCCGATCGGTTCCGGCGGCGATCGTGCGTCGCCGGTACGCCTGCTCCAGGCTGAGCGGTACCCATGCATCGCCCGTCTCGTGCAGCGTGAGCAACGGCACGGTGAGACGACCGGTGCGCTCCGCGTACACGGGGTTCACGGCCGGCGACCGTGCGTCTTTGGCCGGCGCGAGCCGACGCACCCGCGCGTTCAGCTCCTGTTCAGAGAGTCCGAGTCCGGGATCGATGCGGTAGCGGACGTTCAGCGTGCTCGCCGCTCGCGAGCCGGGCCGCGTCTCGTTGTCCACGTTCGGCGCGCGAAACGTCATGTTCATCAGATAGCGCCGCTGCAGGCCATGCAGCCGCAGGGGCAGCTCGTGGCCGGCCGCATCCGCCCCCATGAGATATTTCACGACGCTGTCGAACTGGCGCCCGCGGGCGGTGTACTCGCCGGGCATGCCGAGCGCGCGAATCACACGCTCGTTGAGCCGACGGGCAAACGTCTGCTGGTCCGGTGCGTCCAGCAGCGGCACGCCCGAGATGAGCTCGGCCGCGGCGGTGTACGCGAGCAGATAGTCCGCGACGCTGATGCCGTCGACGAGCCCACACTCGGTGAACCCACCTTGATAGAGGCCGGGCCGCAGCTCCAGCGACGCGACCGCGATGTGGCCGCCCATCGACTGGCCGTAGATGATGCTCCAGCGCGGCGGCCCGATCTCCTTCACGAACAGCTCGCGGAGCGCGATCAGATCCTCGATGAACAGGTGCGGCTGGTAGTCGCGCGCGCGGTAGCCCGAGGCGATCCACGCGTGGCCGCGGTCGATGATGTGGTTGGCGAGCGGCGGTGAGGTGACGGCGCCCGCGCCGGGGCCATACTGAATGCCGTGGGCATACACGACGAGCCCGCCCTGCCAGTTCTCCGGGACGGCGATCCGATAATCCGCGCCCCCGAGCACGCCGCTGCGATCGACGGCGGGCCGCACCGTCTGCGCGCGCGGCATATCGCGCCACAGCATCGACGGCGCCACGACCGCGATGACAACGAGCAGCAGCGCAACGGCGATCCGCATGCCTTCGCTTCCTCCCGGTGAGTTCGTGACGTAGCATAGCCGAGCCAAGGAGCCACGCAATGACAGACGCCAGGGGCCCGCTGCACGGTATCCGCGTCATCGATCTCGGTCGTCACCAGGCCGGACCGCGCTGCGCGCAGGTGCTCGCGCGGCTCGGGGCCGAGGTCATCAAGATCGAGCGCCTGGGCGGCGAGGAAACGCGCTATCACGGGCCGTGGGTGCGCAGGCAGAGCGCCTACTGGGTGCAGTACAACAGCGGCAAGAAGAGCCTCAGCATGGACCTGCGCCGCGACGAGGCGAAGGAGGTCGTGCGTCGGCTCGTGAAGCTGTCCGACGTGCTCGTGCAGAATTTCCGGCCCGGCACGATCGAGGAGATGGGTTTCGGCTACGAGGTGCTGAAGCGGCTGAACCCGCGCATCATCATGGTCAACGTCTCGGCGTACGGGCAGTTCGGCCCGTATCGCGATCAGATCGGCTATGACCCGATCGGCCAGACGATGTCGGGCATCGCGATGGTCACCGGCGACGAGGGCATGCCGCCGATCCGCGCCGGCGTGCCGATCATCGATCGCACCACCGCGCTGCATTCGGCGATCGGCACGCTCGCCGCGCTCTGGGAGCGCACGATCTCGGGCGAGGGCCAGTGCCTCGACGTCTGCCTGGCGGACTCGGGCTACAGCCTCACCGAGATTCCGATCACGGCGTATCACGGGGCGGGCACCGTGCCCCAGCGTGGCAAGTCGGATTCCGGCGGCATGTACCCGTGCAAAGACGGGTGGATTCTGGTGTCCGCGCCGGACCAGCATCACTGGCCGCGCGTGTGCGCCGCGTTGGGCAAGCCGGAGTGGCAGACCGATCCACGCTTCGCTACGCGTCACGACCGCGGCAAGCATGGGGCGGACATCAACGCGGCGATGCGCGAGCTGCTGGCGACCATGACGATGACGGACGCGATCGCGCACTTCACACGCCACGACGTCGTCGCCGCCCCGGTGAACACGATTCCGCAGGCCGCGGACGATCCGCATCCGTGGCAGCGCCGCGCGATGGTCGACGTGCCGGACTTTCTTGCGGGCTCGATCGCGGTGTCCGGCGACTTCTGGCACTTCAGCCGCACGCCGGCCGTCGTCGCGTCGACACCGAAGGTCGGCGAGCACAACGACGAGGTGCTGGGTCTGCTCGGCTACTCGAAGGCGGAGATCGCCGATCTGTACGCGAAAGACGTGATCAGCCAGCGCGATCACTACGACACCGTGCCCGGCTAGCGGCGGTATCACGCCGCGTAGAATCAGTAGCCATGGATGCGCGCTCCGTGGAACGCAAGCTGGCCGCCATCCTGAGCGCGGACGTCGAGGGCTACAGCCGCCTCATGGGCGACGACGAGGCGGCGACGGTTCGCACGATCACCGAGTATCGCCAGGTGATCGTCTCCGCCGTGGCGGGCCACGGCGGGCGGGTCGTCGATGCGCCGGGTGACAACGTCCTCGCGGAGTTCGCGAGCGTCGTGGACGCCGTCGGGTGCGCGGTCGAGGTCCAGCGGGACCTCGCGTCGCGCAACGCCGCGCTCCCACCCTCCCGCCACATGCGATTCCGCATCGGGATCAATCTCGGCGACGTGATCGTCGACGGCGAGCGG
>JBKOUQ010000229.1:0-50720 GCA_046723475.1 Candidatus Methylomirabilota bacterium
CGTCTCGCGATGGGTCGTGGCGGACGACAGTGGTGTCGTGAGGATCAACCTTGCAGACGAGATCGGCCGCCTGCCGACGTATCCGCGTGACGCCGTCGACGTCACCGTCTCGGCCTCCACATCGACCGAGCGCGACGACAAGACGTTCCGGCTCGACGCGGAGACCGCGCGCGCTCTCTATCTGCACAGCGTCGACATGACGCCGCATGCCCCGGCATCCCCGCCCGATCCGTTCGTCACCGTTCGCGTCGACGAACGGCTGCTCGTCGTCGAAGTGGCCAATCGGGGCGGCGGTGCCACGGCGCAACTGCGTGCGACGCTGCAGAGTCCCCTACCCGAGCTCGACGGCCGGCAGATGCTGTTCGGCAAAATCGCGCCGGGCCGCCAGCGCGCGTGGTTCACCGAGCTGCCCTTCGGCGGCACGATTCGCTACGCCGAGATCCCGATCCGGATCGTGTTCTCGGAGGGCAACGGCTTTCCACCGCCGCCCATCGACGCCACGCTGCGGGTGTTCGGCGAATAGACGACCTGAACGCCGTGACACTGGAGGACGCGTGGCAGAGTGCCTGGCAAGGTGTCGGCGCGCGTGCCTCCGACACGCTGCTGACCGACGTGCTCGCGCGCTACGCGGAGCCGCCCCGTGCCTATCACACGCGCCAGCACCTGACCGAGTGCTTCGCCGCCCTCGAGCCGGCCGCGCATCTTGCCGAGCGGCTCGGCGAAGTGCAGCTCGCGCTGTGGTTCCACGACGCGATCTACGATCCGCGTCGCCACGACAACGAGGCGCGCAGTGCCGAGTGGGCAGAGTGCGCGATGAGACGGGCCGGTGCGGATGCCGGCGCGGTCGGTCGCGTGCATGCGTTGATCATGAGCACCTCACACCTGAGCGAACCCGACAGCGGTGACGCGCGCGTGGTCGTCGACGTCGACCTGGCGATTCTCGGTGCCGACGAGGCGCGCTTCGCGGAGTACGACCGGCAGATTCGGGTCGAGTACGCCTGGCTCGCCGACGACGTCTATCACCAGGGCCGCGCCCGCGTGCTGCGCCGGTTCGTCGAGCGCGCGTCGATTTACCACACGCCGTGGTTCGCCGCGCGGCTCGAGGCGCGCGCGCGGGCGAACCTGGCGCATGCGCTCGCAAATCTCACAAATCTCCACGGCTGAGCGTCTCCACGGCTGAGCGCGGTCGGGACGCCGGGCGCCGATGCGGCATCCGTCCACGCGTCACGCGCATCTCAATAGCCGGAAGGAGACTGGGATGACCCTGACCGATGCGACGTTCGACGAGACTCTCGCGACCACCGACGAGCTGTTGCTCGTGGACTTCTGGGCACCGTGGTGCGGCCCGTGCCGCGCGATCGCGCCGGTGCTCGAGGCGGTCGAGCGCGACCGCGCAGGCCGCGTGAAGGTGGCGAAGGTCAACGTGGACGAGGAGCCGGCGCTGGCCGGCCGCTACCAGATTCGCTCGATTCCGACGCTGCTGCTGGTCCGCGGCGGCATGATCATGGATACGATCGTCGGCGCGCTGCCGCGGGCGACGCTCGACGCCCGGATCGACAAGGCGCTGGGGAGCTAAATCTCCAGCGTCTTCACCGCCCTGGGGGTTAGATCCCCAGCGCCTTCACCGCTTCGTCGATCCGCTCTTTGTGATTTTTCACCCACTGCTCCAGCGTCGTCTCTTCTTCCTTCTTCGCGCGTGCTTGCGCCCTTGAGAGCAGCTCGGCCGCGTGCGCCTTCGGGAGGACGACGATGCCTTCCTCGTCCGCGATCACGACGTCGCCGGGAGCGACCGTGACGCCGCCGCACACGACCGGCACGTTGAGGAGCCCCGGCGTCTTCCGCACACCGGGAATGGGAATGACCCCGCGGCCGAAGACGGGAAACTTGTTCTTGCGTGTGTCCGCGATGTCGCGGATGACACCGTCGACGACGAATCCCGCGATCCCCCGCTGCTGCGCGTACGCGCAGACGTTGCCTCCCGCCATCGCCCAGTTCGAGTCACCCGCGGCGCACACGATCACCGAGCCCGCCGGCGCGCGGTGTAACGCGACGTGGAGCATCAAGTTGTCACCGGCGGGACACGCGACCGGATAGGCCGGCCCGGCGATGCGCGACATGGGCTCCCAGAGCGGCCGGATGCCGGCGTCCATGACCCGGTCGCGCGTCACGACTTCGGCGAACGTGCACGGCGAGATGGCGGCGAAAGCGCTGTCCATGATCACTCCGACATTTTGAGGAGCAGCCCGGTGCGTCGGGCGCGCTGCACGCAGGCGTAGAACGCCAGGTGCGCGAGACCCGCGTACACGACCGACAGGCCCAGACCCGTCGCGATCGGTGCTGCCAGCTCGGAGGCGAACCCGAAGTGCGAGCGGTACGCGTCGAGAAAGTACGTCAGCGGAATGGCGCGGGCGACGGCGGCGGCCGGCCCCGGCAGCACCGAGACGGGATAGTAGATGCCGGCCAGCACGAGCACCAGGTTCACGCTGGCCCACGCAAGGGACTCGGCGCGATTGCCGAAGAGCGTGATCAGCGCGCACACGAGCACGCCGACGATCCAGGCGTTGAGGAAGCAGCCGAGCAGGAACACGACGACCGGCCCGCCGCCCGCAGCGAAGACGCGAAAGCCGAAGGCCCACCACGACAGCACGGCGAGCAGCGCGAACAGCGCGCTGCCGCGAACGATGCCGACGAGCCACGAGCCGACGGTGAGGTGGCGGATGCCGATCGGCGCCAGGAACTGGTGCTTGATGGATTTGGACCAGACGTCCATGAGCACGGCGTACGCGACGTCGAGCTGGCACACGTTCACGACCGACAGCGCGATGGTCCCGATCAGCACGAACGACGCCTGCGCCGGGGTGATCCCGAGGAATCTCGTCATCAGGCCGATCGAGACGACGCCGACGATCGGCCAGAACAGCAGCTCGAAGAAGAAGAACACGTTGCGCGACGCCATGAGCGCGTTACGCACGACCACCGCCCATACCGCGAGCGCGTCAGCGCGCCAGCTCAACGAAGACCTCCTCGAGCTCCGGCTCGCGCACGCGCACGTTGCGCACGGTGAGGCCCTCGGCGAAGAGCTGGCGCAGCAAGTCGGGCAGCCGCTTCTCGGCGTCGTCCACGGTGCACCGCGTCCACCCGTCCTCGGTGGAGCAGCGGAGCACGCCGGGTGCGTCGGTCAGCCACGCGGGCGCCGCGGGCTCCACGCGCAGCGCGATGACGTCGCCGAGCCCGATGCGACGCTTCAGGTCGGCCGGCGTGCCCGCGTCCAGAATGCGGCCGGCCTTGATGAACGCCACCTCGTCGCACAGCTCCTCGGCCTCGCGCATGTAGTGTGTGGTGAGCACGATCGTCATCCCGCGCTCGCGGCGCAGCGCGCCGATGTGCGCGCGTACGCGGACGGACACATCGGGATCGAGGCCGAGCGTGGGCTCGTCCAGAAAGAGCAGCTCCGGATCGTTGACGAGCGACTTGGCGAGCGCCACGCGCTGCTTGAGCCCCGTGGAGAGCTCGTTGTACGGCACGTGGCGGTACTCGGTCAGCTCGTACTCCTCGATCAGCCGGCCCACACGCGTGCGTAGCGTCGCGCCGGACAGCCCGTACAGTCGCCCGTAGAACGCGACGATCTCGGCGACGCGCAGGCTCCACAGAAACGACGGCCGCCCGCTCGCCATGTTCACGCGGCGTCGCAGCGCGAGCGACTCGTGCACGACATCGAGCCCGAGCACGCGGGCCGTGCCGCGATCGGGTATCAGCAGCGTGGCGAGGATGGACAAGAACGTCGTCTTGCCGGCGCCGTTGGGGCCGAGCAGCCCGACGATCGCGCCGCGCGGGACGGCGAGCGTCACGCCGCGAAGCGCGTCGGTGGTGCGGGGGCGAAGCCATCCCGAGCGGAATCTCTTGGCCACCTCGCGCGCGTCGATGGCGAGGGACGCGGCGGGCGAAGGCATGACTGAATGGTAACATGCGGCGCATGACGGCCTCGGCGGAGTGGCGCGGTTCCGCGGCCGCGCTGGTACCCGGCCGCACGACGAAGTTCCGTCTCGAGTGTCGCGGCCGCCGCGTCGAAGGATTCGTCGTCAATCACGACGGCGACTATCACGCGTACGTCAATCGCTGCCCGCACGTCGGAACGCCGCTCGACCTGTGGCCGAACGAGTTCTTCGCCGAAGACGGCCGCTCGCTGATCTGCTCGACGCACGGCGCGCTCTACGAAGCGGCCACCGGCTTTTGCACCGCCGGGCCGTGCGCCGGCGATCGCCTCACGCGACTGCCGCTGCGCCGCGACGGCGACACCCTTATTGTTACCTGCGCGTAGTGAACAGCGGACGGAGCCGAGAACCGTCTCGAACAGATCACCCGCGGCCCGAACCGGACGCATGGGCTTCGATACAGTAAACAATGCCAACGCGGCGTTCTATCGCGCGTTCGAGACCCTCGATCTGCGTGCCATGGACGAGGTGTGGTCGCATGGAGCGCACGTGGCGTGCGTGCATCCGGGCTGGCCGATGCTCACTGGCTGGCAGGCCGTGCGGGCCTCGTGGGAGGCGATCTTCGCCAATACTCAGGAGATGCGCTTCACGCTCACCGACATCCGCGTCGCCGCGACCGCGGACTTCGCGTGGATCACCTGCACCGAGAACATTCTGTCGGATACCGATGGCCGCGTCGGCGTGACCTCGATTCTCGCCACGAATCTGTTCGAGCGCGACGGCGACGCGTGGCGAATGGTCCACCACCACGCCTCGCACGTGCTCGGCGCCGCCGTGTCTTAGCCGGCCCGCCGCAACAGCGCCCAGCCGCGCTCGCGCGCCACGACCTCGAAGCCGGCGGGCGCCTCGCGCGCGACGCTCGCGTCGACGTCCAGCACCCAGTGCGCGCGATCGATGCCCGCGGGAAAGACGTAGCACTCGGGCCGCGTCGCGAGATGCGGCACGAGGCGCTCGTTGACGCTCACGGGCACGCCTGGCGGCACGCGCGCGAGCAGCGCGCGGGCGGCGCGCTGCTCGGGACTCCTGCCCCACTTGGCGACGCCGAGGTCGTTCACCGTCCGCGCGCCGAGCACGACGGCGGCGAGCGCGGCGCCGACCAGCACCGCGCGTGGCGCAAGCCGGCGCGGCCACCAGCGCGCCTCGCGGAGGGTGGCAAAGCCGTCGACCGCGGCGAGCAGCAGGAACGGCAGCACGAACGCCTGGTACTGCGTGCGGTAGTGGAAGAGGACGTCATCGGTCGAAAGCAGATTGACGGCGAGCCCAGGCAGTGCCGCGGCCGCCGCGCGCGGCGCCGCGAGCGGCAGCAGTCCGAGCGGTACCAGCGTCGTGAGCACGTACAGCGCCTTCGCCGGTGTGACGACGACGGCCAGCCAGCGCCACGGCCGTAGCACCGCGTTGGCAAGCACCTCGGGCAGCGTGGTCCCCAGATACGCATAGCGCTTCAGCAGATGCGGGTATGGCTCGCCGCGGAAGTACGGGATCACGACGTTCATGTCGACCCACAGCAGGCCGATGCACGCGACGGCGAGAAGCGCCCCGGCCCACCAGCGCCGGCGCGCCAGCGCGAGCCACACGCCGAATCCGATGACGGCGATCGCGGCGTCTTCGCGGCCGGCGAGCGCGGCGAGCAGCGCCACCGTCATCCAGCCGGGGCGTCCGGCATCGAAAGCCCAGGCCGCCGCGACCAGGAGCGGGATCGCGAATGCCGCGGGATGCACGTCGCGCACGTTGATACCGTGCAGGGTCGGGTTCAGCAGATACAGCGCCGCGAAGGCTGCCGCGGTCCTCGGATCGCCGAGCCGACGCGCGGCGAACGCGGCGACCGCCACCGCACCCGAGGCGAAGATCACCGTTTGCGCCAGCAGCAGCGCGGTCGCGCCGGGCGCGAACCAGCCCAACGGCACGAACAGATAGAGAATCGGCGAGAAATGATCGCCCCACGCGTGCATCGGCGGCAGCGTCACGCGCGCGCCGAGCCCGTGCGCGAGATTCCACACGAGCTGCACGTAATAGCCGAGATCGAGCGCGTGTGTGCGCAGCGCCAGGTGGCGGCTCACCACGACGAACCCCAACACCGCGACATACACCGCGGCACCGCCGAGCACCGCGAGCCGCGCCGACACGCGCGGCAGCGCGGCGGGGACGAGCGCAAGGCGCGCGCCGACGACCAGCGCCAGGATGACGACCAGGTCTTCCGCGCGCTCGAGCGTGAGCCCGCCCACGCGCAGACGTCCGGTCACGAGTATGCCGACGGCAAGCGCGGCGAGCACGACGGCGATGCCGTCGAGCCCCCACGCGAGCCGCCTCACGTCAGACGCGTGTACCGGGCGTGCAGGCTGTCGAACCGGCGGGAGCGGCGGAAACCCCACTTGTTGAGCAGATACCAGAAGACGACGGCGAGGATGCGCAGGCCATAGCCGCTCGACGCGACGAACGACGCGGACGACGCCTCCGGGAAGTAGCGCGTCGGGACCGCAATCTCGGAGATCCGGAAGCCGGCGGCCACGACCTGAGCGATGATCTCCTGGTCGAAGATGAAGCCGTCGGCGTTCGCGCGGAAGTTCACCGCCTCGAGCACCTCGCGACGGAACGCGCGGTAGCCCGTGTGGTATTCGGACAGCCGGAGCCCGAACGCGCGGTTCTCGACCCAGGTCAGGAAGCGATTGGCGACGAACTTCCACCACGGCATGCCCTGGGCGAGCGCCGACCCGCTCTTGAGACGCGAGCCGAGCACGACGTCGGCGGTGCCGCGGGTGATCGGCTCGACGATCTGCGGGACGAGCGTGGGATCGTACTGATAGTCCGGGTGCACCATCACGACGACGTCGGCGCCCGCGCGTAGCGCCTCCGTGTAGCACGTCTTCTGGTTCGCGCCGTATCCGTAGTTGCGGTTGTGCACGAAGATCTCGAGCCCGAGCTGCCGGGCGACGTCGAGCGTCGTGTCGGTGGAGCCGTCGTCGACGAGGATGACGAGGTTGACGCTGTCCTTGGGCAGCTCCTCGTACGTCATGCGCAGCGTGCGCCCGGCGTTGTACGCGGGCATCACGACGACGACCTTGGGCGCCGGCAACGCCTTCACGCGCGCCTCGCGAGCACGACGAACTGGTAGGCGAGCAGCCGCGGAAGGAGCCGCGCGCTGCCCGCGCTCAGCGCGTGGACGGCACCGAGCAGGCGACCATGCCAGCGCGGCGGGACAACCTGGTAGAGCGGCACGGGCGTCGCAGTCGATCGCGTCGGGCGCAACCCAGCCTCCGTGAGCAGCGCCGTGAGCGTGCGCCGCGTGAAGAACCGCAGGTGCGTGCGGTCGAGAATGCCGCGATCGGCGTAGTCGAACCGTCCCGCGAGCAGCGACAGACGCATCCAGAGATGCGCGATGTTCGGAATCGAGATGACGATGGCGCCTTCGTCGGCGAGCAGCTTGCGTAGCGCGACGAGCACCGCGCGCGGATCGCGCAGATGCTCGAGCACGTCAGCACACACGATCGTGTCGAACGTCCCCTCGAGGGGCGGCAGTCCGGCATCGAGGTCGGCCACGATCATGCGCTGGCAGTACGCGGCGCCGGCCTTTGCGGCCACCGGGTCGGCCTCGAGTCCGGTGACCTTCCAGCCGTGCTCGCTCAGGCGGCGCGACAGCAGGCCGTCGGCCGCACCGACGTCGAGCAGACGACGCCCCTGCCCCTCGCCGACCCAGTCGAGGATGATGGAATGACTGCTCCACGGATCATCCTTCAGCGTGTACCGCGACGCCGGGCCCACCTGGCCATCATCCGACGCGGCTCGGTCAATTTTCAAGATTCGTGTACAGCCAGCGCCCGCCACCCTGGGCGACGAGGTGCACGGAACCGGCCGGCAGCGTGCGGACGACACTGCGGTCCGGGGCCACGCCGGTCACCAGAAAGCGCCGTCCCGGCTTGGGCCACTCCTGAGCGAGCCGTACGCCGTCCCAGAACCGGTCGCGCGCCTCGGGAAACGTCGCTCCGAACGCCAGATTGGACTGCAGCCCGTTCACCACGGTGACCGGTCGATTCACCGCGAGCAGCAGCGAGCCCGTGTTCTCCAGCGGGCCCTCATGGACGATCTGATCGCCGGGTGCGAGCCGCGCCACCAGCGCCTCCGTCACCGTCCGCGCGGAGCGGCTGCGCGCAAAGATCGCCATCCCGTCGCCCGCCGCGGGGAGGAACGCGAGCGTCACCGCGACCGTGGCCCAGACGCCGAGGGCCGGTCGGCGGCGCCACGCGGCCCACGCGAGCACGACGCTGCCCGCCGTGAATATCACCGCGCACGTGCGGATGACGGGCACGTACACGTCGAGCGGCGCGCTCGCGCTCGTCTGGCCACGGGCGGCACGATTGCGCGTCGTGACGTCGAAATTGGCGAGCACGTCGTTCGGTATCGGCAGTCGCCCGCTCACGGTCAGCCCACAGGCCAGTGCCGCCAGCGCGAACGCGATGAGGATCGGCACGATGAGCGCGCGCGGCCGCAGGGAGCCCGGCACCGCGTCGATCGACTCGTCCCACACGCGCGCGACGACGAGCGCGAGCGCCGGAAACGCCGGCAACCCGTAGTGAGGCAGCTTGAAGGGCGACAGCGCGAAGAACGCGATCACGACAATTGGCCACAGCGCCATCAGCACCCACAGCCGCGCCGTCGCATCCTCCCACGGCCGTCGCAGCGCGCGCGCCACGGCCCACGGCGCGGCAAGCGACCACGGCAGGAAGGCGAGCAGCGTGACGCCCAGAAACGGCAGCGTGCCGAGCGGCACGTCCTCGTCGGGAAACACGCGATGCCGCGTGAAGTTCGACAGATGATTGTCGACGAGCGTGTACCAGACGAAGCCGGGACTACGCGCCTCGACCGCCGCGTACCACGGCACGGTCACGCCGAAGAGCAGCAGCACCGCCCACCACGGCGCCCACGGTGCCAGCGGTCGCTCGCGGGTGAGCGCAAAGAACAGCGCGACCACCGCGAGCGGGCCGAGCGCCCCGAGCACGTCCTTCGTCATCGCCGCCGCGCCGAGGCTCGCGTAGAACAGACCCAGGCCCCAGCGCCCCGCGCCCTTGTACGCGATCGCAAGACCTGCATACGCGAGCACGATGCAGAGGATGAAGACCATGTCCGGCTTCACGAGCCGCCCGTAGAGGTACATCCCGAGGTTGGCGACGACGATGAGCCCGGCCAACAGTCCGAGCCGCGCGCCGCCCAGGATGACGCCGAGCCTCGCGGTGACCGCCGCGATGCCGACCGCGGCCAGCGCCGACCACACCCGCGCGGTCGCCTCGCCAATGCCCGCGACGGCAAAAGATGCCGCCATCAACCAGTACAGGAGCGGCGGCTTGTCGAAGTACCGCACGCCGTTGACGTGCGGCGTGATCCAGTCGCCGAGCTGCGCCATCTCGCGTGCGATTGCCGCGTGCATGCCCTCCGGCGGATCGACGAACGGCGCGTGTCCCAGGCGCCCGAGATAGAGCGCGGCCACGACGATTGCCACGCCGAGGGGGATCCCGCGCACCGGGCGGTGGTCCCGTCAGGTGACTTTCACGACCGCGTGCTGCGGAAGCTCGTCGAGGAACTCGGTGAGCGCCTGCTCGAGGTAGGCGCGGTCGCGGGACTCGAGGGTGACCTTCACCTGATATTCGGGATTGGAGAGCTCCGGATACGAGCCGATGAGCAGCAGGGGGAATGCACCGAGCAGCCGGTTCAGGTAGTCCGCGAGCGTGCCCTCGCCGATCCGCACGAACACGTTCTTGAGGTGGATCGGCGCGTCCCGGAAGCGCTCCCGCATGGCGTCGAACTTGCGCCGGAAGATCTCGGGCACGCCGGGCAGCACGTACACGTTGCGCATCGCGATGGTCGGAAACCGCAGGCCGTTGTCGGTGACGAGATCGGCGCCCTCTGGAATGTCGGCCATACGCAGCGCGGCGTCGGTCAGCGTGTCGCGATAATACCGCTCCAGCAGCGCGACGAGATCGGGATGGCGCACGATCGGCACGCTCATCGCGCGTGCCACGCCCTCGACGGTCACGTCGTCGTGCGTGGGTCCGACCCCGCCCGAGGTGAACACGAGGTCGTACGCCTTGCTGAACGCCGCCACCTCCTCGGCGATGAGGGCGACCTCGTCGGGAATCACGACGATCCGCCGCACGTCGACGCCGAGCTGACGCAGCTCACGGCAGAGGTAGGCGGCGTTCTCGTCGTTGATCTTGCCGGACAGGATCTCGTTACCGATGAGGATGATGCCGGCCGTCTTCGGCATGCCGGGCGAATTCTACGATGCCGGCGACGCTGATGCTAGACTACACGCCGTGACCGCCGACGCCACTCCGGTCCGTCTCGACGGTTGGGCTCTCGTGCTCGGTGCCTCCTCCGGCTTCGGTGAGGCGGTCAGCGTGGCGCTGGCGCGCGCGGGCATGCACATCTTCGGCGTCCATCTCGATCGCAAGGCCACGCTCGCCAACGTCGAGCGCATCACCACCGAGATTCGGGGCGCCGGACGCGAGGCGCGCTTCTTCAACGTGAACGCCGCTGATGCCGAGCGGCGTGCCGAGGTCGCGGGCGATATGCACCGGCTCCTCGAGGAGCGCGGCGAGCTGGGGCGCGTCCGCGTCCTGCTGCACTCGCTGGCGTTCGGCACGTTGAAGCTCTTCGTCGCCGATCCGATGAAGGACGCCGTCACACAGTCGCAGATGGACATGACCCTCGACGTGATGGCGCACAGCCTCGTGTACTGGACGCAGGAGCTCGTCGGCCGCGGCCTCATGACGCGCGGCGGGCGCATCTACGCGATGACCTCCTCGGGCGGCGCGCGTGTGCTTCCGAACTACGGGCCGGTGTCCGCGGCCAAGGCTGCCCTGGAGTCGAACATCCGTCAGCTCGCGGCCGAGCTCGGTCCACGCGGTATCACGGCGAACTCCATTCGCGCGGGCGTCACGAACACGCCCGCCTTGCAGAAGATCCCCGGACACGAGGAGATCATGGCCCAGGCACGCCGACGCAACCCCGGCGGCCGTCTCACCACGCCCGAGGACGTGGCGAAGGCGATCGTCGTACTGTCGCACCCCGACACGTACTGGATCACCGGCAACGTGATCGGCGTCGACGGCGGCGAAGAAATAGTCGGGTGAGCTACGCCCAGGCGCTGGTCCTCGGGCTCGTGCAGGGTCTGACAGAATTTCTCCCGGTCTCCTCCTCGGGACACCTGATCCTGGTGCCGCGGATCTTCGGATGGCCCGACCAGGGCCTCGCGGTGGACGCCGCGCTACATCTCGGCACGCTCGCCGCGTTGCTCGCGTATTTCCGCGTGGAGATCTTCGACCTCTTCAGCGGCGTGCTGAACCGTCGGCTCGGTGTGATCATCGTGCTCGCCACGATCCCCGGCGCCGTCGTCGGGCTCGCGTTCTCGAAGTACATCGAGGCCAACTTCCGCTCGCCGCTGCTCATCGCGAGCACGACCGCGCTCTGGGGGCTCGTCATGCTGGCCGCGGACCGCCAGGCGCGTCCGCTGCCGGCGCCCCAACGCACGCACCGAAATCCCGGCGATCGGCCGGACGATCCGATCGAGCACGTCGGCTGGGGCCAGGGCATCGCGGTCGGGTTCGCCCAGGCGCTCGCGCTGATCCCGGGGACCTCGCGCTCCGGTATCACGATCACCACCGGCCTGTTCACGGGCCTCGATCGCGCCACCGCCGCACGCTATGCCTTCATGCTCGGCATCCCGATCACGGCCGGGGCGGGCCTCAAGGAAGCGCTGCACCTCGTGCGCAGCGGCGAGCATCTCGGCGATACGGGGCCGATCCTGCTCGCGCTGCTCGTGGCCTTCCTCAGCGGCTGGTTTGCGGTCTGGTTTCTCGTCAATTACTTGAAGCGGCGCTCGCTGATCCCGTTCGTCGTCTATCGCCTGCTGCTGGCGGCCGTCATCGTGGCCGTCTGGTATCGTTAGGGGCATGGCGGCAGACATCCGGACCGGCGAACCCACGATGGACGCGACCTCCCTCTACCGTGAGGACGTCATCACCGACCGACGTGTCGGCACGATCCGCGTGATGACGCCGATCAAGACCGACGGCTCGACCGACCTCGGCCGGCCCGTCCTCTACGTCGGCGAAGCGCAGCTGCTCACGCAAGCAGGACTGCTGCCGCTGGTATTCGAGATCGACGCCACGTCGTTGGCCGACGCCATCGAAAAGTTCTCCGCCGGCGCGACGGCCGCAATCGAGCGGACGCGCCGCGAGCTCATGGAGCTTCAACGCGAGGCCGCGTCCCAGATCGTCGTACCGCCCACTCTGCCGCCGGGCTTCGATCCCAAGGGTGGGCCCGGCGGTCTGCCCGGCGGCGGCAAGATCCACCTGCGGTAGCCCGCGTCGCCCGCGCCGCACCCAGCATGAACGCGTGCGACGTCCTCGTCGTCGGTGGCGGACCCGCCGGCTCGACCATCTCGGCCTTGCTCACCGAAAAGGGCTGGCGCGTCACGCTGCTCGAAAAAGAGCATCATCCACGCTTCCACATCGGAGAGTCGCTCCTCCCGCACAATCTTCCGATCCTCGAGCGGCTCGGCGTGCTCGAGCAGGTCGACGCGATCGGAATCAAGAAGCCCGGCGCCGACTTCAACTCGAACCTCGAGGTCAGCGGCCACCATCAGTTTCATTTCGCCTTCGCGCTCGACAAAAATCATCCCTACGCCTACGAAGTTCGCCGCTCCGAGTTCGACAATGTTTTGCTCCGAAACAGCGCCACCAAGGGCACCCAGGTCCTGGAGGGCGTGCACGTGACGGCCGTCGACTTCCCGACAGCAGGCGACCCGGTGGTGCGCGCGATGGACGAGCACGGCCGAGAGAGCCACTGGACGTGTCGCTTCTTCGTCGACGCCTCCGGCCGCGACACGCTGCTGGCGCGAAAGCTCGATCTCAAGCGCAAGAACCCGCGGCACGCGAGCGCCGCGATCTTCGGCCACTTCGACGGCGTCGACCGACGCCCCGGCGAGTACGAGGGCAACATCAGCGTCTACTGGTTCGAACACGGCTGGTTCTGGATGATTCCGCTCCGAGACGGCACCATGAGCGTCGGCGCGGTGTGCCGCCCGGACTATCTCAAGCGTCGCACGACGCCGCCGCCGGAATTCCTCCTCCAGACGATCTCACTCGGCCACCCCGAGATGCGCCACCGGATGCGGAACGCGACCCTCATCGACAATGTCGCACGCGCGACGGGCAACTATTCCTACGAGTGCACGCGCATGCGCGGCGAACGCTACATCATGGTGGGTGACGCGTATGCGTTCGTGGACCCCGTCTTCTCCAGCGGCGTGCTGCTCGGCATGAACAGCGGCATGCTGGGCGCCGAGGCCGTCGACGCGTGGCTACGCGGTGATGCGTCCGCCGACACGCGGTTCCGGCACTTCGAGCGGATGGTTCGGCGCGGCGTCAAGACGTTCTCCTGGTTCATCACGCGCTTCAATTCTCCCGGCATGCGAAGCCTGCTGCTGCACCCCGGCAATCCGTTCCGCGTGCAGGAAGCCGTCACCTCGCTCCTGGCCGGCGACGTGTTTCGCGACATCGGAGCCCGCTCGCGGTTCTGGTTTTTCAAGACGCTCTACGTGGTGTTCAGCGTCGCGCACGCCCGCGAGTCGTTCCGTCTGTGGCGGCTGCGCGTGGGGAATCCGCGTGTGGCATTCAGCGGCGGCACCACGCCGGTAGATGCGGAGGCCCAGCCGCAGCGCTGAGCGTGATCACAAACGCCCTCAGGCGGGTCGGACGCGATCGGGCAGCGTACGCGCCAGCGCCTCGAACAGCCGCTCGCGCGTGAACGGCTTGGCCACCACGAGGTCGACCGACGGTGCGGTGGCCGCGTCGAGCTCGTCCGCCCAGCCCGTCAGGAGAAGCACGGGAATCGAACGCCGTCGCTTGATCTCGGCCGCGAGCGCGAGTCCCGTCATGCCGGGCATCCCGAGGTCGGTGAGGACGAGATCGACGGGCTCGCGCTCGAACAGATCGAGCGCCTCGCGGCCGGACGCCGCGGTGAACACGGTGTGGCCGGCGCTGGTCAGCATCGCGCGCAGGACGTCGAGGACCTCCGGCTCGTCCTCGACGGCCAGGATGCGGAGCGGCTCGAGCGAGGGCAGGAACGCCGGCGTGCGCGCCGCGTCGGCGCTGATCGATGGGAACGACAGCGTGAACGTCGTGCCGACGCCTTCCTGGCTCGTGAGGGCGATCGTGCCGCGATAGCGCTGCACGATCTCCTGCGCCAGGCTCAGGCCGAGGCCCGTGCCGCCCTCGGTGCTGCGCGTGGTGAAGAACGGCTCGAACGCGAGCCGCTGCACCTCGGGACTCATCCCCTTGCCGGTGTCGGAGATCGAAACGACGGCGCGGCTGTCCTCGCCACGCACGTGCAGCGTCAGCCGCCCGCCCTGCGACATCGCGGTCAGCGCGTTTTCGAGAATATTCAGCAGCGCCTCGCGGACCTCGCTGGCCACGGCGAGCACCGCGGGCGCCGGGTCGGCCTTGAAGTCGATCTCGTACCGGATGCCGCGCCGCGCTGCCTCGTTGTCCCACTGCGGACGCGTCAGCGCGAGGAGCTGCTCGAGCACGTCGCGCAGCTGCACCGCCTCGGGGCCCTTCACGCGCGCGGGCCGCGAATATTCCTGCAGTCGGCGGACGGTCTCGACGCTGTCCGACGCCCCCTGGTGGATGACGTTCAGCGCGTGCTTGAGCTCGTCGCCGGCGATCGGCTCGTCGGCATTGAGCCGCTCCTGCAGCATCTCGGTCCACCCCAGCACCGGCGTGAGACGGTTGTTGATATTGTGCGCGACGCCCGCCGCGAGCGAGCCGAGCGTACGGAATTTCTGCTCGCGGATCACGCGGAACCGAAGCTCGTGCTCGCGACTGATGTCGCGGAAGACGCCGATGCGCTGGATGCCGCCGCCGTCGTGGCGCTCCGCCGTCGACAGCGACGCGAGCACCGGCCGGGGGTCGCCCGCGCGCGTGAGCAGCAGCACCTCGCCCTGGAACGACGGCCCGCGCATCTGCGCGGTGAGCGCGGCCACATCCTGCGCGCCGGCGAGGAAATCCGTCCAGCGCACACCGACCAGCGGCTCGCCCCCGCCGATCATCTCGTGGAACGCGCGGTTGGCGAAGACGATGCGATCGTCGCCGTCGGCGACGATCACGCCCTCGCCGATGCGCCGCACGACGTCGGCCAGCTCGCGCGCCTCGTTTTCCAAACGGGCGTGCTCGATGGCGACGGCGGCACGGTCCGCCACGATGCGCAACAGGCGGTCGGCGCGGCCGCCGAGGCGACGCGTGCGGCATGCGACCTCGAGCACCCCGATCGGCGAGCCCGCCACCGCGAGCGGGGCGACCATCAGCGAGCGGAACGCCTCGCGGCGCGTCAGCGGGTCGCCGGCGCTTGCGGCGCCGTCGGCGATGAGCACGGGCTCGCGTGTGGAGAGCGCCGTCGCCACCGCACCGACCCCGACGGGGATCGGCGCCGGCTCGATGCCCGCCGGCATGCCCACCGCGGCGCGCGGCCGCAACTCCGCGCGCGCCTCGTCGAGCATGTAGATGACCGCGACGTCGGCGTTGAACACCTCGACGACGATCTCGACGAGGCGGAACAGCAGGAGGTCGGGGCTCGGCGCCGTCAGCGCCGCCTGCGCGATACGGCTCAGCGCCTGCAGCTCGCCGGTGCGGCGGGCCAGGAGCCGGCCCGTGACGAGCGTGCGTGCCCGGGCGACGATCTCCTCGGGCAGGAACGGCTTCGTCATGTAATCGTCGGCGCCTTCGCGCAGCCCGCGCACGCGGGCCGACGCGCTCCCGAGCGCGCTGAGCACGAGGATCGGAAGATCAGACAGGTCGGGTTGCCCGCGCAGCCGCTCGATGACCTCGTAGCCGCTCATGCCGGGCAGCATGAGATCGAGAACCATGAGATCGACGTCCGGGGCGAGGGCCAACGCCTCGAACGCGGCCTCGCCGGTGGCCGCGGTCTCGACGTCGTATCCCTCGCCCTCCAGAAGGTCGCGGAGCAGCGCGGCGGTGTCCGCGTTGTCTTCGACGACCAGAATGCGCGCGGCCTGGGTCTTCATGATGCCGCCACGTCCTGCGTCTCGAGCGTCGTCGCCATCAGGCGTGCGAGCTCGTCGGGCGTGAACGGCTTGGCCACGTAGGCGTCGCAGCCGGCGTGCAGCGCCGATTCGCGCTCCTGCGCCCGCGACAGCGCGGACACGGCGATGATCGGCACCGCGCTGGTACGCGGATCCTGACGCAGGCGGCGCGCGACCTCCCAGCCGCTCAGACCGGGCAGCATGAGGTCGAGGAGCACGAGCGCGGGCGTGCGCTCGCGCGAGAGCTTGAGGCAGTGCTCGCCACTCTCGCAGATGCGCGCGCGCCCGCCGAGCAGATCCTCGACCACCGCGCGCATCAGCTCCTGCGTGGCGCGCTCGTCCTCGACGATCAACACCTCGCGGCCCGCAAGCACGGCGTCGATCGGCGCCGCCGCCTCGGGCGCGCGCAGCGTGTCCGCGGGAAGCGTCGCCACTGGCAGCGTGAACGTGAAACGACTGCCGTGCCCCTCACCCTCGCTCTCGGCGCGCACCACGCCGCCGTGCAGCTCGACGAGGCGGCGCACGATCGCAAGCCCGAGACCGGAGCCGCCGTGACGACGCCGCATCGGCGCCTCGACCTGATAGAAAGGATCCCAGATGCGCGGCAGCTCTTCTTTGGCGATCCCGACGCCGTCGTCTTCGACGGCCACCCACACCTGATCGCGGTAACGGCCGGCCAGGAGCCGGACCTCGCCGCCGGGCTTGCTGAACTTCACCGCGTTGCCGACCAGATTCACGAGGATCTGCTGCAGACGCGTGGGATCGGCCTGCACCGACGGCACATCGGGCGGCAGCAACGTCCGCACCTGAATGTGGCGCGCGTGCGCAGCCGGCGTGACGACCGTCCCGACCTGCTCGACGATGTGTCGCAGATCGAGCGACCGGGGTGCGAGCTCGATGCGCCCCGCCTCCAGGCGCGACACGTCGAGGAGATCGTTGATCAGATCGTTCAACCGCTGGGCACCGCGAAAAATCGCCTCCTGGTGCTCGAGCTGCTTCGGTGTCAGCGTTCCGTGGGCCTGCCGCAGCAGCAGTCGGCTGTAGCCGACGATGGCCGTGAGCGGCGTGCGCAGCTCGTGGCTGACCATGGCGAGGAACTCCGATTTCAGCTCGTCGAGGCGGCGCAGCTCGGCGTTCACCTGCGCGAGAGCGCGCGCCTCGCGATCCTTCTCGGCGTAGTCGCGGACCATCTCCGCATTGTCGATCAGCATGCCGTAGCGCTTGTGCAGCGCGAGAAACGCCACGGCGGCGGCCGCGGTCAGCCAGTCGACGACCATCACGACCGGCATCGCCCCGGCGGTCTCGTGCGCCCAGACGCGCACCGCGGCCCGCACGCCGATCGCGGCGAAGAGCAGGCAGAACACGATCCCGAGGGGCTCCGGCCGCCAGGCGCGACGACGCCCGATGGCCGCGACGATCAGCGTCGCAACGCCGAGCGCCGAGACGGCGAGAACCCCATTGGCCAGTTGGTAGAGGATGTCGGCTGACAGTGTGCGCGGCTCCTCATTTCGAATATCACACGACTGCGCCGTAAGTCGAAGCGGACATTGATGTTTCTGTGAAAAAGTTTTCCCTGGCGCCGACTGAGATCGTACAAGTCGAGGCAAATCCCGGCCTTACAACCGGCGTCCATCTCGTCACGCGACTGACGCGCGCCGTCGGCCACGCGTGTTTGAAAAATTTGGGATGCAGCGCATCCCCGCGCCACAACAACGGATGCGGTCCGACGTGCTGCGGCACGCCAGTTGCTCTTTGCCGCACCCATGCTGCGGACACGCCCGGTCTGGATGCGCGGATTGCGAGTCTACCGCGCGATGGCGTCCGAGACCCTGATGAGCACCTCCGAGTGCGCCGACGAATTGCTGGACGCGCGCGTCCACGCGCGCTCGCGGTTTCGCAGTCAGGAGGACCCATCGCGGTTCGCCATCTACACGGTGCACGACGCCGAGGCGTGGGCTCCGCCGACGCCGGTGGCCGAGCCCGGCGACCACACGCTGATCGTGGTGCGGGAGTTTCGGCGCGTTCCCCTGCACGCGTCGGCGCTTGCCATGCTGCTCTTGACCGCGCGATCGGGTTGCTCCGCGCCCGTCCTCGCCGCGCTCGCGCACTTCGTCGAGCGCGCCGTGAGCGTCTACCAGCCCGCCTACCTGCTCCTCGCCCACTCGCTGGAACAGCCGCGGATCTCGACCCTGATGATGGGCGTCCACGAGTGCACGGCGCTCGCCGCGGCGCACCCCGCCGCGTTCAGCGTGGAGGGTTTGTTGCCGGAGCTCGAGCCGCTGCTGCTGCAGCGCCCGGAATGGTTCGGCTACTGCTCGGAGCCGGAGACGGACACGGTCGCGAGCCGCCTCGTCTCGCCGTACGCGGTGTAGCGAGCGTCCGGGCGCGTCGCGATCGCTTCAAGCTCCAGGTCGCTTCAACGTCGCGTTCGCCTAACCTCGCGTGGCGTGCAGCCGCACCGTCTCGACGAGCAGCTCCGTCGTCGCCACCATGTCGTTGACGTCCACCCACTCGTGCACGGTGTGGATCTGTCGCATCCCGCAGCCGAGATTGGCAACCTCGAGTCCGCGCGCGCCGAAGACGTTCGCGTCCGAGGCCGCGCCGGTCGCGCGCGTGCGGAATGGCTTGTGGAGCTGCTCGGCGGCGTCGCGCACGAGACGGACGATCCGCGTGTCGTCCGCCACCGCGAGCGGCTCGTAATCGCGCTGCACGCGCGGCTCGACCCGCGCGACATGCGTCGTGCCCGCCACCGTCACCGAGCGCCGCGACGCCGCGCGCTCGAAGCACTCGACCATGTGCCGGGTCTGGGCTTCGAGGGCTTCGAGTGTGAGGCTGCGCGTCTCACCGCGGAGGAGGACGCGGTTGGGAATGATGTTGCTCGCAAGCCCGCCCTCGATGCGACCGATGTTCGCGGTCGTCGTGGCGTCGACGCGACCCAGCCGCATGGCGGCGATGGCCTCGGCCGCAATCTGCACCGCGCTGATCCCTTCTTCGGGCGCCAGACCGGCGTGCGCCTCGAGGCCATGCACCGTGACCTGCAGTCGGTTGGCCGCGGGCGCCCGCGTGATCAGCTCGTGCACGCCGTCGCAGTCGAGAATCAGTCCCGTGCGCGCGCGGAGGCGACCAACGTCGAAGTGCTTCGCTCCGACGAGACCAAGCTCCTCGCAAATCGTGAAGAGCACGTCGATCGGGCCGTGCGGGATGTGCCGCTCGCGCAGCAGCCGGACCGCTTCGAGGATGGCGACGATGCCCGCCTTGTCGTCGCCGCCGAGCACCGACGTGCCGTCCGTGCGGATGATGTCACCGTCGACGACGGGACGGACGTGGTCGGCGGGCGGAACCGTGTCCATGTGGCCGCACAGCAGGAACGGGGCGACGTCCGGGGCCGTGCCGGCAAAGTGCGCGAGCAGGTTCCCGGTATCGCTGCCCACGCGCTCGCCCGCGTCGTCCACCTGCACAGCAGCGCCCATGCCCTCGAGGATGGTGGTCAGCCGCTTCGCGACGTTCCCCTCGCGCTTGGACACGCTGCTGATGCGCGCCAGGTCGAGAAATTCGTCCCGCAGACGCGGAGTGTTCACGGCAGGTAGCGCCGCAGCCACTCGACGCTCGCGCCCACCGCGCGCGCGCGATGCGCGGGATCGGTCAGCCGATGATCCGCGCCCTCGATGACGAGCAGATCGCACGGCTCCGCGGCCTGATCGAGCAGCGCGAGCCCGTGCGAGAGCGCGACGACGTCGTCGGCGTCGGCGTGCACGATCAAATGCCGCGCGACGCCCTTCGGCGCGAGCGCGAAGCGGCCCTGCATGTATTCCAGCGCGAACGCCACACCGAGGCCCCGGTTGTCGCGCAGGTCATCGTTGGCGAGCTCGGTGAGGCTGGCGGGCGCGTTCCACGTGACCACCGGCGTGTCGCGCCGCCGCGAGGCGATGAACAACGCCACGAACCCACCGAGGCTCGAGCCGAGCAGGCCGATCCGACCGTCGAGCCGCGGATGCCCGGCGAGGTGGTCGAGCACGGCGTCGACGTCCTCGATGCGCGTCGCGATCGTCGTGTCCTCTTCCCGGCCACTCGACTCGCCGCAGCCGCGGAAATCGAAGCGCGCGAGGGCCAGGCCAGCGGCGGGCAGCGCCTCGCCGAGCAGAACGTATTTGTCCGAGTCCTTGGAGGCCGACAGTCCATGACACGCGACGACGGCCGGGACGCGCGGCGTGACGTCGGGGACGTGCAGCGCAAGCGCGAGCTTGCCGTCCGGCAGGGCGATCGTGTGCCGCTCGACGCTCACGTCCAGGGCAGATGAAAGAGACGGCACGCGTTCGTCGACAGCTGGAACATCACCTCGTCGAGCGGCTCGTGCTTGATGCGGGCGACTTCCTCCGCCGCGCGCGCCGCGAGCCACGGTCCCGATTCGACGCCGGCCAGCTCGCCGCCGTATTTCCATGGCGCGTCGCTCTCGACGAGGAGCGAGTCGAGCGGAACGTCGGCGACGAGGGTGCGGTCGCGATCGCGGTACACGACTTCCGGCGTCACCGAGACGAAGTAGCCCGCGTCGACGATCCGCCGGGTGACCTCGCGGGGCGCCTTGTGCCAGTGAAAGACCGCGCGCTCGATGTCGTGACGCTGCAGCGCATCGAGCGCATCGGCCGCGGCGCCGTGGGGCGCGTGCAGCGACACGGCGAGATCGTAACGGGCCGCCAGGGAAAGCAGGCGCTCCAGCCGCGCGCGGGCACGCGCCGTCCGCTCCGCCGCGTCGGTCTTGCCCTCGAGCGAGTACCACGGCAGCCCGACCTCGCCGAGGCCGACGATGCGCGGGTGATGTTCCGTCACCTGACGCTCCACGGCCTCGAGGTCTGCGTCGCCGAGCCGCTCCTGGTCGGGATGAAAGCCGAGACACGCCCAGGCGGCTTTCGGCGCGGCGGCGGCCAACGCCAGAGTGCGCGCGTTGCTTTCGGCATCGCACCCGACCGCGACGACGCCCCACACGTCGAGCGAGTGCGCTACACGCAGCGTGTCGAGCGCGTCCGGCAGCGCGGGATCGTGCAGATGGCAGTGGCTGTCGACGATCATCACTCGCCCGCCACGACCATGCGCGCGATCTTCAGCGTCGGCGATGCGACACGATCGCGCAGCGCGAGATCATTGCCGATGCCGTCGATGCGATCGAACATCTCCAGCAGATTGCCGGCCACGGTCACCTCCTCGACGGGATATGCGAGCTGGCCGTCTTCGATCCACAGCCCGGCGGCGCCGCGCGAATAGTCGCCCGTGACACCGTTGACACCGAACCCGATGAGCTCCGTGACGTACAACCCCTGCTTGACCGAGCCGATGAGCTCGGCGGGATTGGTCGGTCCCGCCAGCAGCATCAAGTTCGTGGTGCCCACGGACACGCCGGCGCCGTCGCGGCTGGCGTGGTGCGTGGAGTGCAGTCCGAGCTTGCGCGCCGAGTACGTGTCGAGCAGGTACGACCGCAGCGTGCCTTCACCGACGACGACACTGCGGCGTGTCGGCAGCCCCTCGCCGTCGAACGGTCGCGATCCGAGCGCGCCTGGCAGCAGACCGTCGTCGACGATCGTGACGGCGGGCGCGGCGATGCGCGAGCCGAGCCGCTCGAACAGGAACGACGCGCGGCGATAGAGACTCGGGCCGCTCGCGGCGGCCGCGATCGAGCGCAGCAGCGTGGCCGCGGTGTCCGGATCGAAGATCACCGGCACCTCGGTGGTCTTCACCTTGCGCGCGCCGAGCCGGCGCAGCGCCCGCGCGGCCGCGGTGCGGCCGACGGACTCCGGGGCGTCGAGGGCGCGGCGGCGCCGCGCGTACGTATACCAGCTGTCACGCTGCATCTCGCCGTCCTTGCCGGCCACCGGCGAGACGCTGAGGCCGAACGACGAGGTGCTGTACGCGCGCGCGAAGCCGTGCGAGGTCGCGTACGCATAGTGCGCGCGCCGATCGAAATATTCGGCACCTTCGGAATTCGTGATGCGCGGGTCGGCTTCGAGGGCCGCCGCCTCGGCGCGGCGCGCGAGCTCGATTTTTTCCTCGGGCGTCGGGTCGGGACCTTCGTGGTCTTCGAGCCCGAGGTCGGGCACACCGTCCACGAGCTCGGCGGGATCCGGCAAGCCGGCGTGAGGATCTTCCGTCGTCACACGCGCCAGCGCCGTCGCCTCGTCGACCACGCGCTCGAGCGACACTCGCGAGAAGTCCGACGTCGACGCCGCGGCGGATGCGCGGCCCGCGAACACGCGCAGCGCCAGCCGCTGCTCGCGGGAGTGGGTGACGGTGTCGACCTGGCCGAGCCGGACCGAGGCGCTGAAGGATTGCTCCTCGATCAAAAAACCATCGGCGGCGCTCGCGCCGCGCGCGGTCGCGCGAGCGAGGACGTCGGTCAGCAGCGTCGTGTCAACGCTCACGGATCGCCCCGCTCGACGCGACGGCGGTGCCGCCGACGGTCATGCCGTCCAGCCGAATCGTCGGCAGCCCGACGCCGACGGGCACCGACTGGCCGTCCTTGCCACACGTGCCCACGCCTTCGTCGAGAGCGAGGTCGTGCCCCACGCGACTCACGCGCGTCAGCGCGTCGGGACCGTTGCCGATCAGCGTCGCGCCCTTCACCGGTCGGGTGACCTGCCCGTCCTCGATCAGGTAGGCCTCGCTCGCCGAGAACACGAACTTGCCGCTTGTGATGTCGACCTGGCCGCCGCCGAAGTTCACCGCGTACAGGCCGTGCTTCACCGAGCGCACGATGTCTCGCGGGTCCTCCTGCCCGGCCAGCATGAACGTGTTCGTCATGCGCGGCAGCGGCGGGTGCGCGTACGATTCACGGCGTCCGTTGCCCGTCGGCGTCTGGCCCATCAGCCGCGCGTTGAGACGGTCTTGCATGTAGCCGCGCAGGATGCCGTTTTCGATGAGGACGTTGCGCCCGGTCGGTGTGCCCTCGTCGTCGACGTTGAGCGATCCGCGCCGGTTCGCGATCGTGCCGTCGTCGACGACGGTCACCAGCTCGGACGCCACCTTCTGTCCGACACGCCCGGCGAACGCGGACACGCCCTTGCGGTTGAAGTCGCCTTCGAGGCCGTGGCCGATGGCCTCGTGCAGCAGGATGCCCGGCCAGCCCGGGCCGAGCACGACCGTCATCGCGCCCGCGGGCGCATCGACGGCCGCGAGCTTCAGCGTGGCCTGGCGGGCCGCCTCGCTGGCGAACCATTTCCACCGCTCGGCGTCGAGATAGAAATCGAACGCGACGCGACCGCCGCCGCCATAGCTGCCGATCTCGCGGCGCCCGCCCTCCTCCGCGATCGCGGTCACGTTGAGCCGCGTGAGCGGCCGGACGTCGCCCACGGTCCAGCCCGACGCGGTCGCGATCAGCATCACGACGTCTTCGCTCGTGAGCGAGACGATGACCTGCGTCACCCGGGCGTCGGCGGCGCGACACGCCGCATCGATCCGACGCATGAGGTCGAGCTTGCGCGCCAGCTCGGTCACGATCGGTGGCTCGGCGAGTGTATAGAGGTCGTGCGGACGGCCGTGGCCCGGCACGGCCACCACCCCGGAGCGGCCCGCGCGGTCGGCGATCGCGCGCGCCTGACGCGCGGCTTCTTCCAGGTTGCCGATCGCCAGATCGTCCGTGTGCGCATACCCGGTCCGCGGCCCGGACTGCGCGCGCACGCCGGCACCCTGGCTCACGTGGCGCGAGGCTTTTTTGACAACGTTTTCCTCGAGGACCAGCTCTTCGTTCACACGGTACTCGAGGTAGATGTCGGCATCGTCCACCCGACCCAGGAGGTTGTTTCCGAGCAGCCGCTCCATGAGGGGCGGCGTGACGTTGAACCGATCGGAAAAGAAGCTCTCGGGACGCGTTCGCGCGACCTTGTCAGTCATCAGGAAGGGCCCAATCCTAACCGCCGGCGTCGGCCGGCCCCAAACTTTTCGGACACCTCATTCTAGCGGGCCCGGCCAGCACCTCACCGTGTCTGGAAGGCCTGGATGATCTCGTGCATTCGCCGAAGTCCGTGCAGCAATGACGGGCCCGGCGAGAGCACATCTTCGCCGGGTATCTCGTGGATCTGGTCGCTCGCGACGGCCGCCATCGCCTGCCAGCCCGGACGCGCGGCAATGGTCGTGGCGTCGACCGGTTTGCCACACCAGGACGCGAACATGATCTGCGGATCGCGCGTGAGGACGTCGCGCGGATCCACGATGCGCTCGCGCGCCGAGCGGCGGTCGCGGAGCTCGGCGAACACATCGCGGCCGCCGGCGATCTCGACGAGATCGGACACCCAGCCGATCCCGGCGATGAGGGGATCCATCCACTCCTCGAAGTAGACGCGCGGGCGATCGGGCCACACCGAGGTGTACTCGTGCATCTGCGTGATCTCGTCGCGCACGTCGGCCACGACGTCGCGGGCGGCCGCTTCGCACCCGAGCGCGCCGCCGATGAGCAGCACCGCGGCCAGCACCTCGTCGAGACGCCGCTGGTTGGTGCACAGCACCGCGACGCCGGCCGCGATGAGCTCGCCGACGATGTCACGCTGCAGGTCGGAAAACGCCAGCACGAGATCCGGCTCGAGGGCCAGGATGCGATCGGTTCGAAACGTGGTGAACCCACCCACGCGGGCGCGCTCACGGGCCGCGTCGGGACGCCGCGCCGTCCCCGGCACGCCGACCACCCGATCGCCCGCGCCGACCATGAACGCGATCTCGGTCGTCTCGGCGGTGAGGCACACGATCCGCTGCGGAAACTCGACCGGACTCTTGCCGTACATCGCGGCGCTAGGCGGCCCGGCAAGTCCGAACGCGCCGCGCGCTCACCCCTCGAAGAGCTCGCGGCGCGCGAGCCCGCGTTGGAAGGTCAAGTACTGCTCGCGCGTCATCGGCGGCTTCGCCGCGCGCAGCACCTCGCGCGCCCCGGCCGCGCCGTCGGCGAGCATATCGACCGCCGTCGCGGCGAGGGCCTTGGCATTCGTGACGTACGCCAGCTGCGGATCGACGATACGGTAGTCGGCGCCGTGGCCGCTGCCGACGGCCCCGCCGACGTACGGGTGCAGCACCGGCATCACCATGCTCAGGTCGCCCATGTCCGTCGAGCCAGTGCGGTGCCCGATCTGCCGGTAGTGCTCCGCCCCGACGAGACGCGCCGCGGTGGCCTCGTACTGCCGCGCCATCGTCGCGTCGCACGTCATCGGCATGTAGCCGGGCAGCGTCTCGATCTCGACTTTGGCGCCGAGCGCGAGCGCGCCGGCCTTGAACGCGCGATCGACCTTCTTCTGCGCATCGAGGATGGCGTCGACGGTGCGTCCACGCACGTAGGTCTCGAGCCGGACCTCGCCGGGAATGACGTTCACCTGCGAGCCGCCGTGCGTGATGATCGGGTGCACGCGGATGGTGTCCTCGTCGCGGAACGTCTCGCGGATCGCGTTCACGGCGGCGAGTCCGATCTGCGCCGCGTAGAGCGCGTTGATGCCCATGTGCGGAGCCCCGCCGGCGTGCGAGGCGCGGCCGACGTACCGGATGGTCTTCACCAGGCAGCCGTTGTTCGAGGCCGGCACGCCGGTCTTGCCGTCTTCGGTTCGCGACGTGAGATGGATCATCATGGAAAGATCTACGTCGTCGAAGTGACCGAGCCGGAGGAGCTCGGGTTTGCCGCCGAGGAACTCGAGCTTGCCGGCACGCGCCTGCGTCACGCGCCACTCGATGTCGCCGTACTCCTCCGCGGGCACCGCGAAGAACACGACGCGGCCACTCAGCGCGTCGAACGCGCCCGAATCGACCAGCCCCATCGCGGCGCCGAGCAGCGCCGCCACCTGCGCGTTGTGTCCGCACGCGTGCGCGGCGCCCGTGGCGGGATCGCCCTCGGGATGTCCGGCGACGACGAGACCGTCGAGCTCGCCGAGCAGCGCGAACGTCGGTCCATCGCCGGCGCGGCCGGGTGCGTCGGCGCGCACGCCGGTGAGGGCCAGCCCGGTCTTCGGTTTCAGGCCGAGCGCACCGAGCGTGTCCTCCACCACCCGCGCCGTCTTCACTTCCTTGAAGCCGAGCTCGGGGTGTCGGCGAATGCGCTCGCCGAGTCCGACGATCTCGTCCGCGCGACGGTCGATGGCCGCGTACACGCGCTCCTTCAGGTCGTTCTTCGTCATAGCGCCTCCCTCAATACACTCGGTTCCGGCGCTATTCTACCCGGCATGGACTATCACCACGCCGTCGAGGCGGCGGGCGCCATCGCGATCGGTCTCGTCTTTTATTCGTACACGTGGCGCTGGCTCGATCCGGCCGCGTCGCCGCGCCTCGCGCGCTGGCGGCCCGTGGCGAACGGCGTGGCGTTCGGGCTCCTCGCGGTGCTCCTCATGATGTCGCGCATCCAGGTGGGCGAGGATCGGTGGGTTGATGCGCGCGCGGTGCCGCTGGCGCTGATCACGCTCATGGAGGGCGTTCCGGCGGGCGCGATCGCCGGGGTCATCGCCATCGCGCGCCGATTCGCGCTCGGCGGCTCCGGTGCCCCCGCGGGGGCGCTCGGTATCGTCGCGGTCATTGCACTGTCGGCGGCCGTGCGCGTCTGGGCCCGTCGCGACGGCGGCGTCGGGCTTCGTCACTCGCTGGTGCTCGCGCTCACCGTGTACGCGGCGACCTGGGGATCGTTTCTGGTTCTCGGTCCGCGCGGTGTCGCGATGATCGCCGCAGTGTGGCTGCCGCTGCTCGTGCTCCACGTGGTTGGCATCGGTCTCGTCGCGCGGCTCTTCGCCGACGTCGTGGCCGGACGCGCCGCGGAGACCGCGCGGCGCGAGGCGGCGGAGCTGCGTGCGGTGACCCTGCTCGCCCGCGCGGCCGCGCACGAGATCAACAATCCGCTCACGGTCGTCGTGGGCGGACTCGCCCTGGCCGGGCGCACCGTACCGCCCGACAGCGAGGAGGCCAAGTGGATCGACCGCGCACGTGAGGGCAGCGAGCGCATCCGCGACATCGTGGCGCGGATGAATCACATCACGCAGGTCCGGGAAGCGCCGCAGATCGGCGCCCTGCCGCCGATTCTCGACATCAAAAAGTCGAGCGGGTCGTCGTGAGGGCGTGAGAGCGCCGCGCGCGACGGCTGCTCAGAAGACAGAGCGGTCCCGCGTGAGAAAGCGCTGCGGGGCGAACGCGTCGGTGTCGACGTCTGTTGTTCCGGTCGTCATCCACTCCGTCATGAGTCGCGCGGTGATCGGCGCCAGCAGGATGCCGCTGCGAAAATGCGCCGTCGCGACCCACAGGCCGTCGACATCCGGCCACGGCCCGAGGATCGGTAAGCCGTCGGGCGCCCACGGTCGAAAGCCATACCAGGTGCGCGAGATCGGCAACGAAGCAAGGGACGGCACCAGGGCGATGGCCGAGGCGAGCAGCCCGGAGATCCCCTCCGCGGTCACGGCTCGCTGAAATCCGACGCGCTCGACGGTGGCGCCGATGAGCAGCTCGCCCGACGGTCGCGGCACGAGGTAGACGTCGTCGGCGTGTATGGCGTGGTTCAGCACCGGCGGCATGTGGGCCAACGCGAGCATTTGCCCACGCGCAGGCTCGACGCGCAGTCGCGCCCCGAAGGACGCCGCGAGCGCTCCTGTCCACGCGCCCGTCGCGAGTAACACGGCGTCGGCCTCCCAGCGATCGCCGTCGGCGACGACGCCATGCGCGCGGCCGTCCTCCACGATCACGCGACTCACGGACGTGCCCGAGCGCAGGACAACGCCGGCGGCGACGGCGGCCTGCGCGTACGCCATCACCAAGCGCTGGCTGCTCAGGCAGTGATCGGCGCCGACGAACATCGCGCCGCGCACGCGCGTCGCCAGCGCGGGCTCACGCACACGGACGTCCGCCGTGTCCCACGCCTCGATCCCGAACTGCGACGGCTCGCGACCGGCCACACGCGCTTCGGCCTCACGCACGTCCTCGACGCTGAACAGCGGATAGATCGTGCCGCGCGTCACGTACTCGACGTCGATGCCCGTGCGATCACGCAGCTCCTCGACGACGTCCGGATAGAGTCGCCAGCTCGCGAGCGCGAGCCGGTCGAACGCCGAGCCGGCCGAGCCGCCGAGCGGCGCCAGCAGTCCGGCGGCCGCGCCCGAGGCTTCGGAGCCGGGCATCGCTCGCTCGAACAGCGTCACCGCACAGCCCTGCTTCGCGAGCTCGTACGCGGTCGCGCAGCCGATGACGCCGCCGCCGACGACCGTGATCTTCATACGGCCGCCAGCGCCTCGAGAAACCGCCGTACGGCATCGGCGGGCGACGATGTGTCGAGGATGGCCGATATCGCGGCAACGCCCGTCGCGCCGGCGGCGCGCACCTCGGCAACCCGCGCGGGCGTGATGCCTCCGATGGCGACGACGGGGACCCGCACGCGACCCGCGACCTTCGCGAGCGCGTCGAGTCCCTGCGGCGCGCCGTACGGGCGCTTCGACGGCGTGTCGTAGACGGGACCGAACACGACCCAGTCGGCGCCCTTGGCCTCGGCGTCGGTGGCATCGTCAACGGAATGCACGGAAGCGCCCACGCGCAGGCGCGCGCCCGCGATGGCGCGGATGTCGTCCACCGGAAGTGAGCCGCCGGTGCGCTGCACGCCGTCGGCGCCCATCGCGAGAGCGACGTCGACGCGGTCGTTGACGATGAGCAGTGCGCCGCGCTCGCGTGTCGGCGCGCGAAGCCGGCGGCAGAGAATGGCGAGCTCGGCGGCGCTGAGGTCTTTCTCGCGAACCTGCACCGCGGGCAGTCCCGCGGTCAGGCAGTCAGTTACGACCGTGACCAGATCGCGGCCGCGCGTTTGCGTCCGATCGGTAACGAGGCAGAGCCTCAGCTGGTCCAATCGGGCAGGCCCTCGATCGGCGAGGACGCTGTCGCATAGAGCTTCTTGCCGATCCGACCGGCCCTGTAGGCCAGCCGCCCGGCCTCGACGGCCAGCCGCATGGCGCGGGCCATCGCCACCGAATCCTGCGCGCCGGCGATGGCGGTGTTCATCAGCACCCCGTCACAGCCGAGCTCCATCGCGATCGCCGCGTCGGACGCCGTACCAACGCCCGCGTCGACGATGACGGGGACCGAAACCGTCTCGAGGATGATCTTGATGTTGTACGGGTTTCGGATCCCGAGCCCCGAGCCGATCGGTGCGCCGAGCGGCATCACGCACGCGGCGCCCGCGTCTTCCAGTCGCTTGGCGATAATCGGATCGTCGTTGGTGTACGGCATCACGACGAATCCCTCGCGCGCGAGCGTCTTCGTCGCCTCGAGCAGGCCCTGAACGTCCGGGAAGAGCGTGCGCGCATCGCCGATCACCTCGAGCTTCACCATCTCGCCGAGGCCGGCTTCGCGCGCGAGGTACGCGGTCCGAATGGCCTCGTCGGCGGTATAGCAGCCGGCCGTATTCGGCAGCAGCGTGAAGCGCTTGGTATCGATGAAATCGAGCAGTGACTCGCCCTTTCCCGGCAAGCTGACGCGCCGGACGGCGACGGTGATGATCTCGGCGCCCGACTCTTCGTGCGCCTGACGCATGATCTCGTGGGTCGCGTACTTGCCGGTGCCAACGATCAGTCGCGACGTGAAGTCCTTGCCACCGAGCACCAGATTCGTGTCGTACATCGCACTCACCTCCCGCCGCCCATGGGCCGCACGATCTCCACGCGATCCCCCTCGCGCAGCGCCACCGCAGCGTACGAGCCCTTCGGCGTGATCTCGCGGTTGACCGCGACGGCCGTGTACTCGCGCTTCACCGCCAGGTGCGTCAGCAGTCCGTCGACGCTGAGCCCGTCGGCGATCTCCATCTCCTGCCCGTTCACCATGATCTTCATGAAAACGAAAACGGCCGCTCCTCTGTTCGAGGTGCGGCCGCGTGTGTTCGCGCCGTGTTCCCTTCGCCGGCATTACCCGGAGCAGGTTCGAGGGGTCCCGGGCCGCACCCGGTTCTCAGGAATCCTCCCCCCACGACGCCAGCGCCGAGTATACACCTCGATTCTTTGCGACCGTGTTTCTACCCCGTCGCAAATCCACGCTGGAACGAGCCGATCAAATTCTCGCCGCCGGTCGATTTTTAGCCAATGGTTCTAGATACAAGGCCTTGATTTGACTGGCGTTCCGGCGTGGTCCCTCGCTTGCTCAGTGCAACGGGCATGAGCTTCGATGTTCTCGCGAGCCTGGTGCTGGCCCACGGGTATCTCGTCGTGTTCGTCGCGGTCGCGCTCGACTGCGCGGCGCTACCGATCCCCGGGGAGCTGCTCCTGCTGACGATCGGTGGGCTCGCGGTCCAGGGACGTCTCGAGCCGGTGCGCGCGATCTGCGTGGCCGCCGCCGGCGTCGTCATTGCCGACTCGATCAGCTACTGGATGGGCCGGCTCGGCGGGCACCACGTGATCCAGCGCGTGGGGTTCGGTCGGCGCTGGACGCCAGGCATCACGACGCTGATGTTCGGTCGCTTCCTCATCGGCGCCCGCGTGGTCGTTGCGCCACTCGCGGGGGCGCGACGGCTGCCGTACGGCCGCTTCATTCTGTGCGACGCGATCGGCGGCGCCGTGTGGGCATCGATGTACGTGCTCGTGGGCTACGGCGCGGGCAGTAATCTGACGGCGCTGCAACAGCACTGGACCAGCGCCATGACCGCCCTGCAGATCGTGCTGGCCGGCGTGATCGCCGCGTTCGTGACCGTTCGATGCTTCCAGTCCCGATCGCTGCGCATCGCCATCGGCGCCGCGCTCCTCGCGCTGTTCTCGCTGCGCGCGACGACGATGATCCTCGAAGACCTCGAGCCCGTCCCCGTCCGCGTGCCGGTCAGCCTGAACGGCTGATCGTCAGCGCGCCTCGGCGACCGCCGCCACCGCGGCGGGATTCTCGAGCGACGAGAGGTCACCCGGCTCCCTGCCCAGATACGTTGCGCGGATCACGCGCCGCATGATCTTCGCGCTGCGCGTCTTCGGCAGATCGCGCGTGAAGAGGACCTTCTCCGGCTTGAGCGCCTTGCCCATCGACGCTGCGACGCGGTCGGCGAGCTCGCGACGCAGCGGCTCATCGGGCTCGTGACCGGGACGCAGCACGACGAAGCACACGATCGCCTCGCCCTTCACCTCGTGCGGCACGCCGATCACGCCGGATTCCGCGACCGCGGGATGGCCGACGAGGACTGACTCGACCTCCGCGGGGCCGAGCCGCTTGCCCGCGATCTTCAACGTGTCGTCGGAGCGTCCTTGCACGTACCAGAAGCCGTCAGCATCGATCGTCGCCCAGTCGCCGTGCACCCATACGTCCTTCCAGCGCGACCAGTACGTCTCCTCGTAGCGCGCGGGGTCGCGCCAGAACCCCGCGGTCATCCCCGGCCACGGCTTCGTGACGACGAGCTCGCCGACCGCTTCGCGAACGGGCCGGCCGCTGTCGTCGAAGACTTCCGCCGCCATCCCGGGAATCGGGCCCGTGAACGAGCACGGCTTGATGGGCGCGATCGGAAAGCAGCCGAGGATCCCGCCGGAGATCTCGGTGCCACCGGTGTAGTTGCTGATCGGGAGGCGGGCCTTGCCGACGTTCTCGAACAGCCAGCGATACGGCTCCGGATTCCACGGCTCCCCGGTCGAGCCCAGCATGCGGAGCGACGACAGGTCGTGCGCGTGGACGTGCTCGGGGCCGTGCGGCATGAGCGCACGCACGGCGGTCGGAGAGAGTCCCATTACCGTCACCCCATGACGCTCGACGAGCTCCCACAGGCGATCCGGTTTGGGATAGTCGGGCACGCCTTCGAAGATCACCGCGGTGGCGCCCTGCGACAGCGCCGCGGTGATCAGCATCGGGCCCATGAGCCAGCCGAGATCCGTGAGCCAGAAGAGCCGATCCTCGGAACCGACGTCGTGGCAGTACGCGAAGTCGTGCGCCGCCTTCAGCAAGAATCCGCCCTGTGTGAGAACGGCGCCCTTCGGTTTTCCGGTCGTCCCGGACGTGTAGATGATGAGACACGGATGGTCGGCGTCGACGGCGAGCGCGCGACACGTGTCGCTCACGCCCGCGACGGCGTCGTGCCACCACACGTCGCGTCCCTCGCGCCACGGCACGTCACGTCCGAGCCGGCGATAGACGAGGACACGCTCGATGCTCGGCGATGCGGCAACAGCCTCGTCCGCCGTCTCCTTCATGCGTACGATCTGGCCTCGCCGATAAAAACCGTCGGCGGTGATGAGCACCTTCGCCTCACTGTCTTGAAGCCGCGAGGCGACGGCCTGGGCGCCGAAGCCCGAAAAGCACGGCGTATAGATCGCGCCGATCCGCACGACGGCGAGCGTCGCCATCGCAGCCTCGGGCGACATCGGCAGAAAGATGCCGACGCGATCGCCGGGCGCGACACCGTGCGCCTTCAGCGCGTTGGCAAGCCGGGCGACTTCGGTTGCAAGCTCGGCGTAGGTCAACGTGCGCGACGCACCATCGTCACCTTCCCAGACGATCGCCGCTTTGTCCCCGCGTCCCGCGTCGAGGTGACGATCGAGGCAGTTGTCGGCGAAGTTCAGACGAGCGTCCGGGAACCAACGGGGCCACGCCGGTCCACGGCTCGTGTCGACGACGCGGCTGAACGGCGCGCTGAAGCGGATGCCCAGATCGTCGATGACGCCGCGCCAGTACCAGTCGGGATCGTCCACCGAGCGCCGCTGGAGCTCGGCGAGCGTCGCGACACCCAGGCGTCGCATGAGACGGGTGATGTTCGCGCGCTCGATGTACTCGGGTGTGGGGCGCCAAACGATCGGTTCGCTCATGCGGGCTCCTATGATATCCCTTCGCGCATGACCGACAACGTCCGCCTCGACCGCGACGGCCACCTCGCCACCATCACCCTCAGCCGCCCTGAGCGCCGCAACTCGCTGAGCGATGCGATGCTCACCGATCTCGGACGCGTCGTGACCGAGCTGCGGGACGACGCCGCCGCGCGGGTCGTGATCGTGACGGGCGCGCCGCCGGTGTTCTCGGCCGGGGCCGACGCCGGGCTCAAAAGCTCGATGTCGCCCGACGAGCGCCGCCACGCGATGGCCACTCGCAAGTCGCAGTTCCGCAGGCTGTTCGAGCGCGTGAACACGATGCTCGAGGGCCTCGAGCAGATCACCGTCTGTGCGGTGAACGGCCACGCCGTCGGCGGCGGCTGGGGCCTCACGCTCGCCTGCGATTTCCGCATCGCCGCTGCGGAAGCACAGTTCTGGATTCCCGAGGTCGATCTGGGCGTCCCGCTCGGCGTGGCATCGACGACGCGCTTCGTGCGGCTGGTCGGCCCGGCGCGGGCCAAAGAAATCATCCTCGAGTGCCGCCGCTACACCGCAGAAGAAGCGCGTTCGCTCGGGCTCGTCCACCGTGTCGTGCCAGGAAGCGAGCTGATGAAACACTCGAGAGAGTTCGCGCAAATGCTTTTGGGCAAGCCGTTCAAGCCGCTCGCGGAGATGAAGGCACGCATCAACGTAATCGCCCGGACCGGCATGCCCGAAGTGAACGCGATGACCGAGGGGTTTTTGAGCCGGGACTAGACTACTCGTCTTTTGTTTGGTATCTGTCCAGCATGGACCTCCGCCGCCGGATGGAGCTTCTCGCCGACGCCGCGCTCGCCGACCGTGAAGGCGTCCCTGGCATCCATCGCCCCTCGCCGGTCGGCAAGCACCCGCTCGCCTCCGTCGGCATCGCCGCTGTCCGTGTACCGGGTCGCGGCTGCGTCAATCTCATGCGCGTCATGCAGACTAACGCGTGCTCGCTGTCGTGCGGTTACTGCCCGACGTTCCGAGGCGGCAACGTGCCCCGCGTCGCCATCTCGCCGGAGGAGACGGCGCGCACCTTCATGGACGTGCACCGCAAGGGACTCGCATCGGGCCTGTTCCTGACGTCCGGCGTTCCGGGCCGCGCCACGCGCGCGACCGACCGCATGTTGGCCACGCTCGAGCTGCTCCGGCGCCGCGAGGGCTTCGCAGGATACGTGCACATCAAGCTGCTGCCCGGCGCGGAGCGCGCGCAGGTGGAAGAGGCCGCCCGGCTCGCGAACCGAATCTCCGTCAATCTCGAAGCGCCCACTGACGCGCACGTCCATCGACTCACGATCGACAAAAACTTTTCGGGTGATCTGCTGCCCAAGCTCGAGCTGGCCGGACGGCTGCTCGCCGCACGCCGTAATGTTCCGAACGCGTTGCCGTCATCGGGCGCGACCACGCAGTTCGTCGTCGGCGCCGCTGGCGAGCGGGACCGCGAGATTCTCGGGGTGGTCGACCGCCTGGAGCGTCGCCGCCTGCTCCACCACGCGCACTTCAGCGCATTCCAGCCCGTGGCGGGCACGCCGCTCGAACATCTTCCGGCGACACCGGCGGCGCGAGAGCTGCGGCTGTATCAGGCCGAGCACTTGCTCCGGCAGTACGGCTTCGCCCTGCACGAGCTCGCCTTCGGTGCCGACGGCGATCTCGACCTCGAGCGCGATCCCAAGACGGCGTGGGCGCGGGCGCACGCGTCGTTCTTTCCGCTCGAGGTCACGCGCGCGCCCTATGAGGCCCTGGTGCGTGTGCCCGGCGTTGGGCCCGCCACGGCGCGCGCGCTGGTGCAAGGACGACGCACGACCACGCTGCGAGGACGCGAGGATCTGCGCGGGGCGGGCGTCGATATCGTCCGGGCCGGCTATTACCTCATGCTGCGCGGCCGCCAGCTCGCGTCAGCGCCGCCCCCCGAGCAGCTGCGACTGTTCGCGCCGGGCGGTCACCTCACACAGGCGCCCTATCGGACGCCGGTGCCGCCGTGCGCGTATCGCTGAGGAGTCTACGGTGTGACGGTGGTAGCCACCGCTGACGTGCCGTCGGAGAACGTGGCGGTGATGGTCAAGGTTCTGCCCGATGCGAACCCGGCGCCGCCGAGGTAGTCCGATGCGAACAACGTCAGGGTGCTGCCATCGGTCAACGTGACGTTCACGGCCATGGTCGTCGCGCTGTTCAGCAGCGCCCCGTCCAGCGAGAGCGCGATGCCTAGCACCCAGTAGTTGTTCGGGGCTGTCGTGTCCCAGAAGACGTTGCTGACGCCGTTCGCGAGAGTCAGGGCCGTGATGGTCCGGCCGCCAGCCGCCCTCAGCGTCAGCGTCATCGTTGCGTCCGCCGCACCGTCGGGACCGAGCGCGGTGTCACCGCCGCCAACTCTGTCCCGCAGCTTGCCGTTGTAGACGAGCGTCACCGACGCGGGCGGATTGACCGTGAACCCACCGCTCAGCGTCGCGCCGACGCCATTGGGGTTCGTCACGGTCACGTCACGCGTGCCCGCCGCCGCCGCGCTCGCGATCGCAAATGACGCCGTCAGGCGCGTCGACGACACGAGCACGACGTTGCTGACTGTGATGCCGGCGCCGGCGCTCACCGCCGCGCCGCTCGCGAAGCCGCTACCGTCGATCGTCACGGGCACGGTCGCGCCGACGGTGCCCTGATTCGGCGTCACCGCGGTCACCGCGATGCCGACGGTCGTCGTGGTCACGGCCTGCGCGGTCGTGCCGTCGGAGAACGTCGCCGTTACCGTCAGCGTCCGGCCGCTTGCGAAGCCCGCGCCCCCACCGTAGTCCGATGCAAAGAGCGTCAGCGTGCCGCCGTCCGCGACGGTCGTGTTCACCGCCATCGTCGTCGGGTTGTTCAACAGCGCGCCGTCGAGCGACGTCGCGACGCCGAGCACCCAGGCATTGCTGGGCGCGAGCGTGTCCCAAGCGCCGCCGGCGCCGTTGATGAACGTGAGTGCCGTCACCGTTTTCCCGCCCGCCGCGTTGATCGTGAGCGTCATGGTGCCGTCCGCCGCGCCGTCGGGACTGATCGACGTGTCGCCGCCGCCGACGCGATCACGCAGCTTGCCGTTGTACGTCAGGGACATCGTCACCGTACTCGGCGTGTTCACGGTGAACCCGTTCGCCAGTGTCCCGCCATTGCCGCCCGGATTCGTGACCGTCACGCTCCGCGCACCGGCGGTGGCGGTCGTCGCGATCGCAAACGACGCGGTCAGGCGCGTCGACGATACGAACGTCACGTTACTCACCGTGATGCCGTTCTCCGCGCTCACCGCCGCGCCGCTCACGAACCCGGTGCCGTCGATGGTCACGGCCACGGTCGAGCCCGTCGTGCCCTGGTTCGGCGTCACCGTACTCACCGTCACCGGCGCCGTCGCCGTGGCGACCGCCTGCGCGGTGCTGCCGTCCGCAAACGTCGCCGTCACCGTGAGCGTTCGACCCGCCGCGAAGCCGGCGCCCCCGCCGTAATCGGAGGCGAACAGCGTGACGCTGCCTCCGTCCGCGACGGTGGTGTTGACGGCCATCGTCGTCGGGTTATTGAGCATCGCGCCATCGAGCGACCCGGCGACGCCGAGCACCCAGGCCGCATTCGATGCGGTCGTGTCCCACGTGCCGCCGGCGCCGTTCGTGAGCGTCAGCGCCGTCAGCGCGCGGCCCGGCGCGCCATTTATGGTCAGCGTCATCGTCGCGTCGGCCGCCCCATCCGCGCCAAGCGCCGTGTCACCACCGCCCACGCGATCGCGAAGCTTGCCGTTATATGCGAGCGCCATCGTGATCGTTTGCGGCGACGTCACGGTGAAGCCACCAGCGAGCGCGCCTCCGCTGCCGCTCGGGTTCGTCACGGTGACGTCCCGCGCTCCCGCCGCCGCCGAGCTCGCGATGGCGAAGGACGCGGTGAGGCGCGTGGACGACACGAACACGACGTTACTCACGGTGATACCGGCGCCCGCGCTCACCGTCGCACCGCTCACGAAGCTGGTGCCGTCGATCGTCACCGCCACTGTGGAACCCGAAGTTCCCTGATTCGGGGTGACGGTCGTCACGGTCACCGGCGCGGTCGCAGTGGTCACAGCCTGCGCCGTGCTGCCGTCTGAAAACGTCGCCGTCACCGTCAGTGTCCGGCCCGCCGCGAACCCCGCCCCGCCGCCGTAGTCCGACGCGAACAGCGTCAGGCTCCCACCGTCGGGCACCGTGGTATTCACCGCCATCGTGGTCGTGTTGTTGAGCAGTGCGCCGTCCAGCGACGCCGCGACGCCGAGGAGCCAGAAGTTGTTCGGGGCAGTCGTGTCCCATGTGCCGCCGACACCGTTGATGAGCGTGAGCGCGGTCACCGTGCGGCCACCCGTGGCGTTGATGGTCAGCGTGAGCGTCGCATCCGCTGCGCCGTCCGGCGTGCGCGCGGTGTCACCGCCGCCGACACGGTCGCGCAGCTTGCCGTTGTAGGCGAGCGACATCGACACCGTCTGCGGCGTCGTCACGGTAAACGCGTTGACGAGCGTGCCGCCCGTGCCGTTCGGGTTCGTGACGGCGACGTTTCGCGTGCCGGCGGTCGCGCCGGTCGCGATCGCGAACGAGGCGGTCAATCGCGTGGACGACACGAACGTGACGTTGTTGACCGTGATGTCCGCACCCGCGCTGACCGTTGCGCCCGCAACGAAGCCGCTACCATCGATCGTCACCGGCACCGCGGAGCCGCTGGCGCCCTGGTTCGGCGTGACGGCCGTGACACTCGGGGCCGTGCCCGCGACGACGGCTGACGCCTGGACGGACGTGCCGTCCGACAGCGTTGCGACGACCGTCAGCGTGCCGCCGGTCGGGAAGCCAAGGCCCGCGCCATAGTCCGAGGCGAACAGTCGCAGGCTGTCGCCGTCGTTCACCGTCCGGTTCACCGCCATCGTCGTCGCATCGTTCAGCAGCGGGGCGTCCAGCGCGGTCGCCACACCAAGCAGCCAGGCGTTGTTCGGCGAGACGGTGTCCCAGACGCCGCCCGCGGTGTTCTGCAGACGCACCGACGTGATCGTCCGTGGCCCGGTCGAGCTGATCGTCATCGTGAACGTCCCGTCCGCGGCGCCATCGGGCACGCGCCCGGTGTCGGTCGCGCCGACGCGGTCACGCACCTTCCCGTTGTAGACGAGCGCGAGCGTGACCGCGGGGTTCACGGTGAAGGCATGCACCAGCGTCGCCTTCTCACCGGTCGGCAGGGTGACGCTCACGTTGCGGGTGCCGAGCGCGGCCGCCGCGTCGATCGTGAACGTCGCCGTCAACCGCGTCGGCGATACATATGCGACGTTACTCACCGTGATACCCGCGCCGGCAGCCACCACCGTGCCGACCACGAATCCGCTGCCGTCGAGCGTGACCGGCACCGCCGTCCCCAGCTTGCCGCTGCTCGGCGTGACCGCGGTGAGCTGCACGACCGGGGGCGCAAGCTGATCGAGTGCGAGGTTCACCTGGATGCGCGGCCGGGTCACCGGCGTACCGCTCCGCGTGTCGGTGATGGGAACGCCCGTCGCCACGAGCGCGCCGAGCACGTCGTCCACGGTCGCCGCGGGCACCGCCTGCTTGAGGATCGCCCACGAGCCGGCCACGTGTGGCGTCGCCATCGACGTGCCGCTCAGCACCTCGTATCCGCCGCCCGTGACCGACGACAGGATGTCTTCGCCGGGCGCGAACAGCGACATGAACGGCGCCACATTGGAGAAGGACGACACGACGTCGCTCTTGGTCGTGGAGCCCACGCTCACCGCCGACGAAATGCACGCGGGCGAGGCCAGCGCGGTTGGTGTGCCGTCGTTGCCGGCGGCGACGACCGTCGCGATACCGACGGACCGCAGCGTGTCGATGATCGCCTTCTCGGGCTCGCTGTCGCACGGAGCGCTGAATGAGCCTCCGCCGAGGCTGAGGTTGACGGACGCGATGTTGTACGTCGCATTCACGGCATAGACGCGCTCGAGGCCCGCGATCAGGTCCGACGTGTACGCGCCGACGCACGGCGTGTTGAAGAAGCCGCCGCAGTCCGTGAACGACGTGAACTGCGAGAAGACCTGAACCGCCATGATGTGCGCGCCCGGCGCGACGCCGGAGAACGTCACCCCGGCGCTCGCGCCATCCCCGGTCGCGATGCCGGCAACGTGCGTGCCGTGGAAGCAGCCCTGCGCGTCGAGCGGACAGGGCACCGCCGCTCCGGGCCCGAGCTGCTCGTCCGCGCCGTTGGGGCAGAACGTGGTGCTATGCCCGGCCAGCGTGCTCGAGTAACACGCCTCCTCCACGATCTTGCCCGTCAGGAACGGATGCGTGTGATCCACGCCGGTGTCGAGGATGGCCACGACCGTGCCGGTGCCGTCGAAGCCCCGGCCCCACGCGACGTCCGCGCCGATCAGTGGCACGCTCTCGGGAAGTGAAGGCTTCTTGACCCCATCCTCGAAGACCCGGTCGACGTAGATCGGCGCGGCTTCGAGCTCGGCGAGACCGGCGGCGTCGATCTCCAGCGCGATCAGCGGCACATACTGGTAGCGGTGCACGACGCGGTAGTTGTATCTCTGCAGCCGCGAGACGATCTGGCCGCCGACCCTCGCGATGTCGGCCCGCTGCAGCGAGACCGCGGCGTGCGTCAACCGGCCTTCGGGAACGTGACTGCGTCCGGGCAGGCGCAGCTGCACGAGCACGCGCGCGCGTCCGTCGCTGGCTATCTGTTTGCGCGCCTTCGGCGACACGGTCACGCGCGGCGAATCCGCCGCGACCAGCGACGATAGTGCGGGAATGAACGCGGCGAGGAGAAGCGAGATCGCGACGAAGACGCGAGTACACGCTTTCATGTGAGCCTCCGCGGCGCAGCGAGGCGCGCGGGAATGACGGCGTCACGGCGCCGTTCCAGCACGCGGACAACGCCCGCGTCGGCAGCAATCGTTCGAAGCCCGTGGGACCCGGCCATACGCATCGCGAGTCCACGGACGGTGCAGAGCGGATGCCATACCCGCAACCCGTTGCGGGATCAGTGATTTGTCGCGCCGAGACGATCCGAAGGTGGGCCAGGTTCGCCGGGCAATCGGTCACCCCTGACGGAATTCGTCAGTCGCGCGCCGTGGCGCGCCGATCTATCGGTGGCCGAACACCTCGCGCAGCAGGTCCGTGACGCGTGCGGCCGGTTGCGTGCGGATCTTTTTTTCTTCCTCGCCGACGACGTGGAAGAGGCCGCCGAGCGACTTGCCGACGACGTAGTGATCGAGGTCGAACGATTGAAGATTCAAAAACGGGAGGGACTGCGCGCGAGCGAAGAGGTCCTCGTATTGTTTCGTGACGCCGACGTCGGTCATCGACGTATGTACGACGGGCGAAAATGCCGATGTCAGCGGCTCGGTCGTCTTCGCCTTGAAATAATCGGTGGCCGCCGTCTGCGAGCCGTTCAAGATGCCGCGCGCGTCGTCGATCGACATCTCGCCGATCGCGTCCCAGAAGATCTTTTTCGCGCCCGGCGCCGCACGCTCCGCCGCGCGGTTCATCTTCAGCACGAAGTCGTCGACCTGCGGACCATACCCGACCGCGCGCAGCCCGCGCTCGAACGTTCTGAGATTTTCGGGCATGAGGATCTTGATCGCATCATTCTTGAAATAGCCGTCGGTGCGTCCGGTGAGCTTCACCGCGTTCTCGGTCCCGACCTGAAGCGCCTGCTTGAGTGCCTGGCCGATCTTGACGTCCCCAAGACCGCCTCCCTGCGGTATTGGCAGTTGCGTGCCGCCCGGCAGCTTCGGGGCCTGCCTGAGCAGCTCGTCGAGCTGCGCCGCGGCCGGTGTTGCGGTCAGGCACACGCCGAGCAGCGTCAGGAACGTTCGTCGCGTCGGCATGGTCACCTCGTCGGTAACGCGTCGAGCTGCTTTGCGAGCGCGTCTCGGTCCGTGACCGGGAGCTCACAGGTGTAGTTGCGACAGACATACGCGGTCGCCTTGCCATTGATCGCGCCCCGCCCCTCCAGCAGCGGCACGCCCACCGCCAGCTCATGGTGTCCGCCGATGGCGCCCGCAACCACGAGGTTCGGCAGGAAGCGACCGAACACCTCCTGGGCCAGCGTCGCGGTCTCCTCGAGCCGCTGCGGCGCGACGAGCGAGACCTCGACCCGCGGGCCGACGTGGAAGTCGAGCGCACTGAGAAAGCGCCCGAAGGCGGTGGGATGGCGCGCCATGAGATCGGCCATGGGCCGCAGCGCCGCCACGGCATGGCGCGCGTAGCGGTCCTCCCCGGTCAGCGCCGCGACGCGCAGCAGCACGTCGACGGCCACCGACGAGCCGCACGGCACGGCGTTGTCGTAGAGGTTGCGTGGCCGCACGATGAGACGCTCGTGGTCGCTTCCCGTATCGAAGAAACCTCCGACGCTCTCATCCCAGAACAACGCGAGCATCGCTTCGGCGAGCCCGCGTGCTTCATCGAGCCACATGCGATCGAACGTCGCCGCGTAGAGCTCCAGCAGCGCCGCCGCAAGCATCGCGTGGTCTTCGAGGTAGCCCTTGAGCTTGGCGTGCCCGGCTTTCCACGTGCGCAGCAGTCGTCCGTCTTGTCGCATGCTGCCCAGCACGAACTCGACGTTACGCCGGGCCGCGTCGACATAATCGGCGCGCCCCAGCACGCGTCCGGCCTCGGCAAACGCGCTCGCCATGAGACCGTTCCAGGCCGCCAGCACCTTGTCGTCGCGCCCGGGCTTCACGCGCCGCTCGCGCGCCTCGAACAATCGCTGCCGCCACGGCCTCACATGCTCGGGCTGCGGCTCGCCGGGAAGCCACAGGATGTTCTTGCCCTCGAAATTCGGTCCGCGATCCACGCCCCAGTACGCCATCGCGGGGTCGGCGTCCGTGCCGAGCACGGTGCGGATCTCGTCGGACGTCCACACGAAGAACTTGCCCTCGTGCCCTTCGGAATCGGCGTCCTGGGCGGAATAAAACCCACCGCGGGGGTCGGTCATCTCACGCAGGACGTAGTCGAGCGTCTCCTCGCAGATGCGGCGGCACTCGGAATCGCCGAAGGCCTGCCACGCGTGCAGGTAGAGCGACGCGAGCTGAGCGTTGTCGTACAGCATTTTTTCGAAGTGCGGCACCAGCCACAGCCGGTCCACGGAGTAGCGCGCGAATCCGCCGCCGAGCTGGTCGTAGATCCCGCCGCGCGCCATGCGCACGAGCGTCGTGTGCACCATGCGGCGCGCGTAGGCGTTGTCGCCCCGACGGGCAAAGCGCAGCACGAACTCCCAAATCATCGGCTGCGGGAACTTCGGCGCCCCGCCGAGACCGCCGTGCTCTTCGTCGAACTGCTGGGACACACCCTGAAACGCGCCGAACAGCACGTCATCGGTGAGCAGCGTGCCGGCCGCGCGCAGCCGTGACTCCTGGCCCAGCGAGGCGGCGAGCTGACGGCCGTTGTCGAGCACGTCGTTGCGACGCGTGGCCCACGCCTCGGCAAGCGCCTGCAGCAGTCGAGGAAAGCCGGGGAGCCCGTGGCGATCGGTCGGCGGGAAATACGTGCCGCCGTAGAACGGCGTCCCGTCGGGCGTGAGGAACACCGTCATCGGCCAGCCGCCCTGGCCGGTCATCGTCTGCACGGCCTGCATATAGATGTGGTCGACGTCCGGTCGTTCTTCGCGATCGACCTTGACGTTGACGAAGTGACGATTCATGAGCGCGGCCGTCTCGGCATTCTCGAACGACTCCCGTTCCATCACGTGGCACCAGTGGCAGGCGGAGTAGCCGACGGACAGCAAGATCGGCTTGTCGTCGGCCTTGGCGCGCGCAAACGCCTCGTCGCCCCATGGATACCAGTCGACGGGATTGTGCGCGTGCTGGAGAAGGTACGGACTCGTCTCGCGCGCCAGACGATTGTCGGCCACGCTCGCCTCAGCGCACGAACGGCAGGTCGCTGACCGTCGCGGCCAGCGTGTCGTCGTGGGCGCGCACGCCCACGCGCGCGCCGGGCGCGTGCTCGCGACGCACAAAGGCAAGCGCGATGGGCCGTCCCAGACCAAGCGAGCGCGTCGCGCTCGTCACGCGACCGACGACCGCGCCGTCCGCCACGACGTCGGCGCCGTGACTCGGCACCGTGTCGCCGTCGAGCAGCAGCCCGCGGAGGTGGCGGTTGACGTGACCGCGATCCCGGATGCGGACGACGACCTCCTGGCCGGGATAGCAGCCCTTGGTGTGCGACATAAGGCCGGCCGATGGCATCTCCGGCAGCAGCACGGTCGAGTCGACATCGACACCGTAGCGCGGCGTGCCGGCTTCGATCCGCAACGACTCGAGCGCCGCGCCGCCGAGCGGTCGCGCGCCGGCATCGACCGCCGCCTTCCATGCGCGCCCACGATCCGCGCTCGGAAGCAGGAGCCAGACCTCATGAGGGTCCAACTCGCCGCCGCCGCGGACGACCCGCACGTCAACACCGTCGAGCGAACCAGCGACGTGGGACCACGCCGCCTCCGGCGGGGCGGCTCCGGTGAGGCGCTTCACCGTCTGCTCAGCGGCCGGCCCGACGAGCAGCAACAGCGCACGCTGACCGGTAACATCCTCGAGCCCGACCTTCTCGGCGAACAGATAATGGTCGAGCGCCTCCACGGTGGACCCGCCCATCCCCGGCGGCGTCAGGACGAGCAGCCGATCGTCGAGCGCCCACACGACGAGCATGACCTGCACGCGGCCATGCACGTCGAGCAGCGTCGCCGCGCAGCCCTGCCCGGGTTGCAGCGCCGCGATGTCGTTGCTGAGCAGCGCATGCAGGAACTTCGCGCGATCCCGGCCGGTGACCTCGACGACACCCGCGTCCGAGCGGTCGACGATGCCGACGCCGTCGCGCGCGGCGCGATACTCGCCGAGGCTCTCGTCGTGGGACGTCACGGCGTTCATTGTACTCACCGCGTGCTAGACTGCGCGGCGTGGCGCCGCCGAAGCCCGCTGTCCGCGCGTTCCAGCGCCGCCTGCTCGCGTGGTACGCGCGTCACGGTCGCGACCTGCCGTGGCGGCGCACGCGCGTGCCCTATCGCGTGCTCGTCTCGGAAATCATGCTGCAGCAGACGCAGGTCGATCGTGTCATCCCGAAGTATCGACAGTTCCTGCGCACCTATCCCTCGCTGCGCGCGCTCGCCGCCGCGAACGTGGACGACGTGCGTCGGCTCTGGTACCCGCTCGGCTACAACATCCGCCCCGTCCGCCTGCATGCGATCGCGCGGGAAACGATCGCCCGCTACGGCGGGCGGCTGCCGGCCGACGGCGAACAGCTACGATCGCTGCCCGGCATCGGCCGCTATACCGCGGGCGCCGTGCTGTCGTTCGCGTTCGGCCGCGACGCCGCCGTCCTCGACACGAACGTGCGTCGTGTGCTCGGCCGGGTGTTTCTCGGACCGCGGCGCCTCAAGCGCGTGCGCGGCGAGGCACGGCTGTGGGCACTGGCCGAGGCGCTCGTGCCGCGCGGCCGCGGCTACGATTTCAACCAGGCGCTCATGGATTTCGGCGCGACGTGGTGCACGCCGCGACGGCCGCGCTGCGCACCATGCCCAATGCGCGGTCTGTGCGTATCGTTTCCCTCCCCGGTGAGCGCGCGCGCGAGGCGGTAATCTCATGCCACTGCTGATCGAGGTGGCCGCCGCACTCATCCGCGACACCGAAGGACGGTATCTCATCACGCAGCGCCGACGCGGCAGTCATCTGGCCGGCCTGTGGGAGTTTCCCGGCGGCAAGCTCGAGGCGGGCGAGTCGCCTGCCGACGCGCTACGGCGCGAGCTCAGCGAAGAGCTCGGCGGCGCATTCGACGTCGGCAAGCTCGTCGAGACGGTGCGCTGGGAATACCCCGACCGCACCGTCGTACTTCATTTCTACGACTGCCGCCTGCGGTCCGGAGCGATCGAGCCGCGCGAGGGACAGGCGATGCTGTGGGTCGAGCCCGACCAGCTCCGGACGTACGACTTTCCCCCGGCCGACCGCGCCCTGATCGACCGCCTCACTCCCCGCCGCTGAGTCCGCTGGGGAACTCGCTGACGTCACCGCTCGACGCAATACGCCGTGGGCGCGCCATACGGCAAGCCGTGTCGCCGCCCGAAGCGCAGGCCGCGACGAGCGGGTCGCAAGGGTCTGGCTGTCCGCAGCGCGGCCCCCTTTAGGGGATGGGGCCCGCGCTCGTCGCGGCCGAGCGAGGAGCGGCGTATAGGCGAGCCATCTCGGCGCGAACGCGGCGTACCGCGGCGGGCGGTGACGTCAACGCGTTCGCCGCGGCTAGATTCGTTCCCACATGAAGTGCTTCCGATTCTTCGTGAACGGCCTCACCTCGCCCGGCCAGCGTCCGAGGTCGACGGCCCTCGCGAACTCGGGGCTCACGAGCACGCTCGGGCTGGCAAGCTCGTACAGCGCCGTGTAGGTCGGCTCGCCCTCGATGACGATCGTCTTGCGCTCGCCGCCGATGATCATCTCGAGCGGTCGGCGCTTGAAGCGCAGCGCGGAGATCACGCCAGGCACTTTGAGGATCGTCGGCACGTGCTCGTGGTCATAGACCTCATTGAACAGCGTGTCCTGAGCGGGCGCGACGTCCATCGACGCGGTGAAGAGGTAGCGGCTCGTAATCGGCATCGCAGGTCCTCGCTTGAGTGAGGGTTCAGTACCAGATCGCCATGGGCAGCCCCCGCGCGTCGCGTGGGGCCGGTCGCGTCGGCAGGCAGACGGCGACGTCCCGCGCGACACGGGCGGCGCTCCAGGCGACGGCGTGTGCGTCGACGATGTCGTCGGCAGCCACGCCGCTTTCGCGGCGTCGCAGCGCGCGCGACAGCTGCGGGAACACCCGGCGCAGCAACGCGACCCGGCGGGCGAGGCCGCGTGCGGTACGCTTCGGCTCGGCGAGTCCCGTCGGCGTCCGGGCGAGCGCACGGAACGACAGCTCGGGATGGATCTCGGTCACGCGGCTCGTCAGCGTCGCGTCCGCGCCGAGCGCGTCGTCGACCTCGCGCAGACGGGGAAAGAGACCGAAGCACTCGATCGAGATGCCGAGGCGTGCCGCGCTGCTGCGGCGATTGGCGGCGAGCGCGGCCCGATAGCTCGCCCGTGTGAGCGCACCGCGCGCCGGCGGCGTGAACACCGAGCACCCGCGCGGGTGGCCAAGGAGTCGTCGCGCGTGCCGATCGCAGTCGCGGCCGCCCGGCGTCGCAGCGTCCAGCAGCCCGATCGGCATGTCGACACCGACGATGCGCGCTCCACGCGTCAACTCGAGCACGGCCCGAAAATCGCGCGCAAGCGCAACGTCCGATGGCTCGGGGCCGCCGTCCGCCGCGGCCGCGTCCGTCACGACGACGAGCCAGCCCGCGCGACAGCCATCTACCCCGGCGACGAGCTCGCCCACGCGAGTGTCGTCAGGCGCGGCGCGGCGGCAAACCCGCGGCCAGCGCCCCGTGGACCATCGTGACGAGCGAGACGATGTCGAACACCGGTCGGCCGGTTTCACGCTGGATGTCCGCGGTGTACGGCGGCATGTTCGTGCACTCGAGGACGATCGCGCCGACGTCGGGATGCTCGGCGACGAGTCGCCGCGCGACCCGCACGTGCTCCTCGCGCGCGACGTCGACGTCGAGCTCGAGCTGGTTGTCGAGCAGCGCGTGCGTGAACTCCTTTTCCGTCTCCATACCCACGACGGCCAGCGGCACGTCGTGACCGATGCCGGCCGCGGCGAGGTGCTCGGGCGTGAGCGTGCCGGCGTTGACGGTCATGATCCCGACGCGGCCTCCGGGAGCGAGCAGGCGATGCACAAGCGGAACGAGCAGCAGGCTCGACGTGAACACCGGCACCCGCACCGCACGCGCAAGCTGGTCCTGATACTTCACGAGAAATCCGCAATTGGTGGTGATCGCGCCCACGCCCTCGCGCTCGAGCGCCCGCGCGCCGTCGACGAACGCCGGCAGTAATCCCTCGGCGCCGCGGCGGACCACGAGGTCGGGATCGGCACCGGTGACGCGGTGATACCGCACGGGAAACGCAAAGGTGTGGGCGTTGCCCATGTCACCGACGATGCGTGGAAACCGCGTGTCGAGCATCAGGATGCCGATGGTGAAGCCATACTGATTGAAGCCGCCGCGAACACGCCCGCTCGTCATGGGCCCTCACTCTACCGCAAGCGAAGTTCGACCGCGCGCACGCCCGGTTCGACGGCATCGCTGGTGTACACTCCACGCCCTATGGCCATCGCCACCGAGGCGATCACCGTCCGCAACCTCTCCAAGACGTACGCCACGCGCGACGGCGCAGTGGTCGCGCTCGACCGCACGACGTTCGGCGTCGGCGAGGGCGAGTTCGTGGCCGTGGTCGGGCCCTCCGGCTGTGGCAAATCGACGCTGTTGAAGATTCTCGCCGGGATCTTGACGTCATCGAGCGGTGACGCTTTGCTGCGCGGCACCCTCATCGCGGGACCTCGGCGCGACATCGGCGTGGTGTTCCAGTCGCCCGTGCTCTTCCCCTGGCGCACGGTGCTCGACAACGTGCTGCTTCCCGTCGACGTGCAGCGGCTGGGTCGCGAGCGACACCATCAGGTCGGCATCGACCTGCTGAACCTCGTCGGCCTTCGTGGCTTCGAGCGCAAGTATCCGTGGGAGCTCTCGGGCGGCATGCAGCAGCGCGTGGCCATCACGCGCGCGCTCGTCCACGACCCCGCCATGCTGCTCATGGACGAGCCCTTCGGCGCGCTGGACGCCATGACGCGTGAGCACATGAACCTCGAGCTGCAGCGCATCTGGCTCGAGCGACGCAAGACCGTGCTCTTCATCACGCACTCGATTCCCGAGGCGGTATTTCTCGCCGACCGTGTCCTGGTCATGACGCCGCGGCCGGGCCGCCTGCTCGACGACGTGCGCGTGAAGCTCACCCGCCCGCGCTCGCTCGATGTGATGAACACGCCCGAGTTCGGCGCCCACGTCCACCACATCCGCCATCTCTTCAACGCCCAGGGCCGGCTCGACGCATGAAGAACGCGCGCAACGTGGCCGTCACGCTCGCGATCTTCGTCGGCACGCTCGTCCTGTGGGAAGCCGTGGTACGCGTCTTCAGCATCCCGATCTTCATTCTCCCGCCGCCATCGCAGGTCGCGCTCGCGCTCTGGCGCGGCATCGCGAGCGGCCTGTACGTCAACCACCTCGGCTACACCCTCGTGGAGACGCTGCTGGGGTTCGTGGTCGGCTCCCTGCTCGGGTTCTTCCTCGGCACCGCCGTGGCGATGAACCGGTGGGTCGAGTTCTTTCTCTATCCCTACATCGTGATGTTCCAGTCCCTCCCGAAGGTGGCGCTGGCGCCATTGATCGTCGTCTGGTTCGGTCTCGGGCTCACCTCGAAGGTCATCAATGCCGCGCTCGTCGCGTTCTTTCCGCTGCTCGTCAACACGATGGTCGGTTTGAAGTCTGCGGACGAGGATCGTGTGAGCCTCATGCGCTCGCTGGCGGCCAGCGACCATCAGATCTTCTGGATGCTGCGACTGCCGAACGCCCTGCCGTTCGTGATGGCCGGGCTCGACGTCGCGATGATCTTCGCGCTGATCGGCGCGATCGTCGCCGAGTTCGTCGGCGCCCAGCGCGGCCTCGGCATGCTCATTCAGTCCATGAATTTCAACATGGACGTGTCCGGTCAGTTTTCGATCCTGCTGATCCTGTCGTTCGTCGGGCTCCTGCTCAACCGCGCGATCATGATGATCCGCAAACGGATCATGTTCTGGGACCCGTCCGAGAAGCAGGCGATCGAAACCTCGCCCGAAGAGGCCGCGCCCGCGGCCGGCCGGCGCGTCATCACGCCTGCGAAGGAAGGGGTCGGTTCATGAAGCGCTTCATCGTGTGCTCGCTCGTACTCGCGCTCGTTGCGGTGCTCGCGCAGTCCGCGCCCGCCGACACGAAGATTCGCGTCGGCTGGTGCGCCAAGACCGTTTCGTCGGCGGCCGCGCCGTTCGCGATCGCCATGAAGATGGGCTGGTACAAGGCCGCTGGGATCGAGGTCGAGCTGGTGCCGCTCCCCGGCTCCTCGGCCTGCACGCAGGCTGTCGCGACGAAGGAGGTTCCGTTCGCCCTGCCGAGCGTCGAGCCGCTCGCCATCGCGATCCGCCAGGGCGTGAAGGCCAAGATCTACTACACCGCCTACCAGGGGAATATCTACGGCATCGCCGTGCCCGCCGACAGTGCCATCCAGAAGATCAGCGACCTCAAGGGCAAGACCGTCGGCGTCATCTCTATGGGCTCCGCCGGTGTTCCCGTGGCGAAGGCGCTCGTCGCGACGGCCGGTCTCAACCCCGAATCCGACGTGACGATCGTCGTCGCCGGCGAGGGCGCACAGACCGCGGCCATGGTGCGCAGCAAGCAGGTGGACGCGCTCAGCCAGTACGACACCCAGTACGCGATGGTAGAGAACGCCGGAGTGAAGCTCCGCCTGCTCGACACGAGGGAGATCGACCGCTATCCGGCGAACGGTTTCCTCTCGCTCGATGAGACGCTGAAATCACGCCGTGCCGATGCCGTGGCGCTCGCCAAGGGCTACGCGATGGGCACCGTGTTCGCGATCGCCAATCCCGAGGCGGCCGTGAAGATCCTGTACGAAGTCTTCCCGCAGACCAAGCCGACGGGCAAGGACGAAGCGACAGCGATCCGCGACGACGTCAAGGTGCTCGGCGCGCGCATCGTCAACTGGAAGCTCGACAAAGCGGGCGTAAAGCGCTGGGGCGAAAACTCGGAGACGAACTACGCTGCCTACGCGGACTTCATGCAAAAGTACGGAATCATCAAGGAGAAGGTGTCGGCAAAAGACCTGATCACCAACGACCTCATCGCCGACATCAACCGTTTCGACGCCGCGAAGGTCACCGCGGAGGCCAAGAGCTACAAATGACCAAGAAAATCGCGATCGAGTCCACGGCCGAGGCCTATCTCGAGCTGCTCGCCGCGCGCGGCGTCGAGTACTTCTTCGCGAACGCCGGCACCGACTTCGCGCCGTTGATCGAGGCGTGGGCCAAGCGTCTGGCGCACGGGCACGCGCTACCCAAGCCGATCACCGTGCCGCACGAGACGCCGGCGGTCGCCATGGCCCACGGGTACGCGATGGTCACGGGCCGCCCGCAGGCGGTGATGGTGCACGTCATCGTCGGCGCCGCCAATGCGCTCGCGGGTCTCATCAACGCCTCGCGCGTCGGCGTGCCGATGCTGTTCACGGCCGGCCGCAACCCGATCACCGAGGCGGGGCTGCCGGGCGCCCGCAACCGTCCGATCCACTGGGCGCAGGAGTCGTTCGATCAGGCAGGACTCGCGCGCGAGTTCGTCAAGTGGGACTACGAGCTGCGCAACTTCGTCCAGCTCGAGACGGTCGTCGATCGCGCGCTCGCGGTCACCAGTGCCGAGCCGCAGGGCCCCGTGTATCTGACCTTGCCGCGCGAGGTGCTGGCCGAGGCCCAGGAGTCGTTCGAGTACTCGCCGACGTCGCGCGCGCCGAAGCCCGCCGCGACCGTGGCCGGACCCGAGGCGATTGCTGAAGCCGCCCGCACGCTGGCCGGCGCGCAGCGGCCGTTGATCCTCGCCAAGGCGGCCGGGCGCGATCCCGGCGCGGTGAGCTCGCTCGTCGCGCTCGCCGAGACACTCGGCGCGCCCGTCGTCGACCAGTTCCACACGCACATGAATTTCCCGCAAGATCACGAGCTGCACGGCGGCTTCGACGGCGCGCCGTACCTCGCCGATGCCGACGCGATCGTCGTGGTCGAATCCGATGTGCCGTGGTTTCCGTCGCTCAAGTCCCCGCGTGCGGACGCCAAGCTCATCCAGATCGCGGTGGACCCGCTGTTCACGCGCTATCCGATCCGCGGCTTCGGCGCCGATGTGGCGTTGCCCGGCGCGCCGCGGCTCACGCTGGCGGCGCTGGCCGAGGCGCTGAAG
>JBKOUQ010000276.1:0-21154 GCA_046723475.1 Candidatus Methylomirabilota bacterium
GGTGCGCCGCTGGCAGACGCTGACGGCCGCGTTGCCGGCGGCGTCGTTCGTGGATTTCGGCGAGGTGCTGCGCGAGCTGCGGCTGCGCAAGTCGCCCGAGGAGATCGCATTGCTCCGACGCGCGGCCGACATCGCCGATCGAGCGAACGCGGCGGCCGTCGAGGCCGCCGGCGAGGGGCGCAACGAGCGCGAGGCGGCCGCCGCGGCGAGCCGCATCTTTCTCGAGCTCGGCGCCGACACGCCGCGCGTCGGCGTCATCACGTCGGGCCGCCGCGCCAGCTCGCTGCACGGCGGACTCGGCAGCCATCGCCTCGAGCGAGGCGATCTGCTGCACATGGAGCTGGTGCCCCAGGTGCACGGCTACAGCGCGCGCATCATGCGGCCCACCGTCATCGGCGCGCCGTCCGCGGAGCAGCGCGACGCCGCGCGCGTCCTGATCGAGCTGCAGGACCGCCAGCTGGCGGCGATGAAGCCCGGCGCCGTCGCCGCCGACGTCGATCGAATCGTGCGCGACGGCGCGCTGGCCGCGAAGCTGCGCGACCGATACGACAACGCGACGGGCTACACGCTCGGCTACTACGCGCCCTGGTCGCCGCGCACGAGCGACTTCACGCGCCTGTTCGTGCCGACGGCGCGGTGGGCGCTCGAGGCGGGCATGGTCTTCCACATGTACGTGTCCGCGCAAGGGATCGCGTTCAGCGAGACCGTCGTCGTCACCGACGGCGGCGCCGAACGGCTGACCCAGACCGAGCGCGCGCTGTTCGTGCGGTGACTACGCGCGCATGTCGGTGTACTTCACGTCACAGCGATAGGTCTTGTACTCGCCGACGAAGAACGGCTGGAGCGGCGCCATGATCTCTCGATAGAGCGCGCTCTGTTCGTACGCCTTCATGTCCGCGAGATTGTCCCAGAGGCTCACGGCAAACCCCGTGTCCTTGTCGTTCTCGTCCTGCGCGAGCCACCGGCCGCGCAGTCCTTTGGGGCTCTTTGCTTTGACGAGGACGTTCTCTCGGTACGTGCGCTCGAAGTCGTTCCACGCACCCGCCCGAAGCTTTCCCCAGGTCACACGGATCACCATGGCTATCCTCCTCCATGCCGCGGTCTTCGATGGTCGCGCCTAATCGGATTAAACCGCGGTTGTGAAGTGGTAGGCTCCGATGCCAGCAGAGAGGTGTAACCGATGGCGAAGAGCGGCTTCCGTGTTTTCGACAGCGACCTGCACATCATCGAGCCGCCCGATCTCTGGGCCCGCTACATCGACGCGCCGTTCAAGCACCAGGCGCCGCGCGGGTTCAACGATTGGGTGCTGGATCTCCGCATCGAGATCGATGGCAAGCTCATGCCGGCGAACGTCACGTTCTCCGCGGATGCGCGCGGGCGGTCCGCGCGGCGCGACCGCCAGCGCTTCCGCGCGTTCCACGACCGCGGCTGGAGCGCCGAGGCACAGCTCGACGCCATGGATGAAGAGGGCATCGACGTCGCCGTCATTTATCCAACCCGCGGACTCTTCGCGCAGGCCATCGATGGGATGGACCCGAAGCTGGCGGCCGCCATCGCGCGCGCCTACAACAACTGGCTCTACGACTTCTGCGCCGTCAACCCCCAGCGCTTGCTCGGCGCGGGCATGATCTCGCCGTTCGAGATCGACGACGCGGTCGCCGAGGCGCGCCGCTCGATCACGCAGCTCGGTTTCAAGGGCATCTTTCTCCGTCCCAATCCGGTCAACGGCCGCAACTGGCACGAGCTGTACTACGAGCCACTGTGGAACGAGCTCGAAGCGCTCGACGTGCCGCTCGGGTTCCATGAAGGTCTCGGCGCGCATTTGCCGCAGGTCGGCGAGCGATTCGGGCGAAATGTGATGCTGCGCCACACCGTCTGTCACCCAGGCGAGCAAATGCTCGCGGCGGTCGCGTTCTGTGAGGGCGGCATCCTCGAGCGCCATCCGCGGCTGCGCGTCGCGTTCCTCGAGGGCAACGCGAGCTGGGTGCCGTATCTGCTCTGGCGCATGGACGAGCACCACGAGTGGCTCGGTGACGTCTTCGCGCCCGACCTTTCCAAGCCGCCGAGCGAATACTTCAAGCACCAGTGCTTCGTGTCTGTGGAGTGCGACGAGGACCCGATCAAAGGCGTGTTCGATCTCATGGGCGTGGCGAACGTCGTATTCTCGACCGACTTCCCACACCCCGACTGCAAGTACCCCGGTGCTATCGCGCGATTTCTGGAGCTGCCGCTGCCCGACGCCGCAAAGCGGGCGATCCTGTGGGACAACTGCGCGAGGTATTACGGCCTCGCGGCGGTGTCCTGAGCACGTTGCTGCAGAAACGCGAAGAGGGCCGCTCGGGACGGGTTCTCCTTGTCGTGATGTCGATCACGCTGTTGACGGGATTCGCGCCAGATGCACGAACGTCACGCGCTCCCTTGGACGTCATCTGGGAACGCCACATGCTAGACGGTACACCGGCAAACATCGCCGTCGAGAATGGGCATGAGATGGTGCGCCCGACTGGTTCACATGAATTTTGCCTCCTCAAGCGAGATCCGACCGGGAAGGCGCCGCAAATCCCCGGAAGTGGATCTTCCGAGGAACGTTCAGCAGACGGTCGTCGTGACCTACGCCGGTGCCGAGCGTCTGACTCGGACCGAGCGCATACTGTTCTCGCGATGACCACCGTCAATGTGCGCTACATGGTCGACGATGTCGAAGCGGCGATCGCGTTTTACACGACTCATCTCGGCTTCACGCTCATTTCCAAGACGCTCCCCGCCTTTGCCGACGTCGCGCGGGGGGATCTGCGGTTGCTCCTGAGCGGGCCGACGAGCTCGGCCGGGCGTGCGATGCCGGATGGGCGCCGTCCGGCTCCCGGCGGCTGGAACCGGATTCACCTGGTCGTCGACCAGCTCGCTCCCGAGGTTGAGCGGCTTCGCGCCGCCGGTGTGCACTTTCGCAACGACATCGTCACCGGCCCGGGCGGCTCACAAATCGTGCTCGACGACCCCTCCGGGAACCCGATCGAACTGTTTCAACCTGCGCGCCGGTAATCGATGACGTAACCGGCTCGCGCCTCAGGGCGCTGAGCGCGTTTCTGCAGAAACGCGAAGAGGGCCGCAAAGACGCTAACCACGGATCGGTCGGTGACGTCAACGACTTCCGCGTCCCCGATCGTCAGAGGACCGTCGGGGGCCGCCGGCCGCGTAGCGTCGCCGCGCAGGTGTCGGGTCAGCGAACCTGCACCTCGGTCACGTTCCAGGTGCGGTTGATGGGGCGCATGACTTCCAGACGCAGGTCGCCCTTGGTGGTGGGCGCGAACTCGAAGTCATACGTCTCTCCCACACCGATCACCAGCCGCGCCTCTTGTTCGATCGCCTGCGCCGGCGGAAGGTCCTCGCCATCTTTCGCCACCGCCCGCCAGCGCACGGGAGAGGCGCCGCCGAGCAACGAGACCTGGAACCCGTTGCCGTTCGCTGTGATGTTGATGAGACGCAGGCGGTATTTCTGCCCGGCTTTCAGCCGTAGCGGCTCAGGCTGCGCGCTGCCATTCAGGAGAATGGGAGACTTCACATCAAAGGCGCCACCGAGACCGATCACCAACGGTATGTCCGTCTCAGGATCGAACGTCTGCCCCGGCCGAAGGACGATCAGCGGACCATAGAGCCCGCCAGTCAGCTGGAGGAAGTTGTGCCAGTGCGTGTGGTAGATGAAGGTTCCCGCTCTCGGCGGTGTGAACCGCGCGACGAACGACTGTCCCGGTTCGATCGGCGGCGCCATCTGTGTTCCCGAGCCGCCCCAGCCGGGCACGCCATCGTAGTAGCTGTCGAGCTCGATGCCGTGCCAGTGAATGCCGGTGGGTTCCCGCATCTGATTGACGACCGTGATTTCGACGGGCTCCCCCTGCTTCAGGACGAGAGGCGGACCAGGAACAGTGGCTCTTTCGAGCGCCGGCGGCTGCGCGCCTTCTTGTAGCTGAAAGACAGTGGCCGCAGGGACGCGGTCGGTTGCGGGGCGCTCGCGCGCGAGCAGAGTCAGCTTGCGCGCCGGCACCGTGCTCGTCGCGGGGCTCTCGGTGCGTGCCCCCGGCAGGACGGTAATCCCAAGGACTATTCCGGCCATGCCGGCATGATCCCCCCCGGCGTGATGCACGGCCACTGCGGGACGGAGGCCCGCCCCCGGCACGATCGGCTCGACGTACCGGTACTCGGCGGACATGTGCATGAGCATGTGACAGTGAAACAGCCATCGACCTTCGCGCTCGAGCAGCAGCGTGATAGACCGAGTTCCCCCGGGGGGAATCCGCTCGGTGACGGCGAGCCTCTGTTTGTCGTCCGGGAGAGCGACGTCGACTTCACCGTCGCCTTCGCTCCGCACGCGAAAATACGCCCCGTGCAGATGCATCGGGTGAGCATCGGACGAACCGTTGATCCACCGCCCGCGAACAGATTCGCCTGCCGTATACGTCAGCCGCTCGGTATAGGGCCACGTCTTGCCGTTGATCACGGCGATCTGCTGGCCGTTGCGCGGCGATGGCCCTCGCACCCCGAGGTCGAACCAGATCCCGAGCACGAACACGCGGTCAGCGATGGCTTCTCCCGGCGGATCGACGATGAGCGCGCCTGACAGCTGACTATCCGCAAAGAAGCGACGCTCGAGTTCGGTGTTCGTGGTGCTGGCCCAGTAGTGATACGTGCCCGGCGCCGTCAGTGTGAAACGAGCCTCGCGCATCTGGCCGGCGAAAATCTCGAGCGGCTGCTTGCCGTCGCCCGGCCGTCCGTGCAGGCCGTACAGTTTCGCGGAGTTCTTTTGGAGCGTATTGCGCACGGACACTCGAACCTCCGTGCCCGCGGGCACACGGATGAGTGGGCCGGGGACCTGAAGCGCGCGCCCTTCTTCCCCGAACGCCTGAATGACCGCCGCCGGCGCGGTATCCGCTTCCGGATACCAGTTACCTTCGCGAATCTCGAGCCGCAGGGTGAGCACACCGTCACGTAGTTCGCCTGCCGGGGTCAGATTCTGGTTCGCCTCGATCCGCGGGAGCGTCGTCTGCGGTGTCGTCGGTCGCGCGGGCTCCTGCGCACCGACATACCCCGGGGAGACGAGCGCCAGAGCTGCCGCCACGAAGATCGCGCAGGATCTCCCACGTCCGAGGAAACCCTTCTGGGCCATGGTCGCTCCCTCCCTCCGATCCCCGGGAGAATCGGGCGAGAGGGGTGCGATGTCAAGGGCACCAGCCGCTACTTCAGCGACGTGAACGTGAACGCCCGGATGATGTGACGCTGCGCGACAGCGAAAACCGCGAGCACAGGTACGACGACGAACATGCTGCCAGCCATGATGATGTGCCAGCGCGCGCCGGTACCTTCCTCGCGCAGCATCGCGACGCCGATGGGCAGCGTACGCACGGCATCGTTGGTCGTCATCACCAGCGGCCAGAAGAAGTCGTTCCAGTGGTAGACGACGCTGAACAGCGAGAAGGCGACGATGGCGGGCCGGGCGATGGGCACCATGATGCGGAAGATCAGCGTGAAGAGGCCGGCGCCGTCCACGCGCGCCGCGTCGAGAATGTCGTCGCTGATCTGCATGAACGCCTCGCGGATGAGAAACGTGCCGAGCGCCGACACCGCATAGGGCACGATCAGCGAGGCATACGTGTTGAGCAGCCCGAGTTTGCTGAAGAGCATGTACAACGGCACGAAGCGGACTTGGGGCGGCACGATCAGGCAGGCGATGACGACCAGGAACATCGCGTCGCGGCCGGGGAAGCGAACCTTGCTGAACCCGTATGCGGCCAGGCAGCCGAATCCGAGCTGAAGGACCAGGATGCCGACCGTCTGGATCACATTGTTCACGGCGTAGCGGAGGAACGGGCCCGACTGCCACGCCTTCGCGTAATTGTCCCAGCGGGGCGGCCGCGGCAGCAGGCTCGGCGGAAACTGCGTCACGGCCGGCAGGTCCTTGAGCGAGGTGCTCAGCATCCATATATAAGGACCGACCTCGATCGCCGCCACGACGGCGAGCGCCACGAGCGTGAGCCCGCGCACCAGGCGATGTCCACGCGTCACGCGGTGTACTCGAGGCGCCGCCGGAACAGAAGCCATTGGGCGAGCGTCAGCGCAATGATGAGCGCGAAGAAGACGACGACGGCGGCCGATGCCTTGCCGAGCTTGAAGTACTGGAAGGCCTGCTCGTAGATGTAATAGACGTAGATCATCGTCGCGGTCACCGGACCGCCCTGAGTCATGATCCGTACGATGTCGAAGCCTTGAAAGCTCGCGATGGTCAGCGTGATCAGGAGAAACAGGGTCGTCGGCGTCAGCAGCGGCCACGTCACGTGGCGAAAGCGCTGCCAGTCGCCGGCGCCATCGAGCGCGGCCGCCTCGTAGAGATCCCCGGGAATGGCCTGCAGACCTGCCAGATAGATTACGAGCGGATACCCGACGGTCTTCCACACGGTCACCAGCACGAGCGTGACGAGCGCGATGCGGTGGTCGCCCAGCCAATTCACCGCGGGAAGTCGTACGAGGCTCAGGAGGTATGCGACGAGCCCGTACTGCGGATCGAGCAGCCAGACCCAGAGAAGCGAAACGGCGACCCACGAGACGACGTACGAGCTGAAGACCGACGCCTGAAACAGCGCGCTCAGACGCGTGCGGTCGTTGAGGGCGAGCGCCAGCACCAGCCCGAGCGCCTGCGAGAGCACGACGACGCCGACTGAGTAGCCGACGGTGTTGCCGATGACCTCGCGGAACTCCGGTGACCACAGCTCGCGATAGTTGCGCAGGCCGGCCCAGCGGGCCGGCGTCGCGAGGTCCCAGTCGTACACGCTCACCCAGACGGAGTAGACGATGGGGTAGAGATAGACGAGCGCGAAGAGCAGCAGGCTGGGGCCGACGAGCCCCCAGCCCACCCACATGTCTCGTCGGGCGCGCGCCCCGACCCGCGCGCGCACGGCGCTAGTACTTGCTCAAAATGTCGTTCGTCTTCGCCTCGGCGGCCTGCATGATCTCGGCGGAGGTCTTGATGCCGAGCACGGCAGCCTCGAGGTTCGGCTGGATCACCTCGCGCTGGATCTCGATCAGGCCCGGAGAGAACGGAAAGCGCTGCGCCGTGCGGAGCTGATCGATGGCGGTTTTGTAGTTGGGATTCTGTTTGTAGAAGTCCTGCATCTCGGGCGAGTTCACCGCCGAGGTCCGGATTGGCATGTAGCCCGTCGCCTTGGAGAGCGAGATCGTCTGCGCGGGCTCGGTCATCCACTTGATGAACGCCCAGCCGGCCTCCTTCTCCGGCGCGGGCGCGTCGCGCGCGACGACGAAGAAGGTGCCGCCCGTCGGCACGGCCTGCTTCGCCTTGCCCGGCAGGAACGCGGTGCCAAATTTGAACTTGGCGTTTTCGGTCATGTAGTTCAGAAAGGCCGTCGAGGTGTAGATCATCGCCACGCGCTGGTTGATGAAGTCGGTGTTGGCCACCTCCCAGGCACTGTAGTCCTTGCCGGGCGGACGTTTCATGGTCCGGTCTCGGTTGACGAGATCCACCCAGAACTGCAGCGCCTCCGTGCCTTTCTCACGAAACGCCGCTTTCTTGCCGTCGGGCGTCAGCAGGCTGCCGCCCGCCTCGTGGAGCAGCGCGAACCAGAACCACCAGTCCACGGGAACCTCGAATCCATAGACCTTGATCTCATTGCCTTCGCGCACCGTGAGCTTGGCCGCGGCGTCTTTCAGCTCGTCCCATGTCGCCGGTGGCTTGAGGCCCTTGGCCTGCAGCATCTCGGCGTTGTAGTAGAGGATCGGCGTCGAGCGGAAGAACGGCAGCGCGAACAGCGGCGCCGGCGGTTTGCCGAGATAGTCGAAGTAGGTGTGCTGCGTCTGCCCCGGCAGGAAGTCGTCGACGTTCGTTCCGTTCGGGCCCTTGGCGTAGGGTTCGAGGTTCTCGAACAGGCCCTGCTGCCAGAGCTGCGGCATGGCTTCGCCGATCACGTGGAAGACGGCGGGTGCGGTCTTGGTGGCCGCCGCCGCGCGGATCTTCGCGAGCGCCTGGAAGTAGTCGCCCTGAAACGTCCCCTCGATCCGGTACTTCGACTGCGACTCATTGAACTTCTTGATGTGCGCTTCGGTCACCTCGCGGTTCTTGCCTCCGAACGAGTACCAGAACTCGGCTGTGATCGGCGCCTGTGCGGCGGCCGGAGCGCCGAGCCACACGAGTCCCACAGTCAGCACCAAAGCCACCATGCGTCTCATGTTTCGGCCTCCTTGGGTGGGTCCGTTCCGAGGATCGCGGGATTATAGCCGCGATTGACCGAGTGGCTGCGTGTCGTTATCGTCACGGCGCCATGCTCAAAACCACGATCGCCGGAAGCCTCCCCAAACCCTCGTGGCTCGCCGATCCGAACACTCAGGTGTTCGCGCCGTGGGTGCCGCCGGCCGAGCGGCTGCGCGAGACGCAGGACGATGCCGTGCGGCTGGCGTTGCTGGACCAGGAAGAGGCGGGTCTCGATATCGTCACGGACGGTGAGCAGCGCCGCCGTCACTACATCTGGGGATTCCTGGAGGGCCTGACCGGCACCGACACCGAGCGGCTCGGGCGCAAGCAGCAGCGCGGCGGTCGCTACGCGAAGGAGCAGGACGTTCGCCCGCATCGTCGGCGAGCTCACGCGGCCCCGCCCGATCATGGTCGACGCGCTCGCGTACACGAAGGCCCACACGCGGCGCCCGGTGAAGGTGCCGCTGTCCGGGCCGATGACGATCGTCGACAGCACGCTCGACGAGCACTACCGCGGCGACGAGGAGGCGCTGGCGATGCGTCTCGCCGCGTTGCTGAACGCGGAGGCGCGTGATCTGGCCGCGGCCGGGGCCGACGTCATCCAGTTCGACGAGCCGTGCTTCAACATCTATCTCGACAAGGTAAAGGCCTGGGGCATCCGGGCGCTCGAGACGGCGATCGCGGGCGTGACGTGCACCACCGCGATCCACATCTGCTACTCCTACGGCATTCCCCGGGTGCTCGCCTGGAAACGGCAGAACACGGAGTGGGGCCAGTACGGCGTGACGCTGCCGCTGCTGAGCGAGACGAAGATCGACCAGATCTCGATCGAATGCGCCGCTTCGGGCGTGGACGTCGCCGTCTTGCAGGGTGCGCGAGGCAAAGACGTGCTGCTCGGCGTGATCGACGTCGGCACCGAGGAGATCGAATCCCCCGAGCTCGTCGCCGCCCGTATCGACAAGGCGCTCGCCTACGTCAGCCCGGAGCGGCTCTTTCCCTGCACCGACTGCGGCTTGGTGCCGCGGACGCGCGCGGCGGCGCGGGGGAAGCTCCGCGCGCTCGTGGAGGGCGCGCGCCTCGTTCGAGGCCGCCGTCGCTAGCCCCAGCGGTCCTTCACGCCGTAGACCACGTACGCGCCGGCCAGATACGTCTGGCGCAGCGCGGGCAGCGGAAAGCGCGGGATCGGCGCGGCGGTGAGCGGCGTGTCGCGCGGGACGTCCTTGCCGGCGAGCAGATCGGCGGCGAGGCCGCCGCAGTACGTCGACATCGCGACGCCGCTGCCCTGGTAGGCGAGCGCGTAGGCCACGCTCGGATCGCCGTCGACGGTGCCGACGTGGGGCATCAGGTCGTATGAGAGACAAACCTTGCCCGACCAGAAGTACTCACTCGTCACACTACGGAGCACCGGCCACTTCGCGCGGATGTGCCCCTCGAGTCGCTCGCGACAGCGGCGGTTGCCCTCGGGCGTATCGCTAATGCCCGCGCGGCCGCCGAAGAGCAGCCGATCGTCCGGTAGCCGCCGCCAGTAGAAGAGCAGCTTGCGCGTGTCGGCGTAGACCTGCGTCGTCAGCATGCCGACGTCGCGCCACTCCGCAGCCGTCAGCGGCCGTGTGACGACGATGTTGCTCATCGCCGGCAGCACGCGGCCGCGGAAGAACCCATGCAGCCCTTCCGGCGTGTAGCCGTTGGTCGCCATGACGACGCGGCGCGCGCGGACCGCGCCGCGGGGCGTGACGAGCACGTGCTCGCTGCCCTCGCGCCGCCACTCGACCACCGGTGAGTGCGCGCACAGCGCGGCGCCGCGCCGGAGCGCGGCGGCGGCGAGACCGCGCACGTACTTCATCGGATGCAAGCCGATCGCGTCGCGCGTGCGCATCGCGCCGAACGCTTCGGTGCCGTGCAGGTAGCCGTCACGCAGGCGGGTCGCATCGAGAAACTCGACGTGCGGATAGCCGAGCACGTCGCGATAGAGCCGCACCCTGTCTTGTAGGTCTGCGACGGCGGACGGACGATGCGCCGCGAGCACGTAGCCGTCCTGACCGACGTCGCACGCGATGTGCTCGCGCGCGATCATCTCACGCACGGTCTCGACGGCCTCGACGCCGACCGCGATCGATCGACGTGCGGTCTCGACGCCCCAGCGGCGAATGCGATCCTCGAGCGCGACCTTGCCGACCGAGATGTTCGCGAAGCCGCCGTTACGACCCGAGGCGCCCCAGCCGATCGGGTTCGCCTCCAGCACGACGGTGTCGAGCCCGTGCGTGCCGGCGAGCCGATACGCGGCGGCCAGGCCTGTGTAGCCACCGCCGATCACGGCGACGTCCGCGCGGCGATCGCCGTCGAGGGTGCGGATACCGTCCGGCTCGGGACCGGCCGTGGCCGCCCAGTACGAATCGACGTGTGAGCTCATGACGGGCGCCCGCGTGCTCATGATTCGCGCGAGAGATAGTCGAACGACGACAGCACGTGCATGCGGACGATGTGCAGGTACTCCTCGATCTCGACGTGCTCATCGGCCTGGGCCATGCCGCGCGGGAACGGGCCGTGCACCAGCCCGGGAATGCCGCGCTGGCGCCACAGCCGCGCGTCGGTGCCGCCGAGACTCAGAATCGGCGCGGGGTCCGGTCGCCCCAGCGCCTTGGCGTTGGCGCGCAGGATGCCGACCATCTCGTGATTCGGATCGCCGGCACTCGGCGCGCTGAAGTTGATTTCTTCCATCGTCGTTTCCGGATAGCGCGCGAGGATCTCCCGCACCTTCGCGAGGACTCTCTCTTTGCTCATGCCCGGTGGCAGGCGCACGTCAGCCTCGAACCAGCACGTCCCCGGCACCATGTTGACCTTCTGGCCGCCGTGGATGACGCCGATGTTGACCGTCACGCGTTGCACGATGTCCTTGGCGCCTGGGCCCTGCGCCTCGTCGATGGCGGCGGCCGCGCCGGCGAGCGCGTCGGCGATCTCGATGGGCACCGCGGGCTCGAGCGTCGTGAGCTCCTCGAGATCGAGGATGAGTCGTGCCGAGATCTTCGTCGCGCTGGGTGTCAGATGCGTGTACGCGCCGTGCGCGCCGCGCGTGCGCGTCGTCAGGCGGAGCCACAGCGGCCCCTTCTCGCCGAAGCGGATCGTCAGCGGACTGCTCGGCTCGCCGTTCAGCAGGCAGTCGCCGTGGACTTCCGGATGGTGCTCCATCAGATAGCGCGCGCCCCACGGGCCGAACGTTTCTTCGTCCGAAACCGCGGTGAGCGTGAGGCGGCCCTTCAGATGCTCGCGAATCCGATGAAGGTACGCATAGGTGAAGATCGACGCCGACGTTCCGGCTTTCATGTCCGCCACGCCACGCCCGTAGATCTTGCCGCCGGCGATCGCGCCGCTCCACGGCCCGTGTGTCCAGCGCTCGTTCTCCTCGTCGGCGGGGAAGACGTCGATGTGGCCGTTCAGGACGAGGTGCTTGCCCGGCCCGCGCCCCTCGAACGTGCCCACGATGTTCGGCATGCTCGGCTGCGGCGCGATCACACGGAACGGCAGCTTGTGCGCTTCGAGGAACGCCGTGACGTGCTTGGCGGCCAGTGTCGTGTCGCCGGGCGGATTCGGGCTCTTCGCGCGCACGAAGTCGCACAGAAAGCCGATGATCGTCTCGCGGTCGTCGTCGATCCACTTCAGAAGCTGACGCTTGAGGTCGTCCATAGCGCACCTCTTCCCGCGGAGAGTGCGGAGAGCATACACTGAGCGGCCGAGGACGACCATGCGACCTCCGATCACCTGGCCACCCGGCGTGCGCTCCGCCGCGTGCCTCACGTTCGACCTCGATGCCGAGACCGCGTGGATCTCGCGCGATCCCGCCAACATCGACCGCCTCAGCGTGATGTCGCAGGGCGCCTACGGCCCGAAGGTCGGCGTGCCGCTCATCCTGGAGTTCCTCGATCGCAATCGCATCACGTCGACGTTCTTCGTGCCGGGCTGGACGGCCGAGCGCTGGCCCGACGTCGTCGCCGAGATCCATCGCCGCGGCCACGAGATCGGCCACCACGGCTATCTGCACGAGGCACTCGAGGGCAAGACACGCGCGCAGGAGGAAGAGATCCTCACCGGCAGCGCGCGCATCCTGGCGGACATCACGGGTGTTTCGCCGATCGGCTATCGGGCGCCGCTCTATGAGATCACGCACGAGACGATCGACCTGCTTCGCACACACGGCTTCATCTACGCGAGCAACCTCCAGGATTCGCTCTGGCCTTATCGCCATGCGGGCACCCCGCCGGTGGTCGAGCTGCCGGCGACGTGGATCCTCGACGACGGTCCGTTCTTCGCGTTCGGCCTGCGTCCGAATCTGTATCGGCAGATCTTCCCGCCGTCGGCGGTGCTGTCGACGTGGCGCGACGAGTTCCGTGGAATCCATGAGGTCGGCGGGCTGACCATGCTGATCCTGCACCCGCAGTACACCGGACGGCCGTCGCGGATCGCGATGCTGCAGCAGCTCGTCGACGAGCTTCGCGCGGCCGACGGCGTATGGATCACGCATGGCGCGGAGCTGGCGCGGTATGCGTTGAGCGCGACGGCGGGGATTGGGGTGGATGGGAGGCCACGCGCGTGATGTCTGGGTGCGACTGCGTTCGACCCGTGATGTGTCCGCTCGTGTTTGACCCGTGATGTGTCCGCTCGTCGCGGTAGCGACCGGTGCCGATGCGCAGTGTCTGATGTTTTCGACTCTTGACACGGTTTACGGCACGCATTCGCCGCGCGCTGCTCGTGTCGCACAGCAGGTTCCGTAGGGGCCGGCAGGTGCGCTCCACGCGAAGCTGACGCGCGCCGTCCGAAAAAGTGGGATTCGCGGCACGATCGCCGAGCCTGGCGCCACCGAAGCCCGCTGAAATTCGCGGTGTAGATTCGGCGCAAGCCAGGAGGCGCCGATGATTACCCTCGCGGATCTCGAGAACGACGCGCTCGGTACCTATCCGCAATTCGTTGCCACTTCAGCGCCCGTCGCGGAGCTCGAGCGCCTTGGCGATCAAATCGCGGAGCTCTCGGCACATCTCGACGCTGCGACGGCACGCCTGCTCGACCTGATCCGCGAGTTCGACGCGCGCGGCGGGTGGACCAACGGCTTTCGCTCGTGCGCCGACTGGCTCACGTGGCGGATCGGGCTCGACCCCGGCGCCGCGCGTGAGCGCGTACGCGTCGCGCGCGCGTTGGGGACGCTGCCGCGCCTGGCGCAGGCGCTCTTCGCGCGGCGAGCTGTCGTATTCGAAGGTTCGCGCGCTGACTCGGGTGGCGACCCCCGAGACCGAAGAACGACTGCTGGCCGTCGGGCGGGCGGGCACGGCCAAGCACGTGGAGCTCATCGTGCGCGGCTGGCGTCAGGTCGACCGCAAGGCCGAGGCGCTCCAGACGATACGGCGGCACGAGAGCCGCTGGCTACAGGCGTATCCAGATGCAGACGGCATGGTCGTCATCCGCGGCCGGCTCGAGCCGAAGGTGGGCGCCGTCGTCCTCAAGGCGCTCGCGGCTGCGCGAGACATTTTGTATCGAGCCACCGACGCTTCCGCAGAAACGCGCACGGACGAGGTGCCGCCCACGTGGGAACAGTTGCACGCCGACGCCCTGGCCCTGATCGCCGAGACAGTACTGAATCATGGCATTGAGCCGGGGACGCCCGCCGAGCGCGATCAGGTGGTTGTGCATGTCGACGCTGCGGTGCTCGCGAATGCCGAAGCCCCGGGGCGGTCGGTCGTCGAAGACGGAACGCACGTTGCTGCAGAAACGGCGCAGCGCCTGGCGTGCGACGCAACCCGCGTGATCATGCGGCGCGATTCTGACAGCCGGATCACGGAGGTCAGCGCCCGGAAGAGGACAATTTCGCCGGCATTGCGGCGCGCGCTAGACAGTCGCGATCGCGGGTGTCGATTTCCCGGCTGCGGGCGAAGGTTCACGCAAGGCCATCACATCAGGCATTGGGCGCAAGGCGGGCCGACGACGCTTTCGAATCTCGCATTGCTTTGCCCTCGGCATCACCGGGCTGTGCACGAAGAAGGCTTTGCCGTAGAGCGACGGCCAAATGGCGAGCTCACGTTCCGATGGCCGAACGGGCGCATCATGGCAGAAGTGCCTGCGTCCGCACTGCCGCCCGCGGCCGCCGTCGATGCACTGCGAGCTGAGCATGAAGCGCACGGGATTCATCTGGACGCGCACACGTCGATGCCGGGGTGGCTCGGCGACCGGCTTGACGTCGGCTATGCGATCGATGTCCTACATCCGCTCGCGAACCCTGGTCATTGACGATCCCCGGTTGACAGCCCCGAAACCCACGTGTTAACGAAGCGGGCACTCGACCGACCGCCTCCGACACCAGGGAGCGCGACATGGACCAGAAGAGTGCCCACGACCGCAGCACGAGCGTCACCGACCGCAGCACCCGCACCACCCGTCTCACCCGGCGCCGCTTCCTGAGCGCAACCACCACAGCCCTCGCCGGCGCCGCCCTCATCCCCCGCCGGGCAGGCGCGGCCGGCAAAATCGTCCTCCGCACGATCGGCGGCTCCTACGAGGAGGCCGTCGTCAAAAGCATCATCGAGCCGTTCACGAAGGCCACCGGCATCGAAGTGGTCAAAGTTCCGGCGACGCTCGGCAAGGTGCTGGCGATGTACGAGTCGGGCAACATCGAGCTCGACGTGGTGGACGCCGGCGAGCTCGGCATGATCTCGCTCAGCCAAAAGGGCGCGCTGGACAAGGTCAACTACAAGGGTTGGAAGCTCAGCAACCCCGACGACATCGATCCGTTCGTGCGTCGGGACGACATGGTCGGCGACATCTACTTCTCGTCCGTGCTCGGCTACAACTCGCAGAGCTTCCCGACGGGCAAGCATCCGCGCTCGTGGGCGGAGTTCTGGGACCTGAAAAAGTACGCCGGTCCGCGGATGCTGGCGGATCTGGCATCCGGCAACATCGATCTGGAGTTCGCGCTGCTGGCCGACGGCGTGCCGAAAGACAAGCTGTACCCGCTCGACATCGAGCGCGGCTTCAAATCGCTCGACCGGGTTCGCCCGGCGATCCGCAAGTTCTGGGACACGGGGGCGCTGTCGGCGCAGATGCTCGCCGACAAGGAAGTCGTGCTGGGCAGCATCTGGAACGGCCGGCTGCAGGCGGTGGCGGACAAAGGCGCGCCCCTCGCGATCGAGTGGAACGAGGCGAGCCTGCAGTCGCAGTACTGGGGCGTCCTCAAGGGCGCGAAGAACGCCGAGAACGCGCAGCACTTCATCGACTTCGCGTGTCAGCCCGAGCTGCAGGCGAATCTCGCGAAGATGATTCCGTACGGGCCGACGAACAAGCAAGCCTTCAAGTCGATTCCGGCCGACGTCGCGGCGCGGCTGCCGTCGAGCCCCGAGCACAAGGCGAAGGCCTTCATGCAGCAAGGCAAGTGGTGGGCGGACAACCGCGCCAAGGTCAGCGAGCGCTGGTCGCAGTGGCTGCTCCAGAAGGGGTAAGAGCGGGCGCGGAAGTCCGCCTGCAGGGGCTGACGAAGCTGTTCGGGCCGGTGGTGGCGGTGCGCGACGTGTCGATGACCGTTCCCGCCGGCTCGTTCTTCACGCTGCTCGGACCCAGCGGCTCCGGCAAGACGACCACGCTGATGATGATCGCGGGGTTCGTCCATCCCACCCATGGCGTGATCGCGATCGACGGCAGTGATGTCGCCGCGCTGCCGCCGCAAAAGCGTGACCTCGGCATGGTGTTCCAGAGCTACGCGGTGTTTCCGCACCTCACCGTCGCGCAGAACGTCGCGTTTCCGCTCGAGATCCGACACGTGCCCGCCGCGGAGCGCCGGCATCGCGTGGGCGAGGCGCTCGAGCTGGTGCGGCTCAGGGGGTACGAGCAGCGGTTGCCGCGCCAGCTGTCGGGCGGCGAGCAGCAGCGGGTCGCGCTGGCGCGCGCGCTGGTCTTTCGTCCGCGCGTGCTGCTGATGGACGAGCCGCTGGGCGCGCTGGACAAGAAGCTGCGCGCGCACATGCAGCTGGAGCTCAAGGCGATCCAGCGACAGCTGCACGTCACGGTCATCTATGTCACGCACGATCAGGACGAGGCGCTCACGATGTCCGATCGCGTGGCGGTGATGCGCGATGGCCGGACGGAGCAGATCGGCGCGCCGGCCGAGCTGTACGAATCGCCCGTGAGCCGCTTCGTGGCCGATTTCGTCGGCGACTCGAATTTCGTCGACGCGGTCGTCGTGTCGGCGAGCGCAGACGGCCGCGCGGTGGTGCGAGCCGAGGGCGGCCTGGAGCTGCGCGGGACGGCGCGTGCGCCGCTGCAGCCTGGTCAGCGCGTCGTGGCCGCCGTGCGACCGGAAAAAATCGTCGCCCACGAGCCGCTCGGCGCGGACCTCAATCGCTGCAAGGGCGTCGTCCAGCAGGTGGTCTACGCCGGCGATGCGACGCGCTATTCCGTCGCGGTCGGTGCGGCGGGGACGCTGATCGTCAAGCTGCAAAACCGCCTGGCGTCCCGCCCGCTGGCGCCGGGCGATCTCGTGGCGCTGGCGTGGGATCCCGGCGACACACGCGTGTTCTCGCATGAAGACTGACGGACGCCATGTGTGGCTGCTGCTGCCGGCACTGCTGATCCTGGGCGCGTTCTTCGTGTACCCGCTGTTCGGGATTCTGCTGCGCAGCGTCTACAAGAACGGCTACACGCTCGAGTCGTATCGCCAGGTGGTCCGCACGTCCGTGTACCTCACCGTGCTCGGCAAGACGTTCGAGATGGCGGCGCTGGTCACCGTGAGTGCGTTGCTGCTCGGCTATCCGCTCGCGTACGTGCTGGCGACGGTACGTCCGCGGCTGGCGCGCGTGCTCGTCGTCATCGTCGTGCTGCCGTTTCTCACCAGCATCATCGTGCGCACCTATGCCTGGATGGTGCTGCTCGGCAGCAACGGCGTCGTGAATCAGTATCTCGTCGCCCTTGGCCTGACGACCGCGCCCCTCAAGCTCCTCTACAACCGGGCCGGCGTCGTCGTCGGCATGACCTATGTGCTGCTGCCGTTCATGGTGCTCACGCTCGCCAGCGTCATGCGCGGCATCGACCCCGCCCTCGTGCGGGCGGCGCACAGCCTCGGGGCCAGCCGCTGGGAGGCGTTCCGGCGCGTCTTTCTGCCGCTGAGCGCGCCCGGCATCGCGGGCGGCACACTGCTGGTGTTCATCCTGAGCCTCGGCTTTTTCATCACGCCGGCGCTCATGGGCGGTCCCTCGGACATCATGATCGCAATGCTGATCGAGCGCGAGGTGGAGTTCACGCTGAACTGGTCGTTCGCCTCGACGCTCGCCGTGATCTTGCTGGCGGTCACGCTCGTGGGCTTCGCGGTCTACTATCGCGTGATGCGACTCGAGCGCCTGTTCGAGGGGCTCGGATGATCGGCGCCGAGGGCCAACGCACGGGGCCGGGCACGATCGCGCTGGTCGCGATGGCCGTGGTCGTGCTCGCGTTTCTCATCGCGCCCGTGGTCATCATCGTGCTCGTCTCGTTCAGTGGCGCGGACTATCTGAGCTTTCCGCCGCCGCAGCTCTCGCTGCGCTGGTACTCGCGGTTTTTCGGAACGTCGGTCTGGCGGCAGTCGATCGTCGTGAGCGCGCAGGTGGCGACGCTGACGATGGTGTTCGCGACCGTGCTGGGTCTCGCCGCGTCGCTGGCCCTGGTGCGCGGGCGGTTTCGCGGCAAGGGCGCGGTGTACGCGCTGCTGCTGTCGCCGATGATCGTGCCCACCATCATCACCGCGATCGCGCTCTATTTCTTCTTCGCCAGGCTCAAGGCGACGGGCAGCATCCTCGCCATGGCGCTGGGCCACACGGTGCTCGCCTTGCCCGTCGTCGTGATCATCATCACGGCCACGCTGCAGGGGTTCGACCTGCGTTTCGAGCTCGCCGCGCTGAGTCTGGGCGCCAGCCGCCTCACCGCACTGCGGCGCGTGACGCTGCCGCTGATCGCGCCCGGCGTGGTGTCGGCAGCGCTGTTCGCATTCCTCACGTCGTTCGACGAGCTCCTCATCCCGCTGTTCCTGGCCGGCGTCGAGGTTCAGACGCTGACGGTGCGGATCTGGAACAGCCTGTTGCTCGAGGTCGATCCCACCATCGCGGCCGTCAGCTCGTTTCTGATCGCGGTGACGTGCGTGGTGCTCGGCGCGAGCGCGATGCTGCGCCGGAGGACGGACTGATGCTGCACTTCTCCAGGCAGGAGCTCGCTCGGCGGCGGCGTGCCGCGTGTCGCGAGATGGCCCAGCAAGGCCTCGATGGTTTGCTGATCTTCCGGCAGGAGAGCATGTACTACCTGACCGGGTACGACACCAGCGGCTACAGCATGTTCCAGGGGATGTACCTCGGCGCCGACGGCGCGCTGGCGCTGTGCACGCGATCGGCCGATTTGCGTCAGGCGAAGCTGACGTCGGTGATCGAGGACATCCGCATCTGGCGCGATCGCGAGGGCGCGAATCCGGCCGAGGATGTGCGCGACATGCTGGAGAGCTATCGCTGTCGCGGCAAGCGTCTGGGCGTCGAATACCACGCGTACGGCCTCACCGCTCAGCGCGGTCAGATGGTGGACGCGGCGCTGCACGGGTTCTGCCGCACCGAGGATGCGTCGGATCTGGTCCGGCTGCAGCGCCTGGTGAAGAGTCCGGCGGAGCTCACGTACGTCCGCCGCGCGGGGCAGCTTGCCGACGAGGCGCTGGCCGTCGCAAATCGGACGACCGTGGCCGGCGCGCGGGTCGGCGAGATCTATGGCGAGATGCAGAAGGTCGTCCTCGCCGGCGACGGCGATCCGTCGGCGAGCCGCTGGCCCATGGGCCACGGCGAGGAGGCGCTGCTCGTGCGGTATCACACGGGCCACGGCACGGTCGGACGCAACGATCAGGTGACGTTCGAGTTCGCGGCCGCGTATCGTCACTATCACGCCGCGATCATGCACGTGGCGCTGACGGGAAAGCCGGATCGCCGCCATCGCGACATGTTCGCCGCGTGCGCGGAGGCGCTCGAGGCGTCGCAGGAGCAGCTCCGTCCCGGGCGGACCGTCGGCGACGTGTTCGACGCGCATGCGCGAAGCTTGAAGAAGGCGGGCTACGAGGGTCATTACCTCAACGCGTGTGGGTACACGATGGGCGCGACGTATCCACCGACGTGGATGGACTGGCCGATGATTTACACGGGCAATCCTCAAGAGCTGCGCCCGGGGATGGTCTTCTTCATCCACATGATCCTGCTGAACAGTCAGACCGGGCTCAGCATGTGCCTGGGCGAAACGTCGATCGTCACCCCGCGGGGCTGCGAGCCGGTGACTCACGCGCCGCGAGAGCTGGTCGTGAACTGACGGCGTCGACGTCGCCGTCTTTGCGGCTCATGATCGCGCGCGGCAGGAACGGGACACAGAGCAGGACCAGCGCGGTCGTTCCGGCATTGAGCCACACGAGCTGGTGGAACGCCCAGCCGTGCGAGTCGATGAGGCGGGAGCCGATGATGTCCGATCCGCCCAGAGCCAGGTTGCGCGCGCTCATCATCAGCGAGAAGCCGAGACTCTCGCAGCCGGCCGGTGTCGCGCGCACGGCGAGATCCATCAGCGACAGCTCCGACATGGCGACGGCGAAGCCGACGAGCGCGTGGATGAACGGCGCGCTGTGGCCGCCGTACCCGAGATAGAGCAGCGTGCCGGAGGCGTTGATCGCGATGGCCGCGACCAGGAGCTGGCGAAGGTTGAAGCGGCGACAGATGACGCCGTAGATCGCGGCGCCGATCAGACCCGCGACGCCCTCGATCGTCTCCATCAATCCGATATACGGCGGACTGAAGTGCAGCTGGTCCGTCTGCATGTAGAGCAGCGGGGTCGTGAAGCCGGGCGAGATGTACACGAGGGCCAGAAAGACCCCGGCGGCCCAGAGCGTCTTCGACTTGAACAGCGTGGCGAGCTGTCGATGGGCGTTTCGCAGCGCCTCAACGTCGCGGGTCGCGGCGCGCGGCTCGGTGAGCACGAAGAACGTGGTGGTTGCGAGGACGAGGAGCAGCGCGGCGGCGATGCCGACGATCCATCCGAACGCCATCGTCGCGAGATAGCCGCCGAGCAGACCATTGCCTACCGACACCGCGCTCTGCAAGGTCTGACGGATCGACGTGATCCGGCCGGAGATGGCGTACTTGCGTCCGGCCTCGACCATGAGACCGCCCATCACGGTGCTGGAGAGCACCATGAAGACATTGGCACCGCAGGCTGCGAGGAGCAGCGGCCAGTAGGCTCGGGGCAGCACGCCGAGCATCACCCAGCACACCGCCGCGAGGCCCGCGCCCAGCAACATGTAATGGCGCCGGCGCGTACCGAACAGCGGGAACGAGTCGGAGAGGATGCCGGCAATCGGCTTGACGTTCCACGCAAACGTCGCCGCGAACATGAACGTCGCGAGCGTCTCGGCGTTGAAGTGCAGCTGGTTCTTCAGCAACAGCGAGAACGGTAACCGGCCGATCACGCCGGGCTGCGCGAGCGTGGTGACGAACGCGCCGAGGCCGACCATGACGTAGTACTGGCGGATCGTGAGACCGGTATCGGGGACGACCGGCGCCGTCGGCGCGCGTGGTTGTGTTTCCGTCATCTCGTTTGATCATAGCCGACGGCATCGCGATTGCTCGTTTTGCGACCGCCCGTGAGTCCCGTGAACCGGCTGGTCTCCTTCGTCGTCGCGCTGATCATGCTGATCGGCGTCTGCCTCACCGGCGCTCGCATCACGCAAGCGCAGTGGACGACCCATGACGGCCCCGTCCTGATCGCGGCTGGTGGTGGCGCGGGCGGCGGTGGCGGAGCCGGTGGCGGTGGTGCCGGTGGCGCTGGCGGTGCAGGTGGCGCGGGCGGTGCCGGTGCGGGTGGTGCCGGCGGTGCGGCAGGTGGTGCCGGGGGTGCGGC
>JBKOUQ010000116.1:0-13398 GCA_046723475.1 Candidatus Methylomirabilota bacterium
GCAGGGGCCCGACGGGCGCGTCGTCCTCGTCGACTCGATGATGTTCGCCGGGCCCGAGAACGGCGGCGACGTGCTGTGCGCGGGCTCGCACGGCGGACGCGTGAACATGGCACGCGCGCTCGAGCTGCGGCCGCGCGGCGCGCTGTTCAGCGATGGCGACGGCGCGCGCGACGGCTCGGGGGTCAGCGGTCTGCCGGTGCTCGATGCCGTCGACGTGCCGGCCGCAGCCGTCGACGCCATGCGCGCGCGCATCGGTGACGCGACGAGCACCTGGACCGACGGCGTGATTACGGCGATGAACGAGACGGCGCGGCGCGCCGGGGTAAAACCCGGTCAGACGGCCGACGCCGCCGCGCGCGCGATGCTCGCGCGCGTGCCAACCCGATGATGAAGTCCACGACGGAGGCCTGACGATGCCCACGGTCGCGGTCGGAGGCGTCAAGCTGTACTACGAAGAGGTCGGACGCGGCACGCCGCTCGTGTTCGTGCACGAGTTCGCCGGCGACGCGCAGAGCTGGCGACTGCAGACAACGTTCTTCGGACGCCGCTATCGCGCGATCGCCTTCAACGCGCGCGGCTACCCACCCTCGGACGTGCCGGACGACCCGCAGGCCTACTCGCAGCAGCAGGCCGCCGACGACATCAAGGGCGTGCTCGACGGGCTCGGGATCGCGCGCGCGCACGTGTGTGGGCTTTCCATGGGCGGCCTGGCCACGCTGCACTTCGGGCTGTGCTATCCCGACCGCGCGCTCTCGCTCGTCGTCGCGGGCGCGGGCTACGGCAGCGATGATCCCGAAGGCAATCGCCGCGATTGTGAGCAGGTCGCGCGCCGCTTCGAGACGGAGGGCATGGAGAAGACGGGCGACTTCTACGCGCGCGGGCCTTCGCGCGTGCAGCTCTTGGAGAAGGATCCGGTCGGGTGGCAGGAATTTCGCGACCGGCTCTGCGCAGGCTCCGCGCGCGGCCACGCGCTCACCATGCGCGGCGTGCAGATGCGGCGTCCAACGGTGTACTCGCTCGAAGAGCGGCTGACTCGTCTCGAGGTACCGACGCTCATTCTCACCGGCGACGAGGACGAGCCATGTCTCGAGCCGGGGCTGTTCATGAAGCGCCGAATTCCGGCCGCAGCCCTCGTCGTGCTCCCGAAGTCGGGGCATGCCGTGAATCTCGAGGAACCCGCTGCGTTCAACCGGGCGGTGCTCGACTTCATCACGAGCGTGGACGCCGGACGCTGGACGCGACGCCGTGCGGATTCGCTGTCGAAGTCGGGGATACTACCGGCCGAGACCGCTCGATAACTCTTTGTAGATCCTGGCGATCTGGCGACGTAGCTCATTCTTGACATTTCCGATCAAAAATATATTATTTCGCTCATGGCGGCGGCGACCGCAGACGTTCGGTGCCCGGTGTGCCGTGCAAAGGTCGTCGTGCGCGGCGAAGAGCAGGTCCTGATTCACAACGCGATCTTGAAGATCGAAGCCGCAACCGGGCGCGTCGCCGCCAAATGCGCGCGCTGTAAATCGTGGGTGGAGGTACCGCTGCGGTACGTGGCGGAGTGAGGGAGCGAGCGGCGAGGCGATAAGTCGAGTCAAAGACGAAAGCCGGATGGAGCCCAAGCCATCCGGCTTTTTGTTTCTGCGGAGGCGAGTGTGAGCGACGGCATGGAGACGAAGGCACAGCGCGCGGAGCGGCTCAAGCGCGAGCTCAATCCCTGGGATGCGTACGAGACCATCGAGCGTTTCGCGCGCGAAGGCCACGGCGCGATCCCGCCCGAGTGGGGCACCTATTTCCGCTGGTGGGGCATCTACTCGCAGGGCGATGGCGTCGGCGCCGTCGGCGGTCACGGCGGCGAGGGGCGCGCCACGAAGCATTTCATGGTGCGCGTGCGCATTCCGAACGGCATGGTCGCGGCGCCGCAGCTGCGGACGCTCGCCGAGCTGACCGAGCGCTACGCCCGGGGCATCGCCGATCTCACCGTCCGGCAAAACGTGCAGCTGCACTGGGTGACCATCGAGGATTTGCCCGCGGTCGTGCACGCGCTCTGGCGTGCGGGTCTCACCAGTCTCGGCGCCTGCGGCGACGTCACGCGCAACGTAACCGGCTGCCCGCTGGCCGGCGTGGACGCCGACGAAATCGTCGACGCGTCTGCTCTGGTGCTCGAGGCGACGCGGCTGCTGAACGGCAACGCGGACTTCTACAACCTCCCGCGCAAGTACAAGGTGACGATCACCGGCTGTCGCGCGTGGTGCTCGTATCCTGAGATCAATGACGTCGGGCTCACCGCGTTCCGTCATCCCGCGTCCGGCGAGGTCGGTTTTTCGCTCCGGGTGGGCGGAGGGCTGTCGACCGATCCGCGCCTGGGGACGCGTCTGGATGCGTTCGTACGCTGGCACCAGGCGGTGCCGGTGGTGCGCGCCATCACCGAAGTGTTCCGTGACTCCGACGTGCTGCGCGAGCAGCGCGAGAAGGCGCGGCTGAAGTTCCTGTTTCTCCGATACGGCTGGACACCCGAGCGCCTGCTCGCGGCGATCGAGGCACGGCTGGGCTACGGGCTCGACCGCGCGCCCCAGGAAACGCCGCCCGACGACGTATATCGCGACCACGTCGGTATCCATCCGCAGCGCCAGCCGGATCTGTGTTATGCGGGCGCGACGGTGCTGCGCGGGCGCATCACGCCGGCGCAGCTACGCGCGGTGGCAGACGCGGCCGAGGCGCACGGCGATGGGCAGGTGCGGACGACCGCGATGCAGAACGTCGTCATCGTCAATGTCCGCCGCGAGCGTGTCGCCGCGCTCGCCCGCGAGCTGGCGGCGGCCGGCCTACCGACCGGTGGCTCGCCGTTTCGCCGGGGCACCATCGCCTGCACGGGCACGGAGTTCTGCAAGCTCGCCCTGACGGAGACCAAGGAATTCTCACGACGCCTGGTGGAGGAGCTCGAGCTCCGGCTGCCGGCCTTTCGCGACCACGTGAAGCTGCATGTGACCGGCTGCCCCAACTCGTGCGGCCAGCACTGGATCGCCGACATCGGCATCGAAGGCAAGAAGCTCAAGCTCGGCGGCGCGCTGGTCGACGCGTACTACTTCTGTGTGGGTGGTGCGCTTGGCGCCGACTCGGCCGTCGCGCGGCCAATCGGACTGCGCTTGCCAGCCACCGAGGTCGCGCCGGCCATCGAGCGGTTGCTGCGCGAATATTTGGCTGCGCGACACCCGGGCGAGACGTTCCGCGCGTTCGCGGCTCGGCACGACGACGCCACGCTGCGCGCGTTCCTTGCGGGCACGCCGGTGCCCGCCGTCGAGCGTGATCCCGCGGGTGGCCTGCTGCCGGCCGGCGTGGACGCGTAGCCGTGGCGCTGTTTCCACTGTTCGTCGAGCTCGAGGGCCGCCCGTGCGTCGTGCTCGGCGGCGGCCGCGTCGCCGAGCGCAAAGTCCACGCCCTGCTCGAGGTCGGCGCTGTCGTCACGGTGGTGAGCCCGGCGCTCACGCCGGCGCTCGCACGCCTCGTCGCGATCGGCCGCGTGGCGCACGTGGCGCGCGCGTACGTCGAGGGTGATCTCCTCGGCGCAGCGCTGGCGATCGCGGCGACCGGCGACGGCGACGTCAACGCCACCGTCGCACGCGAGGGCCGCGCCCGTGGAGTCTGGGTGAATGCAGTCGACGACCCAAAGCATTGCGACGCGATCGTGCCCTCCGTCGTCCGCCGAGGCGCCGTGACTGTCGCGATCTCGACCGGTGGCGCCAGCCCGGCTCTCGCGCGGGCGGTGCGCGAGCGGCTCGAGCAGGCGCTGCCGCCGGCGTACGGCACGCTACTCGAGATCGCGGGCGAGACGCGTCGCGAGTTGCGCGCGGCGGGACACCGCGCGAGTGCGGAGGACTGGATAGACGCGCTCGATGTCGCCCTCCGCGCGCTGCTGGATGGCGCGCGAGCGGACGAAGCCGCCCGCCGACTCCGAGCGCGGCTGGAGCAGGCGGCGTGCGCGTAGGCTCGGTCGCACTGATCGGCGCGGGGCCGGGCGATCCCGAGCTCATCACCGTTCGCGGCCTCGCGCTGCTGCGGCGTGCTGACGTCGTCGTCTACGACCGCCTCGTCGACCGCCGGCTCCTGCGCGAGGCGCCCCACGCGCGCCGCATCTTCGCCGGCAAGGCCAGCGGCGCTCATGCGCTGCCACAGGAGCAGATCAACGCGCTGCTCGTCGAGCACGGGCGGCGCGGCCGACGCGTGGCTCGGCTCAAGGGTGGCGACCCGTTCGTCTTCGGTCGCGGCGGCGAGGAGGCGCTGGCGCTCGCGGCCGCCGGCGTGCCGTTCGAGATCGTGCCCGGTGTGACGTCGGCGATTGGGGCCGCGGCCTACGCCGGCATCCCGGTCACGCATCGCGGGGTGGCGTCGTCGTTCGCCGTCGTCACCGGACACGAGTGTGGCGAGGGCCGCGAGCGCGTCGACTGGGCCCGGCTTGCTACTGCCGTCGACACACTGGTCGTTCTGATGGGCGTCGCCGCGCTGCCGCGCATCGCCAGGGAGCTCATCGCACACGGGCGTCCGCCCCGTACACCCGTCGCGCTCGTCCGCTGGGGCACCACGGCGTTGCAGACGGTGCTTACGGGACGGCTGAGCGACATCGGGGAGCGTGCTCGCGCCGCGCGGCTCGAACCGCCGGTCGTAATCGTGATCGGTGATGTCGTTGCGCTCGGCGAGCGGCTGGCGTGGTCCTCGAGAAGTCGACGCACGTCTGCGTCGGTCGCCACGCAGGCTGGACCACGGACGCGGCCGCCGGCCGGACGTTACGCCGGCGGCTATCGTCACCGGGTGTCGGGGACCATCCCATCCCCGTCGTTGTGGCCGGCCTACCCGTGACGCTTCACCCGGCTGCTGCCGCGACGACCGCGTCGCGGCGATTCTAATCCCGCGTATTGTCGATGCGCATCAGGCGGCGCGATCCCAGTACGTCGGTCGGCGGTAGTGCTCGAACAGGCGTTGCTCGTACGCCCGGTCGACCGGCTGGTCGCGGTCATAGGCCGGCGCGCCTTCGATCTGACTGCGAGTCAGCGCGAGACTCACGGCGCGCTCGCTCCACGACACGTCCCGCACCCAGTCGGGCGCGACAAGGACGTGCTTGCCCGGCAGCCAGTTCCCGGTGTCCACGACGAGCCAGCGAACCGTCCAGGCGTCGTCGTCGACCAGCACGTCGTCGACGTGTCCGATTCGATCGTCCTGCGCTTGGATGTCATACCCGATGATCTCGTTCGTGGAATGCAGGTGCGCGTCCTCGAGATTGTCTTGCTCGGCGCGCGCGGCGATCTCGTCGGTGAGCATGGCCGGGTCCGGCGGTAGCGGCCTCGGGAGCAGCATCGGGCCCCACGCGTATGGACCGTACCAGTACGTCGGCCAGCCGTAGTGCTGCATCAGCATCAGCTCGTGTTGTCGCGAGACGGGCCGGTGCGTGTCGATGTCGGGACTGCGCTCGACCTGATCGCGAGTCAGATCGACCATAACGCGCTCGCCTTCGGTGTCGACGTCGCGAACGCCCATCGGCGAAATCAGCACACGACGGCCCGACAGCCAGCCGCCGGTGTCGACCACCAGATAGCGCACCGTCCAGTGCGCGTCGTCGATGTAGCAGTCTTCGACCTCACCGATCGCACCGTCCGTGGCGGCGAGAGTGAAACCGATCAGATCCTTCACGCCGATCAGCATGGGTGTCCTCCTTTGCTCGGGGTCGCGTGGTGCAAGCTCATTGCCGGCGGCACATCGATTGCTCCCTCGCGGCGCATGCGTCGCGCGATGGGCGTGCTCATGATCGTGGCGCTGCTGCTGACCCCGGTGGCGTGTCGTCGCCAGGCGCCACCCGCGCCCAGCGCGCCGGCACCGACCGCTTTCTAAACCCTTTCGGCCCGAACCGACCCTCCCAAACTATTGCCGAAGCATGTGTTATCTGTTCTAATACGCAAACTCGATCAAGAAAGGGCCAAATATGAAGGTCGGTATCGTCGACGAACACCCGGAGTGGTCCCGGCGCCTGGTCGCGGAGCTCGAGTCGCGCGACATCCTCGTCGAGCGGATCGATCACGTCGACCACGGGTACGACCCACGAGATCGATCGTGCGACTGGGATGTCGTCGTGAACCGGACGAGTCCGTCGTCGCATCGCCGGGGCCACGGCCGCGTGCTGTTTTACGCCGAACCGTTGCTGGCGCACCTGGAAGCCGTCGGTGTTCCGGTCATCAATCCGCTCGCCGCCTGGCGCTTCGAGAAGTCAAAAGCGCTCCAGATCGAGCTGTTCGAGCGGCTCGGCGTACGGTATCCGCGCACCCTCGTCGTCAACGGCGTGGGAGCACTGTGCCGCGCCGCACGCGCGGTGCGGTTTCCGGCGCTGCTCAAGCCGAACGTCGGCGGCTCGGGCGCGCTCATCGAGCGCTTCGAGAGCGCCGCGGACCTCGAGGCGCGCGCCGACACGCTCGATTTCGGCCCCGACGGGGTGGCGCTGCTGCAGGAATACGTCGAGCCGCGCGACGGCGCGATCGTTCGGGTCGAGGTCCTCGATGGCCGCATGCTCTATGCGATCCGCATCGTGCGTCGCGCCGATCAGTTCAATCTGTGCCCGGCCGATCTCTGCCACACGCCGGCCACGTCGGTTGCCGCGTGCCCCGTCGAGGCCGCGCCCGTGCTCGACATCAGCCGGCACGAGCCGGCGCGCGAGGCGGTGGAGCAGGCCATCGCGCTCACGCGGGCGGCCTCCATCGACGTCGGCGGGGTCGAATACCTCGTCGGGGTTGACGACGGCCGCATCTACGTGTACGACGTCAACGCCACGTCCAACTTTGTCGCCGACGCGCCGCGGGTGCTGGGGTTCGATCCCTTCCCGGCGTTCGCCGACGTGATCGTCCGCGCCGCGCGCCGCGAGGCACGCGTCGCGGCCTGAAAGGAGACATCGCATGTCGCTGAGACTCGGAGACGTCGCGCCCGATTTCACCGCCGACACCACACAGGGCAAGGTCCGGTTCCACGACTGGATCGGGTCGAGCTGGGCGGTGTTGTTTTCACATCCGCGAGACTTCACGCCCGTGTGCACCACCGAGCTCGGCTATGTCGCGCGCCTGAAGCCCGAATTCGATCGCCGCAACGTCAAGCCGATCGGCCTGTCGATCGACCCGGTCGCCTCGCATGAGGGCTGGGCCAAGGACATCCAGGAGACGCAAGGGCAGGCGCCGAACTTCCCGATCATCGCGGATCCCGAGAAGAAGGTCGCGAATCTGTACGGGATGATGCATCCGGCGCACGACGAGGTCTATACCGTGCGCACGGTCTTCCTGATCGACCCGCAGAAGAAGGTCCGCCTCATGATCACGTATCCGCAAACGACGGGCCGGAACTTCGACGAGATCCTGCGCGTCATCGACTCGCTGCAGCTCACGGACCGCCACAAGGTCGCCACCCCCGTGAACTGGAAGCAGGGCGAGGACGTGATCATCGTGCCTGCCGTCAGTGACGACGAAGCGAAGAGCAAGTTTCCGAGCGGCTGGCGCGCGCTCAAGCCGTACCTGCGCCTGACGAAGCAGCCGAACTAACTCGGCCGGCACGATCATCGCCCGCGGTATTCTGCCCCGCGGGCGATGATCGTTCCCGCCGGGCTCCGCGCGCTCCGCCATCGCGATTTCCGCGTCTTCTTCTCGGGCCAGGCCGTTGCGCTGGTCGGCTCATGGATGCAGCAAGTCGCGCAGGCGTGGCTCGTGCTGTCGCTCACCAACTCGCCCCTGCGGCTGGGCCTCGTCGGCAGTCTGAATTTTTTGCCGATCTTGCTCTTCGCTCTGCTCGGCGGTGCCGTGGCCGATCGCTTGCCCAAGCGCAGACTCCTCGTCGTCACGCAGTCGCTGCTCGGCTGTCAGACGCTGACGCTCGCGATGCTGATCGTGACGGGCCGGGTTCGCTACTGGCACGTGTGCGGGCTCGCGCTCGTGTGGGGCGTTGCGAACACCATCGACCTGCCCGTACGCCAGGCGTTCATCGTCGAGCTCGCCGGCCGCGCCGACGTCACGAGCGCGGTGGCGTTGAACTCTGCGGCGTTCAACGTCGCGCGCATCGTGGGTCCGGCGGCCGCGGGGCTCCTGATCGCGCACGCCGGCGTCGCGCCCGCCTACTTCATCAACGCGGGCGCCTTCGTCGTCGTCATCACGACCCTGCTGCTCATGCGCGCGCGCGGGACGCCGGTACCGCGCGAGGCGACCACGCTCGGCGCCGAGATTCGTGAGGGGCTGGTCTATGCGGTCCGCACGCCGCGCATCGTGATCGTCCTCGGCGTGCTCTTCGTCGTCAGCATCACCGTCTTCAATTTTTCGATCTACGTGCCGCTGCTCGCGCGCCAAGTGCTCGGTCGAGGGCCCGAGGGGTTCGGCCTGCTGATGGCGTCGGTGGGCGCGGGTGCGGTCGGCGGCGCGCTGACGCTCGGCGCGCTCCGCGCGCCGTCGCTCGCCCTGATGTTCGTGACGGGATTTCTGTCGTGTGCCGGCCTCGTCGTCATGTCGACGGTCCGTGTGTTCGCAGTGGCCGCCGTCACCCTGTTCGCACTCGGCTGGATCTCGGTCATGACCGTCGCCGGCTGCCAGGCCGCGCTGCAGCTGGCGGCGCCCGACCGCCTGCGCGGGCGCATCATGAGTCTGCACACCTTCATTTATGGCGGCGTCTTCCCGTTCGGCGCCTTCAGCGTCGGCTTCATCTCGGAGCGGTGGGGTGTCTCGTCCGCCTACCGCGCCGCCGGGGTGTTCGGCCTCGCCACGCTCGGGCTCGTGTTTGCGTGGTGGCGCGCACGCGCGCGAGCCGCCTGAACGTTCGCTGGCGATGGCCTTGCAATCGCCGTGGCGGGTGGAGGTGTGACGATGCTGCAGATCGGGTACAAGCTTTCGAGCGAGGAGCAGCGGCCGACGGATCTGGTCCGTTATGCGGCGCGGGCCGAGGATGCCGGCTTCACCTTTGCGCTGATCTCGGATCACTACCACCCCTGGATCGACAAGCAGGGACAAAGCCCGTTCGTGTGGTGCGTGATCGGCGGCATCGCCGAAGCCACTGAGCAGCTACGCCTCGGCACGGGCGTGACGTGCCCGAGCATGCGAATCCATCCCGCGATCGTCGCGCAGGCCGCCGCCACCGCGGCCGCGATGATGGAGGGGCGCTTCTTTCTCGGCGTCGGCACGGGTGAGAACCTGAACGAGCACGTCGTCGGTCAGGGCTGGCCGGACACGGACGTTCGCCAGGAGCGGCTCGCCGACGCGATCGACATCATCCGGCAGCTCTGGAAGGGCGGGTATCAGTCGTACCGCGGCCGGCATTTCACGGTGGAGAACGCGCGGCTCTACACGCTGCCGAAGACGCCGCCACCGATCATGGTGGCCGTCGGCGGACCGAAGAGCGCAGAGCTCGCGGCTCGGCTGGGTGACGGCATGGTCGGCACGAGCCCGAACAAGGACACGATGAAGAAGTTCGAGGCCGCGGGCGGTCGCGGCAAGCCGCGCTACGGCGAGCTGACCGTCTGCTGGGCGAAGGACGAGAAGACGGCGCGAAGGACCGCGCACGAGATCTGGCCGACGGCCGCGATGGGCAGCTCGCTGTCGTGGGAACTGCCGCTGCCCAAGCACTTCGAGGAGGTCGCCGAGCTCGTGACCGAGGACGCGATCGCCGAACAGATCGTGTGCGGACCCGACTCGCGCAAGCACATCGAGGCCATTGAGACGTACGCCGATGCGGGGTACGACCACGTGTGCGTGCATCAGGTTGGTCCCGACCAGGAGGGCTTCATCCGCTTCTACGAGCGCGAAGTGCTGCCGCAGCTCACGAAGGCGACGCGGCGCCGGAAGGCGGCGTAACGTCCGGCGTCAGCTCGACGACGAGGCCGTCGCCCCAGCCGTATTTCGTCTCCGAGCGCGCGCACACCTCACCCCGACGTTCCGCGTCCGCCCGCGCGTCGAGCACGCGGGCTCGCGCGGTGAACCGCTCCGCCCCGACGCGAACGCTGACGCGCGGATTCGCGCCGACGTTACGCACCCACGCCGCGCGTTCGCCGTACTCGGCGATGATATAGAAGCGGTCGTCGAGCACGGTGAACCAGATCTCGATCTCGCGCGGCAGACCCGTGCGTCGGCCCGTGGTCGTGAGATAGAGGAACTCGGGCTCCGTGTCGCGCCGTGAGATAGAGGAACTCGGGCTCCGTGTCGCGCGTCAGCAGTTCAGATCGTTCTCCGCTACGACTCGACGGGCGTGTCGGTGCGGCCGCCCCACTCGGACCACGAGCCGTCATACACGGCCACGTGCGGATGCCCGACCAGATGCAGGCCGAGCGCGAGCACCGACGCGGTGACGCCCGATCCGCACGTCGTCGTCACGGGTCGGGCGAAGTCGATGCCGGCCCCCTCGAATCGCCGACGCAGCTCGGCCGCCGGCAACAGCGTCCCGTCGGGGCGCAGCAGCGTGTCCGACGGCAGATTCTGGCTGCCGGGAATGTGGCCACCGCGCAGCCCGGCGCGCGGCTCGGGCTCGGTTCCGGCGAAGCGGCCCGCCGAGCGCGCATCGAGCACCTGCTCGCGACGCGTCGTCACGTTGTCCCGCATGCTGATCAGATCGCGCACAAGCTCGGGCCGGCGGCCCGCACGGAATGCGCGGCGCATCGGCTTGGCGTCGCCGGATTCCAGCGGCCGGCCGTCCGCCTTCCATTTGCCGAGGCCGCCGTCGAGCACCGCCACCGCGTCGTGTCCGAAGGCGCGAAACGTCCACCACACGCGCGCGGCGCTGACGACGCCACGCGTGTCGTATACGACGACGCGATCGCCCGTCGCCACGCCGAGTGCACCCACCGCGTCCTCGAAGGCGGCCGGCGTCGGCAGCATGTGGGGCAGCGGCGTCGTATGATCCGCGATCGCATCGATGTCGAAGAATGCCGCGCGCGGAATATGCGCGGCCACGAATTCCGCGCGCGGGTCGCGCTTCGCGGCCGGCATGTGCCATGAGCCGTCGAGCACACGGAGGTCGGGATCGTGCAGGTGCGTCGCGAGCCACTCGGTCGAGACGAGGGCGTCCATCAGCGCTCCTCGAGCAGACGGTGCGGGCTCGACCCGTCGGGATCGAGCGCCTCCTCCCAGCGAAGATACGCATGCATCGCGTCGCGTCCGCGCTGGTAGGGCTTCAGCACGACGTCGTCCGGCTCGTCCAGCAGCCGTGTGGTGCCCGCCTCGAGCGGCAGTCCGGCGTCCTTCCAGCCGCGCGTGCCGCCTTCGAGCACGCTGACGTCCTTGTAGCCGAGCCCCGCGAGCGTGACGGCGGCCAGCGTGGCGCCGACGCCGTCGCCGCACGTCATCACGATGGCGCGGGCGCGATCGGGCGCGACGGTCGCGATGTGGCTTTCGAGGCGGCTACGACAAATCCACGCCGCGCCGGGGACGTGGCCGCGCGCGTACTCATCACTCATGCCGACGTCGATGACGACTGCCCCGCCGAGGTCGCCCGGCTTGCGGTACCGTGTGGCGGCGCGCGCGGCCTGCCACCCGAACGGTGGCGTCTCCGGCTGACCGTTGTCGATGAGACCGCCCGCGTCTTGCCACGCGGGAACGCCGCCCGCGAGGACCGCGACGTCCGGCACGCCCATGCGCGTGAACCACGCGGCCGTCATGATGGAGCGGCCCGAGCCGTCACACATGAAGACGTACGAGGCGTCACGCACGGCAAAGTAGTCGTCGGTGGCCTGCACGGCCTGGCCGCCCGGCGCCCAGATCGCGCCCGCCACGTGACCCGACTCGTACTCGTCGGCGCTGCGCACGTCGACCAGATAGACGTTGCGCTCCCGTCGCTGCTCCCACAGGTCGCGTACGTCGTCGGCGCGCAGCGCGCGAACGCGATCCTCGGATGCGACGCGCGCCGCGGTGGCCGTGGCCTGCGCGCGGCTGCGATCGCCCGGCTCGGGCGCCGTGCGCGTCGCGCCTCGCTCGAGCGTCAGCCCGGCGAGCTCCCAGCCCATCGTGCCGTTCTCGAGCGCCACGATCGGGTTCGGCAGCCGCATCCGGCGCAGCGACTCCGCGCCGATATAGGAGCGTGTGCGGCCGCCGCAGTGCACCACGATCGTCGTCTCCGGCCGCTTGATCAGCTCGCCGATGCGGAGCACCAGCTCGCCGCCCGGCACGCTGATCGAGCCCGGGATACAGCCGCGGTGGTATTCCTCGAACGTGCGCGAGTCGACGATCACCATGTCGTCGCGGCGCTCGATACGCGCCATCAGGTCTTGCGGCGTGATCTGCGGGGTGCGCCACTCGTGGAGCGCGCGCTCACCGAACACTTTGCTCGGCACGTTGAGACCCTGCACGACTCGACGCCCCGCCGAGCGCCACGCGGCCACGCCGCCGTCCAGCGCGCGCACGTCGCGGTAGCCCATCGCCCCGAGCGTCGCCGCCGCCAGCGGCGCGAGCGTGCCGTCGGCATCGACGAGCGCGATCGGCGTCGCGGGCGCGGTGATCAACGTCGGAACGCGCACCTCGAGCTGGCGGCGGGGCAGCGATGTCGTGCGGAAGATGTGCCCACGCTCGTACGCGCCGCGTTCGCGGACGTCGAGCACGGCGTGAGGCGTGTGCGAGGCCATGAGCGCGGTGAGCGCGTCGGGCGTCAGCATGGCGCTATCCTACATCCATATTTGGCGTCGGGGCGGCTTCCGGCTTCACACGGTTCCGCCGCCCGACGTTCGGGTGTATCGAGGGTAACGGTGAATGACGGCGCCGCGCGCGTCGCTCTCAGGCCACCCACGGCCGAGGTGGACGCGACGCTCCGATACAGAGGAGTCATCCATGGGGATCGTGCAGGAGTTCGCGAAGGCGTTCAACGCGCGCGATGTGAACGGGCTGCTCGCCTGCTTCACCGAGCACGCCAGCTACACGGACAACTTCTTCGGCGAGCACCGCGGCCGCGACGAGCTGCGCGCGATGTTCGAGCGGATGTTCCGCGAGGGTCGCGATTATCTCTGGCAGATGGACACGATCGTGGAAGCGCCGACGTCGGCGGCCGCCGAGTGGACGTTTTCGTATGTCGTCACCGATGCGGTTCCGCGCAGCACGGGCCGCAAGGTGCGCTTTCGGGGCATGAGCGTGTTCGAGCTGCAGAACGGCCGCATCGCGCGCTACCGCGAATACTTCGACACCGGCGTCGCCCTCGTGCAGCTTGGCTTCGCCGCCGAGTCGATCGCCAAGGTCCTCTCGCGTCGGGTGCCGTGATGGGACGCCTGGCCTTCCTCGACGTCTTCCGCGGCGTCGCGCTCATCGTGATGGTGCTCAATCACACGGGCCGCTGGTGGATCGGGCGCGAGATGGGGTGGGGGCGCTACTGGCTCGTGTACGGCACGGTCACGGTCGCGGCGCCGATCTTCCTTTTTCTCGTCGGGTT
>JBKOUQ010000010.1:0-40153 GCA_046723475.1 Candidatus Methylomirabilota bacterium
GGCCTGCTGCGCGCCGCGCTCGGCATCGCGCGCGTCGCGGGTCGCCTCGGCGACGTGATCGTCGGCGTCATGCTGCGCGAAACTGTGCGCCGCCTCGCGCGGCGCTTCATCGCGGGCAGCACGCCCGCCGAGGCGCGCGCCGCCGCGCTCGCCGCCCGGCGCGCCGGACAGGCGTTCACGCTGGATGTGCTGGGCGAAGCCTGTCTGAGCGACGCGGAGGCCGACGCGTACCAGGCGCGCTACGTGGAGCTCGTCGACACGCTGGGCCGCGAGGCGGCACAGTGGCCCTCGGCCCCGCGCCTGGACAGTGCCCCCTGGGGCGCGCTGCCACGCGTGAATGTCTCGGTGAAGATCTCCGCACTACACCCGTGGCTCGAGCCCGCGGATCCCGACGGGTCGGTGGCGGCGGTGAAGCGGCGCCTGCGCCCGATCTGGGCACTCGCGCGCGCTCGCGGTGTGCACATCCACGTCGACATGGAAGACCGCCGGCTGCGCGACCTCACGCTGCGGATCTTCATGGAGCTCGCGGACGAGCCCGAGTTCCGCGACAACCGCAATCTCGGAATCGTGCTCCAGGCATACCTCTACGACGCGGAGGCCGATGCGCGGCGGCTCATCGCGTGGGCGCGACGGCGCGGGACGCCGGTGACGGTGCGGCTCGTGAAGGGCGCGTACTGGGACTACGAGACGGCGCACGCTGCGCTCGAGCACTGGCCGGTGCCGGTGTACCAGACCAAGGCGGAGACCGACGCGTCATTCGAGCGCCTGACGCGGCTCTTCCTCAAGCACGCCGACGCGATCGACCTCGCCGTCGGCAGCCACAACATTCGCTCGATCGCGCATGCGCTGGCCGCGCGCGAGGCGGCGGGGCTGCCGCAGGGCCGCGTCGAGTTCCAGGCGCTCTATGGCATGGCCCAGCCGCTCGTGCGCGCGCTGACCGAGCGCGGCGAGCGCGTGCGCATCTACATGCCGTTCGGCGAGCTGATCCCCGGCATGGCGTACCTCGTTCGCCGCCTCCTCGAGAACACGTCGAACGAGTCGTTCCTGCGGCGCGGCTTCGCCGAGGGCGAGTCGCCGGAGGCGCTGCTGGCCGATCCCGAGCGCATCACGGACGGACCCGCGCCGACGGTGCCACAGGAGTTCGAGAACGAGCCGCACGCCGATTTCAGCCATGCCGCCGTGCGCGACGAGCTCGCATCCGCCCTGGCGGGCGTGCGCCTGCGCCTGGGCGTCGATCAGCCGCTCGTCATCGGCGGCCGCCGCGTCGAAACGGCCGAGCACATCGTGTCGGTGAACCCGTCGCGCGCCGGCGAGGTCGTCGGCCGGGTGTGCGCCGCCGGAGTCGCGGAGATCGACGCTGCGGTGGCGGCCGCGGCAGGCGCGTTTCCGGGCTGGCGCGACGCCGGCGCCGAATCGCGCGCCGAGGTGCTCGGCCGCGTCGCCGCGCTGCTGCGCGAGCGCCGGCGGGAGCTGACGGCGTGGATCGTCTACGAGGCCGGCAAGCCGTGGGCGGAGGCGGATGGCGACGTGACCGAAGCCATCGACTTCGTCGAGTACTATCGCGCCCGCGCGCGCGAGCTGCAGCGCCCACTGACGCTTGGCCGCCGGCGCGGCGAAGTCAACCACTACACCCGCGAGGCGCGTGGCGTCGTCGGCGTCATCGCCCCGTGGAATTTTCCGCTCGCGATCCTGACCGGCATGACGTCCGCGGCGCTTTCCACGGGCAACACGGTCGTGATGAAGCCAGCAGAGCAGACGCCGGTGATCGCCGCCAAGCTCATGGAGCTGTTCGACGCCGCCGGTGTGCCGCCGGGCGTCGTGAACTACACCCCGGGCCGCGGCGAGGTCGCCGGCGACCGGCTCGTGCGGCATCCCGACGTCGCGCTCATCGCGTTCACCGGATCGCAAGAAGTCGGGACGCGGATCTATGCCACGGCGGCGGCGACCGCGGGCACGCGGATGCTCAAGCGCGTCGTGGCGGAGATGGGTGGGAAGAACGCGATCATCGTCGACGACGACGCCGACCTCGACGAAGCCGTGCAGGGCATCATCGCCTCGGCGTTCGGATACGCGGGACAGAAATGCTCGGCGTGCTCCCGCGTGATCGGCGTCGGACGCGTCTATGCGCGGCTGGTCGAGCGGCTGGCGGAGGCGGCGCGCACGCTGCCCATGGGTCCCGCGGAGGCGCCCGGCACCGTCGTCGGTCCCGTGATCGACGAGCCCTCACGCGAACGGATCCTGTCCTACGTCGACCTCGGCAAGCGTCTGGCGCGCGCCGTGCTGCTGCGCGAGGTCGATCCGGCGGTGGCCGCGCTCGGCGGCTTCTACGTCGCACCCGCGATTTTCGCCGACGTGCCGGTCACGTGCGCGCTCGCGCGCGAGGAGATCTTCGGCCCGGTGCTCTCGTGCCTGCCCGCGGCGACGTTCGAGGAAGCGCTGGAGATCGCGACCGGTCTCGACTACGCACTCACCGGCGGCGTGTTCTCGCGCAGCCCCGTGCGCGTCGCCCGCGCGCGCGAGGCGTTTCGCGTCGGCAATCTCTATATCAACCGCGCGACGACGGGCGCGCGCGTGGGCCGGCAGCCGTTCGGCGGGCGGCAGCTCTCGGGCATCGGCTGGCAGGCGGGTGGGCCGGACTACCTCGTGCAGTTCGTCGAGACGCGCGTGGTCAGCGAGAACACGCTGCGGCGCGGCTTCGCGTCCGACGAGCTCACCTAGTCACACGGGGTGCGCGAAGGAAGTCCTCTCCTCACCGTGCGGAGCGATCCTTGTTGCGAGCCGCGCCGATGCGCGACCCGAAACTCAGACGCGCGCGCGGGCCGGACGAAGCGCGGGCGCCATCCGTCGCGTGACCGTGGCCGTCCTCGCCTCGCGATGGAACAGGGCGCACCAGCGGCGGTTGTCCTCGCCGCCGGCCTCACCGCTGCCAGCCGGGTAGCTTTCCATCGCGACGACCTCGTCGTCGACGCCGCCCGAAGCGGGAGTGTGCGCGGAGCACCAGCGCACGTCGAGAATCTCCAGGCTCGGATCGGTATCGGGTTCGCAGGCGGGACAGTACGGCCGAGCGACGGAAGGAGTATCCCTGAGGGGCTCCGTCAATGAATCATGGTGACGATGATCATCGTCGCCATCTCCTGTTTTTCACCATAGCAAACATTTCGTCTCGGGCGTTAGCACGAACTGAGTTCCTATCAGTGCAACGCCTTCCGCGGCCTCGGTGTTCCCGGTATCCTCGCCGCCATGGCCACCCGCTGGGGACTGACGGTTCCGCTCGCCGGCATCCCGCTCGCCGAGCACGAGGGCGTATTCCGCGACGCCGAGGCGCTCGGCTACACGGATTTCTGGTCGGCCGAGTCGGACGTCGATCCGTGGATCGTGCTGGCACTCGGCGCCGCGTGGACGACGCGCGCGACGCTCGGCACCGCGATCGTCGGCGCGTTCACGCGAGGCCCCGCCATCATCGCGTTGGAAGCGGCGGCGATGGCGGATGCGGCGCCGGGCCGCTTCGTGCTCGGCATCGGCTCGGGCAGCAACGTCACCGTCGAGCGGTGGAACGGCGGGCGCTTCGCGCGGCCGCTGACGCGCGTGACCGAGGTGGTGACGGCGGTGCGACAGGCACTCGACGGCCAGATGATGGCGGTCGACGGCGAGACGTTGCGCGTCTCGGGCTTCAGGCTCGGCCGCCCGGTGCCGTCACGGGTGCCGATCTACGTCGCGGCGCTGCAGGAGCGGATGGTCCGGCAGGCGGTGCGGATCGCCGACGGCGTGATCACCAACTGGCTCTCGGCCGAGGACGTCAAGCGGGTCGCCGCCGTCGTGCGGGACGAAGCTCGCAACGTGGGCAAAGATCCCGCGACGTATCCGATCGTGTGTCGGATCACCGTCTGTCCCAGCACCGAGGCGCGAGCACGCGAGCAGTTTCGCCGTGCCGTCACGGCCTACCTCAACGTGCCGGTGTACCGCCGGTTCCACCAGTGGCTCGGCCGCGGCGACGCACTCGCCGAAATGAACGCGAAGTGGGACGCGGGCGACCGCCGCGGCGCACTCGCCGCCGTGCCCGAGCGCGCGCTCGACGATCTCGCGGTGCTCGGGACGCCCGAGGAGTGCCGCGCGCACATCCGCGCCTATGTCGCGGCGGGCGTCACGGTGCCGGTGATCAACTTCATGAGCCTCGAGACCGACGCCGCCGCGCGCGCGGAGGAGAGCCGCGCGTTCTTGAAGGCGCTGGCGCCGCGCGTGCCTTGACGGGCCGACCCGCGCTCGTCTAGCCTCGCCGCGTGTCGGCCATCTCCGTCCGCGGCGTCAGCAAGACGTGGGGCGTGACGCGCGCGGTGGACGACGTGTCGTTCGACGTCGCCGTCGGCACGCTGGCCGTCCTGCTCGGTCCGTCCGGGTGCGGCAAATCGACGACGCTACGCCTGATCGCCGGTCTCGAGCAGGTCACCGCCGGGAGCATCCTCATCGGCGATGCCGACGTCACCGCGCTGCCGCCCGTCCGCCGCAACATCGCCATGGTGTTCCAGTCCTACGCGCTGTTCCCGCATCTCACGGTGGCGGAAAACATCGTGTTCGGTTTGCGCGTGCGCCGCGTGCCGGCACGCGAGCGTACGACGAAGCTGACGCGCGTGGCCGAGCTGCTGGGCCTGCAGACCCTGCTCGAGCGCAAGCCGTCGCAGCTCTCCGGCGGCCAGCAACAGCGCGTGGCCCTCGGTCGCGCGATCATCGCCGAGAAGCCCGTGTGCCTCATGGACGAGCCGCTGTCCAACCTGGATGCACAGCTGCGGGTGGAGATGCGCCGCGAGATCCGCGCGCTGCAGCAGAAGCTCGGGATGACGATGGTCTACGTCACGCACGATCAGACCGAGGCGATGACGATGGCCGACCAGGTCATCCTGCTGAGGAACGGTCGCGTCGAGCAGGACGCGCCGCCCGCCGAGCTCTACGCGCGTCCCGCCACCGCGTTCGCGGCGCGCTTCGTCGGCACGCCGCCGATGAACCTGCTGCGCCTGCCGAGCGCGCCCGGACGGCTCGTGGGCGTGCGCCCGGAGGACATCCAGCTCGCTGATGCCGGACTGGCGGTGCGGGTGACCGGCGTGGAGTACCTCGGCGCGGACTCCATCGTCACCTGCTCGGTGGGCGTCGAATCGCTGGCGGTCCGCGTGCCGGGGCGCGTCGATCTGGTCGAAGGCAAGAGCGCGCACGTGACCTGGCCGGCCGCGGCGGAGCACCTCTTCGATCTCGAGACGGGCAAATGCATCGACACAGGGAGGACGATTCCATGACAGTCGTGAGAGCGATGGCGATCGCGCTGGCGCTGGGCCTGGCTCTGCTGAGCGCCGCCGCCGTCGCGCAGCAGGCGACCGAGATCACCTTCTACTACCCGATCGCGGTCGGCGGCCCCATCACGAAGATCATCGACGGCTATGCCGAACAGTTTACCCGCGAGCATCCGTCGATCCGCGTGAAGCCCGTCTACACAGGCACGTACCAGGAATCGATCGTCAAGGCGCTGACGGCCACGAAGAGCGGCGAGCCGCCGACGACGGCAATTCTGCTCTCCACCGACATGTTCACGCTCATCGACGAAGACGCGATCGTGCCGTGGGACGAGCTCGCGAAGGGCGCGGACGATGCGGCGTGGATGAAGTCGTTCTTCCCGGCGTTCATGAAGAACAGCCAGACGGGCGGCAAGACGTGGGGCATCCCGTTTCAGCGCTCGACGATCGTCCTGTACTGGAACAAGGAGATCTTCAAGGAGGCGGGGCTCGATCCGAACAAGCCGCCGGCCACGTGGACCGAGCAGGTCGAGTTCGCCAAGAAGCTCGTCAAGCGCGACGCCGCCGGCAACGTCACCCGCTGGGGTGCCCAGGTCCCGTCGTCCGGGTTTCCGTATTGGTTGTTCCAGGGCTTCACCACCCAGAACGACGTGCTGCTGATGAACGAGGCGGGCACGCAGACGCACTTCGACGATCCCAAGGTCGTCGAGGCGCTCCAGTACTGGGTCGATCTCAGTCAGAAGCACCAGGTCATGGCGCCGGGCGTGATCGAGTGGGGCACGACGCCCAAGGACTTCTTCGAGAAGAAGACCGCGATGATGTGGACGACGACCGGCAATCTCACGAACGTTCGCACCAACGCCAAGTTCGAGTTCGGCGTCGCCATGCTGCCGGCCGGCCGCCATCGCGGTTCGCCGACGGGCGGCGGCAACTTCTACGTGTTCAAGAAAGCGCCGGCGGCCCAGCAGCAGGCCGCGGTGACGTTTGCCAAGTGGATGACGACGCCCGAGCGCGCCGCGCAGTGGGGGATCGACACCGGGTACGTGGCCGTGCGGTCTGACGCGTGGCAGACGCCGGCCATGAAGAAGTACGTCGCCGACTTCCCCGCCGCCGCCGTCGCGCGCGATCAGCTGCAGTACGCGGTGGCGGAGCTCTCGACGCACGACAACCAGCGCGTGACGAAAGCGCTGAATGACGGACTGCAGGCCGCGCTGACCGGCGCCAAGTCACCGTCGCAGGCGATGAAGGACGCGCAGGCCGAGGCCGATCGCATCCTGAGGCCGTACCGCCGGTGACGAATCGAATGGGGGGGCTGGGGGGCCATCTCGGGGCCCTCCAGCACAAATTGCCGGGTCTGGGGGGCCATGTCTGGGCTTCCCAACACGTCGTCGGTTGGTTACTGCTGCTCCCGGCGGCAGTTCTTCTTCTGGCGTTCACACATTACCCCGCGCTCGGCACCCTCTATCACTCGTTCTTCTCCACGCCGAAGGCCGCGCGGCCCGCCGTCTGGGTCGGGCTCGACAACTACCAGGCCATGGTCGCCGACCCCGTGTTCTGGCAGTCGCTGAAGAACAACGTCGTGTTCGCGCTGGGCACGATCCCGACGTCGATCGCGCTCGCGCTCGCCATGGCGCTGCTCGTCAACGGCAAGCTCGCCGGCCGCGCATTTCTGCGGCTGTCGTACTTCACGCCGACGATCCTGCCGATGATCGCCGTCGCCAACATCTGGCTGTTCTTCTACACGCCAGGCTACGGACTTCTGGAGCAGATCACGGGCCGGCTCGGGCTGCCGACGCACAACTGGCTGGGCAGCCGTGACACCGCGCTCGCCTGTCTGATCGTCGTCACGATCTGGAAGGAAGCCGGCTTCTTCATGATTTTCTACCTCGCGGCGCTGCAATCGATCGCCCCGGTCCTTGGCGAGGCGGCCGCCGTCGAGGGAGCCGGCCGCTGGTACTTCTTCCGCCGCGTGACGTTCCCGCTGCTGATGCCGACGACGCTGTTCGTGCTCGTCAATGCGGTGATCAACTCGTTCCGGCTGGTCGACCACATCGTCGTCATGACGCGCGGCGGCCCCGACAACGCGTCGCAGCTGCTCCTCTATTACATCTACGACGTGGGCTTCAAGTTCTGGGACACGGCGTACGCCGCCGCGCTGACGATCGTGCTCTTGCTGATCTTGGCCGCCGCGGCGCTGGGGCAGTTCGTGCTCCTCGACCGAAGGGTGCACTACCGATGAGCATGGTGGCCGGCACCAGCGTCGCCGGGTCGCATCTGCCGTCGCCGGCTCGGCTGCTCGAGACCGTCGGGGCATGGCTGCTGGGCCTGCTGTGGCTGCTGCCGCTCGCCTATGCCGTGTGGACGGCGTTCCACCCGCGCGAGTACTCGGCCCGGTTCGTGCCGACGGCGCCGCTCACGCTGATGAACTTCGTCGATGCGTGGAACGCCGCGCCGTTCGCGCGCTATCTCGTCAACTCGGTGGTCCTCGTGACGATCATCCTGGCGGCGCAGCTGGTCCTCTGCACGCTTGCCGCTTATGCGTTCGCGCGCTTCGAATTCGCCGGGCGCGACGCCGCGTTCCTGCTCGTCCTGATGCAGCTGATGATCATGCCGGACGTGCTCATCGTCGAGAACTACCGCACGATGAACCGCCTCGGCCTCGTCGACACGATCGTCGCGATCGGGCTGCCGTACATGGCATCGGCGTTCGGCATCTTTCTGCTGCGGCAGACATTCAAGACGGTGCCCAAGGAGCTGGACGAGGCCGCACGCGTGGAGGGTGCTGGCGCGCTCGAGACGCTCTGGAAGGTCTACGTGCCGCTGGCGCGCCCGGTCTACGTCGCCTACGCGCTCGTCTCGGTCTCGTACCACTGGAACAACTTCCTGTGGCCGTTGATCGTGACCAACTCCGTTACGTCGCGTCCCCTGACGGTGGGGTTGCAGGTGTTCTCGTCGACGGATCAGGGCGTGGACTGGTCGATCATCACGGCCGCGACGCTGCTGACCTCGGCGCCGCTGCTCGTCGCGTTCCTGCTGTTCCAGCGCCAGTTCGTGCAGTCGTTCATGCGCGCCGGCATCCGCTAGGCCAGCACCGCGACCTTCTTGCGCTCGATCAGCGCGAAGTCGATCGCCGCGCCGAGGCCCGGCCCGTCGAAGGCGTGGACGAGCCCGCGCGGGTCGATGTCGATGTCCTGCACCAGACCGTACTTCTGCGCGCCGGCCGGCAACAGCACCTCGAAGAACTCGCAGTTGCGGATGGCCATGATCACGTGCAGGTTCGCCACGTTGTTGAGCGAGTTGCCGCCGTGATGCACCTCGTAGTTCATGTGGAACGCCTCGGCGAGGTGTGCCGTCTTCACGAGCGCGGTGATGCCGCCCTTCACGGCCACGTCGCCACGCAGGTAATCGGTCGCCTGGTGTGTGAGCCATGGCGCGTACGCGGTGAGCCCGCCGGGCGTGTACTCCGTCGCGAGGATCGGGATCGACAGCTGCTGCTTCAGCTTGACGTAGCTGAGCAGATCGTCGTCGGCGAGCGGATCCTCGTACCAGTAGAAGCCGAGGTCCTCCGCAACCTTCCCGACCCGCAGCGCTTCCGGGTACTGGTACGCCCACGTGGAGTCGAGCATCACGGTGAAGGCGTCGCCGACCGCGCGGCGCACCGCGCGGCAGACCTCGATGTCGACGGCCGGATCGGTCGGCGGATGGATCTTGTACGCCGTCCAGCCGTCCGCCTTGAACCGCGCCGCCTCCTCCGCGTACGCCTCCTTCGACGCCAGCACGGCCGACGACGCATACGCGGGCACGCTGGTGCGATACGAGCCCAGCAGCTTGTGGATCGGGAGCCCGGTGATCTTGCCCGCGATGTCCCATAGCGCGATGTCCATCGCGCCGATCGCGCGGTACGTCGTGTTGCGGATCTTCTGGCTCATCGCCTGGTAGAGCCGCTCGCGCTCCAGCGGGTCCTGGCCGAGCACGAGCGGCTTGAGATAGTGAATGAGCGACTGCGCGTCCATCTGCGCGCCGCGCATCGCGGAGCCGAGAAACGCGTGGCCCTGCACGCCCTCGTCGGTGCCGATGGTCAGCAGGCCCAGCTGGCTCGATCCGCTGAAGCGGCCGGTGTGGCGGCCGTACGTCGTGGCGGGAATGTCGTCCCAGGCGAACAGCGTGAGGCGCACGTCGGTGATCTTCATGGTGGGCCGGATGCTACCATGCGCTCCACACGGGAGGAGTCCATGCCGCACCGACCGCTGCCCACCGACAAAGAAGTGATGTCCTGGATCCGCGAGCGGCGCAACTGGGGCCGCTGGGGGAAGGACGATCAGAAAGGCGCGATCAATCTCATCACGCCCGCCAAGCGGGTGGCCGCCACGCGACTCGTGAAGAGCGGCCGCAGCGTGTCGCTGAGCCGGCCGTTCCCAAAGGAGCCGGGCCCGAACAACTCGCTGCCCGCGCAGCACTACATGAAGACGGCGGCGCGCGGCAAGGGCGGTTTCTCGGCGGACTTCTACGGCATCTTCTATCACGGCGTCGCGTCCACGCACATCGACGCGCTCTGCCACACCTGGGATGACGACGCGATGTGGAACGGGCGCGATCCCAAACGGGAGATCACGTTCGAGGGCGCGCGCTTCGGCTCGATCGAGCACTGGCAGGAAGGCATCATCGTGCGCGGCGTGATGCTCGACGTGCCGCGGCATCGCGGCGTGCCGTGCGTGACGCAGGACACGCCCGTGCATGGCTGGGAGCTCGACGACATTCTCGCGAAGCGGAACATCCGGCTCGAGCCCGGCGACGCGGTCTGCGTCTATTCCGGTCGCGAGGCCTGGCAGGCGCAGGATCCCGAGCGCCCGTACAGCCGCCCGTTCGGCCCCACACCGCCCGCGCGGCCGGGGCTGCACATCTCGTGTCTGCCGTTCCTGCGCGACCACGACGTGAGCGTGCTCGTGTGGGACATGCTCGACCACCTGCCGATCGGCTACGACGTGCCGTGGGCGGTGCACGCGGCGATCTTCGCGTACGGCGTCGCGCTGCTCGACAACGCGCTGCTCGAGCCGCTGGCGAAGGCGTGTATCGAAGAGAATCGCGACGAGTTCATGCTGGTCATCTCACCGCTGCCGGTGCACGGCGGCACGGGCTCCCCCGCGAATCCGCTCGCGGTGTTCTGAGCGCGATGCGCATCGCCACCTGGAACGTCAACTCGCTCAAGGCGCGGCTCGACAAGGTGACGTGGTGGCTCGAGCGCGCGAAGCCCGACGTGCTGCTGATGCAGGAGACGAAGCTCGCCGACGGCGACGTCCCGGCCGACGTGTTCGCGGCCGCGGGCTACGAGCTCGCGCATCATGGTGAAGGCCGCTGGAACGGCGTCGCCGTCGCCAGTCGCGTCGGCATTGCAGACGTGATCACGAACTTCGGTCAACCGCTACGGCCGGCGAAGACGCCGGACGTTCCCGACGACGAGCCGCTCGCCGAGGCGCGCATGCTGTCGGCCGTGTGCGGCGGCGTGCGCGTGGTCGCGATCTATGCGCCGAACGGGCGTGTGGTCGGCTCGCCGTTCTACGCGGCCAAGCTGACCTGGTACGAGCGGCTCGCGCGGTGGCTCGGCGAGGCGATGAGCCCGAACGAGCCGATCGTGCTCGGGGGGGACTTCAACATCGCGCCGACCGACGCCGACGTCTGGGACCCCGCGGCCTGTCACGGCGGCACGCACGTCTCGCCGCCCGAGCGCGACGCCTTCGCGCGGTTGTGCAAGTGGGGCCTCGTCGACGCGTATCGGCTGCATCATCCCGAGGCGGGGCGCTACACGTGGTGGGACTATCGCGCCGGCAACTTCCACAAGAACTTCGGCATGCGCATCGATCACCTGCTGATCACGACGGCCCTGCGCGAGCGCGTCGTCGGCGCCGAGATCGACCGCGAAGCCCGCAAGGGCAAGCCCGTGCCCTCGGATCATGCGCCGCTGGTGATCGATCTCGACGCGCCCGGACACCCCTTCGATGCGGGCTGGACCGGCGCGGACGCGCGCACGGCGGCGCGCCGCGCGCGCTGACTACTTCTTCGTGGGCTTGTCGGCCTTGGCCGGCTTGTCGGCCTTGTCGTCCGTTGGCGGCTTCTCTGCCGAGGCGGTCCGCGAGTCGATGAAACGGACGGCCGCCATGCGCCCGGCTTCCTGGGCCGCCTTCTCGTTCTGCGCGGTGGCGTGGTACGGCACGAGCTCGGCGTTCTTGTCGCCCGACCTGCCCGGCGGCCACGCCTCGACCAGCGCCGACCACGCGCGCCCCGTCGACCGGGTGATCACGCGGATCGTCCAGCCCTTGTACTCCGTCTCGAGCGGTCTCACGCAGTCACCTCGCGCAATCGCATGAGCTCCGCGCGCCCGAACATGTAATCGCCCATCTTTCGTCCGAGCGTCCGCATGTGCTCGGTCTTTCTGTGTGCCTCGAACGCCACCTCGTCCACGTAGCGCTCCATGAACACGTACGTTCCCTCGGTCTCCGCACGATACAGAACGTAGAGCGTGCAGCCGGGCTCGTGCGCTCGGACCTTCTCGACGAGCTGCCGGGCGACGGCCTCGAACTCCGATTCCATTCCCGGCTTCACCTTCAGCGTTGCGACGATTCCGAGCATTTCCGCGCCTCCTGGCGCCATGACTATAGCAGTGTCCGTCTGCGGAACCGCGGTGTGCGGATGGCGTCCATGGACAGGACCACGGTCTGCTGGTATCAATGACGCGTCGGCCGCAAGGAGGCACTGTGAGCGACCATCACCACCATCACGACCATGATCACGAGCACGACGATCGGCCGGGGCCGCACGGCGCGCCGCTCACCGATGTGCAGCTGCGCGTGCGCGCGCTGGAATCGCTGCTGGTCGACAAGGGCCTCGTCGATCCCAAGACGCTCGACGAGCTGATCGATACGTATGAAACGAAGGTCGGCCCGCGCAACGGCGCGCGCGTGGTCGCCAAGGCGTGGGTCGATCCCGCGTTCAAGCAGCGGTTGCTCGCCGATTCGACGTCCGCCATCGCCGAGCTCGGTTACATCGGACGGCAGGGCGAGGACATGGTCGTGCTCGAGAACACGCCGAAGGTGCACAACATGGTCGTGTGCACGCTGTGCTCGTGCTATCCGTGGCCGGTGCTCGGGCTGCCGCCCGTCTGGTATAAGTCGGGCCCGTACCGTGCGCGTGCCGTCATCGACCCGCGCGGCGTGCTGCGCGAGTTCGGCGTGGATCTGCCCGACGACGTCGAGGTGCGCGTGTGGGACAGCACCGCGGAGCTGCGCTATCTGGTTCTGCCGCAACGTCCGCCCGGCACCGACGCGATGAGCGAGGCCGAGCTCGCCGACCTCGTCACGCGTGATGCGATGATCGGTGTCGCGCAGGTCAAGCGGCCGCGATGAACGGCATCCACGATCTCGGCGGCATGCACGGTCTCGGCCCGGTCGACGCCGAGCCGAACGAGCCGGTGTTCCACCACGAATGGGAGCGGCGGGTGTTCGCCCTCACGATGGCGGCGGGCTTTCTCGGTCGCTGGAACATCGACATGGGACGCTACGCGCGCGAGCAAATGCCGCCCGCGGAATATCTCGCGACGACCTACTACGACCACTGGCTCTTCGGCCTCGAGCGGCTGCTGGTCGACAAGGGCCTCGTGACGGCGCGCGAGCTGGCGACCATGCGCGCGCAGGGCCCGGGCGCGCTGAAGGCGCTGAGCCCCGCGGACGTTCCGCGGGCGCTGCGCAATCGCCGCGCCGCGCGGATGGACGACGAGCTCGCCGCGCCACGCTTCAAAGCGGGCAATCGCGTGCGAACGAAGAACCTGAACCCCACCACGCACACGCGGCTGCCACGCTACGCGCGGGACAAGGTCGGCGCGATCGATCGCGATCACGGCGTCTTCATCTTCGCCGACGCACACGCCGCCACCGGCGAGAAGGTTCCGCAGCACTGCTACAGCGTGCGCTTCGAGGCGGCCGAGCTGTGGGGGCCCGACGGCGGGCGCCGCGATGCCGTCTACGTCGATTGCTTCGAGCCGTACCTGGAGCCGGCCGACGACGCTTCGCGGAACGGGCCACGCCGATGACTGGCGGCGCCGCCGACCTCGACGCGCTGCCCGCGATCCCGCGCGACGCCGACGGCCCGGTGTTCCGCGCGCCGTGGGAGGCGCAGGCGTTTGCCATGGCGGTGACGCTGCACCAGCGCGGTCACTTCACGTGGAACGAGTGGGCGGAGCGGCTGGCGAAGGAGATCGCCGCGGCGAAGGCACGCGGCGAGCACGACGACGGCACGCGCTACTACTACTTCTGGCTCGCCGCGCTCGAGAAGGTCGTCGCCGACAAGCGCCTGGTTCTCGCCGACGAGCTCGCCGAGCGAAAGGACGCGTGGGACCGCGCGGCGCGCGAAACGCCACACGGCAAGCCCATCGAGCTTCCCGGCCGTTAAGCCAGCTTCTGCTCCTCGCGCAGTCGCACGATCGAGCGATCGAACGCCTCGATGATCATGTCGATGTCCTTGTCGCGCATCGCGCCGTTCATCCAGCCGTGCGAGGCGCTGCGGCTGTAGTCCACACCGTTGAGCAGCATCGCGAGATGGAGCAGACCGCCCTGCGGCCCCATACCGCGATCCAGCCGCGTGGCGTCCATCGTGTAGGTCGGGATGCCGAGCTCCTCGGCGGTCGCGCCCAGATGGATGCGGAAGATCGACGAGGCCCCATAGACGCAGCCGACGACGCCGCGCGTCTTTAGCACGTCGTTCATCCCGGCGCGCAGCAAGTCGCCGAGCCGATTGAGCTCGCGCTGCACCTCTCCGGTCTTGAGGATTTCGAGCGCGGCCACGCCCGCGGCCGCGATGAGCGGCGTGCCGGAGTACGTCCCCTGGTCCGCGACGCGGCGCGTGCGATCGCGCTTGGGATCGCCGGTGATCGTGATCGAGTCGAGCAGGTCCGCGCGCCCGACGAGCGCGGCGCCCGGCAGGCCACCGGCGACGGCCTTGGCGAGGCAGGTCAGATCCGCCGTCACCCCGAAGTACTCCTGCGCGCCGCCGGCCGCCATGCGGAAGCCGGTGACGACCTCGTCGAAGATCAAGATCACGCCGCGCTCACGGGTGAGCTGACGCAGCGCCTTCAGGAACTTCGGGTCGGTCGGCACGGTCATCGAGCGCGCGCCGGCGGGTTCGAGAATCACCGCGGCAACCTCGTGATCGTCGAGCAGCTCCTTGACGTGCGCCAGGTCGTTGTTGCGCGCGACCAGCGTGGTCGACAGCGTGGAGGGCGGAACGCCGGCCGACACCGGGATCTCGAACGGATCCTTCACCGCCGCCATCACCGCATCGTGCAGGCCGTGGAAATGCGCCTCGAACTTCACGATGTGCTGGCGACCCGTGAACGCGCGCGCGACGCGGATTGCGAGCGCGGTCGTCTCGGTTCCCGTCATCATGAAGCGCACGCGCTCGGCTCCCGGCACGATCGAGCAGATCAGCTCCGCCCAGCGCACCTCGATCTCGGAGCACGCGCTGTAGTGCGTACCGAGCTTGGCCTGCTCGACGATCGCCTTCAGCACCGCCGGGTGATTGTGGCCCAGCATCAACGCGCCATGCCCGCTCCAGCAGTCGATGTACTCGTGGCCGTCGACGTCCCACTTGCGGGCGCCGTCGGCGCGCGCCACGTAGAACGGAAACGGCGCGAAGGCGCGCCCGTCGTGGGCGACGCCGCTGGGCATGCGCTTGATGGCGCGCTCGTGGAGCGCCTTGGACTGGGGCCGCGCGTCGGCGTATTCCTGTTCGATGGTTTTCATGCGCGCTAGGATAGCACCCCGAAGGACGGACATCCGACGATGACCCTTGGAGCCCGAACGCTCGTGCTGATCGTGCTGCTGATCGCGGCCGCGGTCTGCGCGGAGGCCCAGCAGCCGCCGCCACGCGAGGACACGCGGCAGAGCATGCTGGGCGAGGCGACGCTCGGGCTCCTGCCCACGTCGGTCGCCGTCCCGGAAGCGCGCGCGCGCGGCTCGTGCCTCGATCTGCCTGTCGCTCCTCCCAACGACCGTCTGCAAGGTCCGCACGGTGACTCCGTCATCAGCGCGCGCTGCGAGGTCGTCGAGTACCGCGTGGTCACGGCGCCCTCGCCGCCGCGGTGGGCGGTCGCCCGATATCGATGGACGTCGATCTTCACCGCCGAAGACGCAGCGCGCGGCCCCGACGCTCGGGACACGGTGACCGAAGAAGAGGTCGTGCTGTTCGACGCATCGCCCGGCCCCGCCGTTCGTCCGGTGTGGCACGCGCGATTCGAGACGGGGCCGTACGCGATCTGGCGCTCGGTCACGCCCGAAGTCGCGCCGACGCGCGACGGCACGACGCTGCTCAGCGTCATGAGCTGTCTCAACGGCACCGGCGGATGCGGCCAGGAGATTCTTCACCGACACGCGGACGGCCGGTGGTTTCCGGTAGGACAAGCGTGGCTCGATCAACTGCCGCCGGGCTTCGTTGGGCGGATCCTTCACGGCGTTCGCATCGACCCCGCCTCCTTACGGGGCGACGCTGGCTTCTATGGAGCTGCCGACCCCAACTGCTGCCCGTCGGAGCGGCTCCTCGTCGACCTGGCGCTGCAGCGCGACGCGCTCGTTCTCCAACGCCACACCGTCGTGCGCGAGCCGAATTAGATGCGCGACGATGCTGCCGTCCGGTTCACCGCCCATGAGCTCACGCGCGAGGACGTCCATGCGCTGATGGCGCGGTCGGACGCGCCCGCGCTCGGACGGGCCGTCTGGCACCTTGGCATGCTCGTCATCACGGGCGCGCTCCTGTGGCGCTTGCGGTGGACGGTGTGGGCCATGCCACTGATCCTTCTGCAGGGCTACATGGTGGCGTTCGTCTTCTGCGCGCTCCACGAGACCGCGCATCGCACCGCGTTCCGCACGCGCTGGCTCAATCCGGTACTCGGCACGCTCGCCGGGCTCATCGGGTTCTGGCCCTACCGCAACTATCGCGTGTACCACTGGGGCCATCATCGCTTCACGCAGGACCCCGAGCGCGATCCCGAGCTCTACTTCGCGAAGCCGACGTCGCCCGCCGCGTACGTGCTCGTGCTGACCGGGATTCCGAACGCGATGCGCCGCATCGGCGACCTGCTGCGACTCGCGGCCGGTCGGGCGGATCGGCCGTGGATGGCGCCGTCGGAGCGACGGCCGTTGATCATCGAAGCGCGCGCGTACGTCGTCGTGTACCTCGCGATCGCGGTCGTGTCCGTCGCCATGCGATCACCGATCGCGCTGGTCGTGTGGATCGTTCCCTGGCTGGCTGGCCAGGCCTTCCTACGGCCGTATCTGCTGGCCGAGCACACGGGCTGCGCGTTCACGCGCGATTGCCTCGAGAACACGCGCACGACGCTCACGTGGCCGCTCGTCAAGCTGTTCGCGTGGAACATGCCCTATCACGCCGAGCATCACTCGTATCCCGCGATCCCGTTCCACGCGTTGCCGCGCTTGCACGCTCGGCTCCGCGGCAAGATCGAGAACCTCGAGCCCGGTTACGCGCGCGCTTCGGTCAAGGTGGCGCGGTATTTGTTCCAGGCGGCGCCGGCGGCGGTGGTCGGGCGAGAGAGGAGAAGGTCATGAAGATTTCGGGGATCGACACGTTCACGCTGCGCATTCCGACCGTCAAGCCGATCGCCCTCGATCTGCCCGAGCACCGGCTCGTCGTCACGCGGATCGCCACCGACGCGGGCATCGAGGGCCTGGGCTACGCGCTCGTGTTCGGCGGCGCGGGCTCGGAGGCGGTCGAGGCGTACGCGCGGCGACTGGCGACGCTGCTCGTCGGTGAAGATCCGACCCAGGTCGGACGGCTGTGGGACCGGATGTACCGCGCGGATCGCGGCATCCGAAAAGTCGGCATTGCCGGCTATGCGCTGTCGGCCCTCGACATCGGCCTCTGGGACATCGCGGGAAAGGCCGCCGGGCTGCCGCTCGCAAAGCTGTGGGGGGCTCACACCGATCGCGTTCCCGCGTATGGCAGCGGCGGCTGGGGCTCGTACTCGCTCGAGGACCTCATCGGCGAAGCGAAGCGCTATGTCGCGATGGGCTGTCGCTACTACAAGATGAAGATCCACCACCCCGACCCGCTGGCGAACCGCGAGCGTGTCGAGGCGGTGAAGAAGGCGGTGGGCGACGGGGTGCGCCTCATGGTCGACGTCAACCAGAAGCTCGACGTCGACGCCTCCATCCGCCAGGCGCGAGTGCTGGAGGACCTCGATCTCGTCTGGTACGAGGAGCCGACGCTCGCCGACGATCCCGCCGGGTGCGCCGCCATCGCACGCGCGATCCGCATTCCCGTCGCCACGGGCGAAAACAACTACACGCGCTTCGAGTTCCGCGAGCTGCTCGAGCGCGGCGCCGCGCGCTATCTCATGCCCGACGTGTGCCGCGCCAACGGTTTCACCGAGACGCTGCGCATCGGCGCGCTCGCCGCCGCGCATCAAGTCGCGCTATCGCCGCACGTCGTGCACGAGCTGTCGGTCCACGTCGCGGCGGCGCTGCCCAACGCGTTCCTCGTCGAGTTCATCGACTGGACGCCGGGCGACCTGTTCGACGGTCTGCCGCGGTGCGAGGACGGCGCGTTTCGGGTGCCCGACCGCCCCGGTCACGGCATCGCGCTCGCGCGCGAAGCCGAGAAAAAATATCGCCGGGCCGCCTGAGGCCATGGCTGGCTGGCGGTTCGCGCGTCCGTTCGCCATCGCCCTCATCGTCGTCGCGGTATCGGGCTGCAGCGCATTCGAGCCGACACCGCCCGATGCTCGGGCCGTCTCGGCCGCGGCCGCGGCGCTGCAGGGTCGTTGGGTCGACTCGCTCGCCCCCAATCGCCGCCTCGAGTTCACCCCGCGTGACGGTCGAGTCGAGTGGCAGTTCGACGGCTTCAGCTCCGACGCGGCGTCGATCGTGCGCGCCGGCGGCACCGTGACGTCGGACGGCGATGCGTTTCAGCTGGTGGGTCCTATCGTCAGCGGGCCGACGGCCTCGACGGGTCAGATCATCACTATCGTTTTGAGACGCGAGGGCGAGCGGCTGCGCGGGACGTTACTCGGATCCCGCAGCATTCCGATCGTCGTCGACTTCGTTCGTGCGCCGTAGCTCGAGGCCGCCGGACTAATCCACCCGGAAAACGCAGTCCGGCGTCAGCCGTTTGACGCTCGTTTGCCCGCAGAGCGCCATGTCGCGCCGGAGCTCATCGCGCAGGATCGCCAGCGCGTTGTGTACGCCCTCGGCACCGCCGACGGACAGCCCCCACAGCGCCAGACGTCCCACCGCGACTGCGCGGGCGCCCCACGCCAGGCCCTTGAGGACCGCGGTCCCGCGAGAGAATCCGCCGTCGATGACGATGTCGGCGCGATCTCCGACGACATCCGCGATTGCAGGCAGCGCGTCGATCGACGCCTGCGTGGAGTCGAGCTGCCGGCCGCCGTGGTTCGACACCCAGATGATGCGCACGCCCATGTCGACCGCACGCTTGGCGTCGCGCGCGGTCATCACGCCTTTGAGACCGATCGGCAGCTTCGTCGTCTTCTGCAGCCACTCCACGTCGCTCCACGTCAACCGCGTCGGATAGTCCGGATCCGGTCCGCGCGGATTCGGCGCCTTCTTCATCGCCTCGCGCGGAGCCCAGCGCGCGAGGATGTCGCGCTCGCGTCGGCTGTACACCTGGACATCGACGGTCAGACATACGGACAGATAGCCCGACGCCTCCACGCGCGCGAGCAGATCCGCGACCCAGGCCCGATCGCCGTGGTGATACAACTGGAACATCTTCGGACCCTTGCTCGCCGCGGCCACGGCCTCGACGGGCCATCCCGTCGCGCCCGACAGAAACTGCAGCGTGTCGGCGCGCTCGGCGCCGCGCCCCATCTCGACATCGCCCTCGTCGTGAAAGAGCACGAGCCCGCCCATCGGCGCGATCACCACGGGCCACGACAGCGGCACCCCGCACAGCGTCGTCGTCGTGTCGAGCTCGCGCGCGTCGACGAGAATGTCCTGCCGAATCGCGAGCCGGTCCAGCGCGGCGCGGTTGCGGCGTTTCGTCAGCTCGGTCTCGGATGCGCCGTCGCCGAAGTTCCAGGCTTCCAGCGGCAATATCTTGCGCGCCTCGCGGCGGATCTCGGGCTGGGTCACGAAGCGAAAGCTCACGATCGGTCTCCTCCTCGCCGGACGGCCACATGGCGTTCCAGCTCGTCGAGCGTGCGCGGCCAGTCCTGCTTGAGTAGGCGCGAGAGCCCGCGATCGGCGAGCAGCCGGTCGCCGGTCTGGCAGCGTGGACAATAGTTGGTCTCGTTCTCGGCATACACGATGCGCTGCACAGGGGCGCCACAGTCGGGGCACGGCTGGCGGAAACGGCCGTGCACGGCCATGTCCGGACGAAATGCGGTCACGCCCTCGGGAAATTCGCCGGCGGCCTCGCGGCGCAGCCGCTCGATCCAGTCGTGAAGCGTCGCGCGCGTGGCCTCGAACAACCGCTTGGTCTCGTCGTCGCTCAGCGCGCGTGTCAGCTTCACCGGCGACAGCCGCGCGCGATGCAGGATCTCGTCGCCGTAGGCGTTGCCGACGCCCGAGAAGATCGTCGGGTCCGTGAGCGCGCGCTTGAGCGTATGGCTCTCGGCGGTGAGCGCCGCGCGGAACTCCTCGAGGCTCGCCGTCAGGGGTTCGAGCCCGCCGGGATCGTGGTCGACCAGCGCCGCCTCGCCACGCACGAGGTGCATGGCGGCGCGCTTCTTGGTGCCCGCCTCGGTCATGACGAGCGTGCCCGTGGAAAAGTCGAATGCCGCCACGCCGATCTTGCCCGGCGGGCGCGCGCCCGCGGCCTTCCAGTGCAGCCGGCCGGCGATCATGAGGTGAATCACGACGAAGCGCTCGTCGGCGAGTTCGAGCACGATCCGCTTGCCGAGCCGGCGCACGCCGGTGACGATGCGGCCGACGACGTCGCTCACCGGCGGGTCGACCGAGCGCAGCACGAACGGTGTGGCGAGCCGGATGCGCTCGAGACGCGCGCCGACGACCCGCGCGCGCAGCGCCTCGACGTAAACGGTGACGTCGGGAAGCTCCGGCATCGCGTCAGTCTCGCACGTCGACCAGCTCGGGCATCGCGTCAGTCTCGCACGAGTGCGTACACGAGCCGGTCGATGGTCGCGCCGTCCTTCGTGACGTTCTTGCGATGGCGCGCCTCGAGCGCATAGCCTGCCTTCTCGAGGACGCGCATCGACGCGGGATTCCATTCGAACACGCCCGCCTGCAGCCGGCACACGTCGAACGTCGCGAACGCGTACTCCGTGATCGCGCGCAGCGCCTCGGTCGCGATGCCACGGCCCCAGTACGACTCGCCGAGCCAATAGCCGACCTCGGCCGAGCGGAGAAACACGTCGCGGCCGAGCTCGATGCCCATGCCGCCCACGGCCTCGCCGTCAACGGCGATCGCGAAGTCCGTGACCGGCGACTGCGCGCTCGCGCGCGTGATCCACGCGTCCGCGTCCGCACTCGTGTACGGATGCGGCAGGCGGGAGAGGTTGCGCCACACGCGCCGGTTGTTCGCCTCGCGCACCAGCGAGGCCTCGTCGCCCACGCGCCAGCGCCGCAGTGTGCAGCGGATCAGCTTGATCTCCGCGCTCATAGGGAAGCAGGGTCGTCATCTTCTCACGGTTCCGGCCGCGGGCCGGCGCGGACCGGCCGCGGGCCGACCGCGGGGTGCCCGCCGATGGCGGTCGCGCCCGGAGGTACAATCGGGCCCCGATGCGCCCCACACCGCCGATCGCCAAGCGCGTGCCCAAAGTCGACGTCGTGCACGGAGAGCCCCGCGAGGACGAGTACTCCTGGCTCCGCGACAAGGACAGCCCGGAGGTCACCGCCTACCTGGAAGCGGAGAACGCGTACACGGACGCGGTGATGAAGGGCACGGAAGCGTTTCAAGACGCCCTCTACAAAGAGATGCTGGCGCGGATCAAGGAAGACGATTCGACGGTCCCGTACAAGCGCGGCGCGTACGTGTACTACTCGCGTACGGAAACCGGCAAGCAGTATCCGATCCATTGCCGGCGGCGCGACGTTCCGGGCGCGCCGGAAGAGATCACGCTCGATCTGAACCGCATGGCCGAGGGCCACGCGTTCCTCTCGCTGGGCGTGTACACGGTGAGCGACGACGCGCGGCTGCTCGCGTACTCCGTGGACTTCACCGGGTTTCGCGAATACACGCTGCACGTGAAGGACCTCGACACCGGCGCGGTGCTGAGCGATCGCATCGAGAAGGTGTCGTCGGCGGCGTGGAGCGCGGACAGCACGCTCCTGTTCTACGTCACGGAGGACGACGCCAAGCGACCGTTCCGGCTGTGGCGTCATCGCCTGGGCGCGGCGGACGACGACCTGTTGCTCGAGGAGCGCGACGAGCTGTTCCGCGTCGGCGTGTTCCGCTCGCGCAGCCGCAAGGTGCTGTTCGCCGCCGCGCGCTCGTTCACGTCGGGCGAGTACCGGTGGCTGCCGGCGACCGCGCCATTCGGCGAGTGGCGGCTGATCCTGCCCCGGGAGAAGGACCACGAGTACGACGTCGATCACGGCATCGAGCCGCGCGGCGAGCACTTCTGGATCCGCACCAACGGCGGAGGCCGACGCAACTTTCGTCTCGTGACCACGCCCGTCGACGACACGCGGGCCGAGCGCTGGCGCGAGGTGCTCGCCCATCGCGACGACGTCATGCTCGAAGACTTCGACGTGTTCGCGCGGCACGTCGTCGTCCACGAGCGTGAGCAGGGCCTCATCCGCCTGCGCGTGCTGCGCCCCGCCGACGACGGCTCGCACCACGTGGAGTTCCCCGAGCCGACCTACGAGGTCGACGAGGAGGCCAACGCCGAGTTCGACACCGACCGCTATCGCTTCCGTTACCAGTCGCTCGTCACGCCGAGCTCGGTGTTCGATTACGAGATGGAACGCCGCACCCTCGCGCTGCTGAAGCGCACCGAGGTCCTCGGCGGCTACGACCCGACGCGCTATCGCAGCGAACGGATTCATGCCACGACGCCCGACGGCACCCGCGTGGCGATCTCGCTGGTCGCGCGCGTGGACACGCCGCGCGACGGCACGAGCCCGATGCTGCTCGCGGGCTACGGCGCCTACGGCCTGCCCTACCCCGTGACATTTTCGTCGAATCGTCTGAGCTTGCTCGATCGCGGCGTGGCCGTTGCCATCGCGCACGTGCGGGGCGGTGGCGAGGGCGGCAAACGCTGGCACGACGACGGCCGGCTGCTGAACAAGCCGCACACGTTCACCGACTTCATCGCCTGCGCGGACCACCTCGTGCGCGAAGGCTACGCCGCGCGGGAGCGGCTCGTCATCGAGGGGGGCAGCGCGGGCGGTCTGCTGATCGGTGGTGTCGTGAATCGCCGCCCCGACGTCAGCGCGGCCGCGGTCCTGCGCGTGCCGTTCGTCGACGTCATCAATACGATGCTCGACGAATCGCTGCCGCTCACCGTCGGCGAGTTCGAGGAATGGGGCAACCCGAAGGACCGCACGTACTACGACGTGATGAAGACGTACGATCCGTACGCCAACATCGCGCGGGGCCGGTATCCCGCGCTGCTCATCCGGACGTCGCTCAATGACAGCCAGGTCATGTACTGGGAGCCCGCGAAGTACGTCGCTCGCATGCGCGTCCGCTCCCCCGAGACCACCGTGCTCTTCAAGATCAACATGGCCGCCGGTCACGGCGGCGCGTCAGGCCGCTACGATTACCTGCGCGAGATCGCGTTCGACTACGCATGGATCCTGGGCCGGCTGGAGCGCACGTCGTGAAGGTCGCGCGGCTCGAGCACCTGCATGCCGACGCCGGCAAGGGCGCGCTCGATTTTCTGAAGATCACGACCGACGACGGCGTCGTCGGCTGGAGCGAGTACAACGAGACGTTCGGCGGCATCGGGGTGAGCGCGGCCATCGACGGCCTGGCGCCGCTGGTGATCGGCCGCGATCCGCGCGCGCGCGAGGCGATCATCACGACGCTCTACGCCGTCCGTCGCCAGGCGCCGGGTGGCGTCATCCAGCAGGCGATCGCGGCCATCGAGAACGCGCTGCTCGACGTGCAGGCGCGCGCGCTCGGCATCCCGGTGTACGAGCTGCTCGGCGGGCCGCAGCGCGAGCGGCTGCGCCTGTACTGGTCGCACTGCGGCTACTTCCGCCTGTTCGCCGCCCAGGGCATGCAGATACCGCCGCTGCGGAATCTGCACGACGTGGTGGCGCAGGGCAAAGAGGTCGTCGCGAAGGGCTACACCGCGCTGAAAGCCAACATCTTTCTCTTCGACGACGGCCCGCCGCGCCCGCACATGCCGGGCTTCGCACGGCCGAGCCCGGAGGTCGGATCGCTCAACGCCGAGCGGCGTGTCCTACGTGCGCTGCGGGACGAGCTCGCCGCGTTTCGCGAGGGCGCCGGACGCGATGTCGACATTCTCGTCGACTTGAATTTCAATTTCCGCACCGAGGGCTTCGTCAAGGCCGCGCGCGCGATGGAGCCGTTCGACCTGTTCTGGGTCGAGATCGACTCCTTCGACCCCGCGGCGCTGTCCTACATCCGCTCGCGTATCGGCATGCCGCTGGCGTCGCTCGAGAGTCAGTACACGCGGCGGGGCTACCGGGAGTTCTTCGAGCGCCAGGCGGTCGACGTGGCGATCGTCGACACGCCGTGGAACGGTGTGGCGGAGTCGCTCAAGATCGCCGCGATGGCCGACACGTACGAGGTCAACGTCGCGCCACACAACTTCTACGGCCACCTGGCGACGATGATGAACGCCCATTTCTGCGCGGTCGTCCCGAACTTTCGCATCATGGAGATCGACGTCGACGCCGTGCCGTGGCTCGACGAGCTCTACACGGTGCCGCCGCGCATCGTCGACGGGCATCTGATCCTGCCCACCGGCCCCGGCTGGGGGACCCAGGTGAACGAGGCCGGTGTGAAGAAACATCCCGCGAGGAGATCCGCATGAAGATCGAGCGAGTCGAGCATCTGCACGCCGACGCCGGCGACCGCAACTTCGACTTTCTGAAGATCACGACCGACGACGGGCTCGTCGGCTGGAGCGAATACAACGAGACGTTCGGCGGGCTGGGCGTGTCCGCGGTGATAGACGGCCTCGTGCCGCTCATTGTCGGCCGCGATCCTCGCGCGTGGGAAGCGATCGTCACCCTGCTCTACGCGGTCCGACGCCAGGCGGCCGGTGGCGTCGTGCAGCAGGCCATCGCGGCCATCGAGAACGCCCTGCTCGACGTTAAGGCGCGCGCGCTCGGCGTGCCGGTCTACGCGCTGTTCGGCGGTCCCGTGCGCGAGCGCATCCGCGTGTACTGGTCGCACTGCGGCACATATCGCCTGGCGCGCTGGCAGGCCATGCAGCTGCCGCGGCTCAAGACATTGCAAGACGTCGTGAACCTCGGCAAGGAAGTCCGTGAGAAGGGCTGGACGGCGCTCAAGACGAACCCGATGATCCTCGACGTCGACGAGCCGTATCAGCACGCGCCCGGCTTCGCGCGCCGCAGCCGCGACTTCCCCGAGCTGAACGCCGATCGTCACGTGCTGCGCAACGTGCGCGACCAGCTCGCCGCGTTCCGCGAGGGCGCCGGCCCCGACATGGACCTCCTGGTCGACCTGAACTTCAACTTCAAGACCGAGGGCTTCATCCGCATGGCGCGCGCGATGGAGCCGTTCGACCTCTTGTGGGTGGAGATCGACACCCGCGATCCGAAGGCGCTGCACCACATCCGCTCGAAGATCAACATCCCCGTGGCGTCGTGCGAGTGCCTGTTCGGGCGCCGCGACTACCGGCCGTACTTCGAGCAGCAATCGGTCGACGTCGCGATCGTCGACACGCCGTGGAACGGTGTGGGCGAGTCGGTCAAGGTCGCCAACATGGCCGACACGTACGAGGTCAACGTCGCGCCGCACAACTTCTACGGCTGGCTCTCGACGTGCATGAACGCGCACTTCTGCGCGATCGTCCCCAATCTGCGAATCATGGAGATCGATCCCGACGTCGTGCCCTGGTACGACGAGCTCGTGACCACGGTCCCCAAGATCGAGAACGGCCACCTCGTGTTGCCGACGGGGCCGGGCTGGGGCACGGAGGTGAACGAGGCCGCGGTAAAGGCGCATCCGCCGCGGAGACGTCCGTGAGCGCCGAGATCCGCCACCGCACCGTCGAGACCAACGGCATTCACATGCACGTGGCCGAGGCGGGCGACGGGCCGCTCGTCGTGCTGTGCCATGGCTTCCCGGAATCCTGGTATTCGTGGCGCCATCAGCTCGGCGCGCTCGCGCAGGCGGGTTATCACGCCGTGGCGCCCGACATGCGCGGCTATGGCAGCACGTACCAGCCCGAGGCGATCGAGGCGTACACGCTCCTGCACCTTGTCGGCGACGTGGTGGGGCTGCTCGACGCGCTCGGCGCGCCGAACGCGGTCATCGTCGGCCACGACTGGGGCGCGCCCGTCGCGTGGCACGCGGCGCTGCTGCGGCCGGACCGGTTCCGCGCGGTGATCGGTCTCAGCGTGCCGTTCGTGCCGCGCCGCACCGCGCGCCCGACCACGCTCATGCCGCGCACGGACGACGAGGTCTTCTACCAGCTCTATTTCCAGGAGCCCGGCGTCGCCGAGGCCGAGCTCGGGCGCGATCCGCGCGACACCATCCGCCGCATCCTTTATTACGGCTCGGGCGAGGCGCGCCCGCGGGCGCTGACGCCGGGCGAGGGCAACGTCGGGATGGTGCGCCGCGACGGCGGCTTCCTCACCACGCACCAGGCGCCGGCGACGCTGCCGCCGTGGCTCAGCGAGGCCGACGTCGAGTTCTATGCCGGCGAGTTCGCGCGCGCGGGGTTCCGCGGCGGGCTGAACTGGTATCGCAACGCCGACCGCAACTGGGAGCTGCTGGCGCCGTGGGCCGACGCGAAGGTCACCGTGCCGGCGCTCTACATCGCCGGCGATCGCGATCTGGTGACGGCGTTCCGCGGGATGGAACGGCTGCTGCCCGGGCTCAAGATGTTCGTCCCCGATCTGCGCGGCACGATCATGCTGTCGGGCTGCGGCCATTGGACCCAGCAGGAGCGGCCGCACGAGGTCAACGCGGCGATCCTGTCGTTTCTGCGAGGGCTCTGATGCCTGTCACCGCGTTCGAGATCGCGCTGCGCCGGCCGCTCGCCGACGGGCGCGCGTTCGGCGAGGTCGGACCGTATGAGGAGCTGAAGGGGCGGCTGCGCTTCGCCCTCGATCCCCGGCACGCGGCGAACCGCGGCGTCACCGACATCACGCTCGCCCCGGTGAACGCCGCCGGGCTCGTGGAGTTCTCCGCGGATCTCTCGCTCCTCGTGCCCGTCGATCGGGCGCGCGCCAGCGGCCGCGCCCTCGTCGACGTCGTGAACCGCGGCAACACCGTCGCCGTTCCGAACTTCAATCATGCAACGCGGCCGGTGTTCGGCCCCGGCAGCGATCCGAACCCGCCGATCGACGTCGGCGATGGCTTCCTCATGCGCCGCGGCTACGTCGTCGCCTCGTGCGGCTGGCAGTTCGACCTACCCGACGTGCCGGGGCTCATCCGCCTCCACGGCGTCGAGGCGCGCGAGCATGGACAGCCGCTGCGCGGCCGGGTGTACGTACAGCTGCAGGCACCGGAGGCCGTGTCCGACTTCTTGCTTTCGGACCGCGCGCACCGCGCATATCCCGCCGCGGATGTCGAGGAGCGCGACGCCGTGCTGACCGTGCGCGACATGCCCGACGCCGACCCCGAGGTCATTCCTCGCGCGCGATGGCGGTTCGCGCGGGTCGTCGACGGTCGCGTCACGCCCGATCCGCGCCATGTCTGGCTCGAGGGAGGCTTCGCCAAGGGCCGCCTGTATCACCTGGCCTACACGGCCACCGACGCATCGGTGATCGGGCTCGGTCTCGTCGCGCTGCGTGACTGTGCGGCGTGGCTCAAAACCGATGCGGCTCCCGCACAGAGCCGCTGGAGCTATGCGTACGGCCGCTCACAGACTGGACGCTTGCTCCGCACGCTGATTCATTACGCCCTGAACGAGGCGGAGGCCGGCGGCGAGGCGTTCGACGGGATCATCGCGAACGTCGCCGGCGGCATGCGCGGCGAGTTCAACCAGCGATTCGGCCAGAACAGCAAGGACCGGCCGTGGACGATGTGCCACCTCGAGCCTTTCCAGGTCGAGCCGCGCGGACGGCTCAAGGTGATGTACACGAACACGTCGGCCGAGTATCACCGCGGCGATGCCTCGCTCGTTCACACCGATCCAGACGGCGGACGCGACGTCGAGCAGGGACCGAGCGTGCGCGTCTACCACTTCGCGGGAACCGAGCACGGCCTCGGCGTCTGGCCGCCGACCGACACGCAGGCCGCGGCCGCGGATCCGCACGGCTGGGTCGAGCGCTCGCAGCACGTGCGCGGCGTGGTCAACTACGGCCGGTTGTTGCGGGCCTGCCTCGTCAATCTGGATCGCTGGGTCACCGAAAGTGTCGCGCCGCCGCCGAGCCGCCACCCCCGCAACGCGGACGGCACGGCGGTGACCCCCGAGACGCTCACCAAGGTCTTCGATGCGATCCCGGGCGCGCGGTACCCGCGCCGGCACGCACGACCGCAACGCCTGGACTTCGGCGCCGACACCGAGATGCGGCGAATCACGATCGCGCCGCCGCGCGTCGGCGTTCCGTACGGCACACGCGTGGCGGCGGTGGACAGCGATGGCAACGAGGTCGCGGGCGTCGTCCTGCCGGAGCTCGCGACGCCGCTCGCCACCCACACGGGCTGGAACCTCCGTCATTCGGACAGCGGCGGCGTCGAGCAGCTGCTCGTGTTCGCGGGCGCCACGCTGCCGTTCGCGAAGACGCGCGCCGAGCGCGAGCGCAGCGGCGACCCGCGGCCGGCCATCGCCGAGCGCTACCCGTCGCGGGACGCGTATCTGAACCGGGTGCGGGCGGCGGCCGAGCGGCTGGTGACCGAGCGCTACCTGCTCGCCGAGGACGTGGACACGACGCTCGTGTTCGCCGCGAAGATGTGGGACGCCTGGGCGTGAGGCGGGTTGCTGCGGCGGAAAGCCCGAAGACGTTCTCGTTGCATTGGGGCAGCGGCGTGATCGAGGAGGAGGCGCAGATCGCGACGCCGTATCACCGGCCGACGATCCAGCTCTTGAAGTTCACGCGCGGCCAGGCCGCCGGCTCGTACGAGATCCGTCTGTGCCACTACGATCTGAAGGGCCGATTCCAGCGCTCACCGCTGATCGTCGACGCGGCCGACGTGCCGCGCCTGGCGCGCGCGCTGCGCCGCACGCCCAAGCTGCGTCGTCTGCTCGCGCGCCTGGCTCGCTAGAGCAGCGGCCCCAGCGCGGTCGCGGTGTCCTTGCCGGCCACCACGGGCACGATCTCGAACTCGATCACATCGGACCACTGCACGACCCAGCGCTGCAGCAGCGTGACGTCGTCACACTCCATGACTTGAAAGCACCGTCCCAGATCGGCCTGCACCCAGCTTGCGACGAACTGCAGGCCGTCCGGCATCTGCCGGCCCTTGTCGCGGAAGCGCCGATAGACGGCCTTGCCGTCCTGATTGCGGAACGTCTCGACGACCATGAAGAGCATCGCGGTCAGCGATCGATCATTGCCACCGCGCGCGTCCAGCCGGCGGAGGCGCCGCGAATCTTGACGGGAAAGCACGCGAGCGTGAACCCATGCGCCGGCAGCGCCTCGAGGTTGTGCAGCTTTTCCAGGTGGCAGTAGCCGATCTCGCGACCGGCCTTGTGCCCCTCCCAGATCAGCGAGGCGTCGCCGGTCTTCGCAAATTTTTCCTTGGTATGTACGAACGGCGCGTCCCACGACCACGCGTCGGTGCCCGTCACGCGTACGCCGCGCTCGAGCAGGTAGAGCGTCGCCTCGCGCCCCATGCCGGCGCCGGCGGAGACGTAGTCCGCCTGGCCGTACGCCGAGCCGGCGCGTGTGTTGACGACGACGATCTCGAGCGGCCGAAGCGTGTGGCCGATCCGCTTCAGCTCGGTTTCGACGTCGTGCGCGGTCACGACGTAGCCGTCGGGCAGCGCGCGAAAGTCGAGCTTCACGCCCGGCTGAAAACACCAGTCGAGCGGCACCTCGTCGATCGTGATGGCGCGCTCGCCGCGGTTCATCGTGGAGGCGAAGTGATAGGGCGCGTCGAGATGCGTCCCGTTGTGGGTCATGAGGCGGATCCACTCGACGGCCCAGCCCTCCGCATCCGGCAGCTGCCGTTCCTCGAGCCCGGGGAAGAACTGCGCGACGTCCTTCGCGGTGTCCTTGTGGCGGAGGTACTCGATCTTCGGACCGTAGCCGGGCGGGTCGGACTGCACGTCGTTCTCGAGCGGCATCGACAGGTCGATGATCGTCCTCGCCATGGCGGCAGTGTATGCGATTCTGTGCTCGCATCGAAGAGGAGGCCCGCATGACCTTGCTGGAGTCGGTGGCGATCGATCTCAGACGCCTGCACGACGGGCTCGACCGAAGCCTGGACGGGCTCACCGCGGATCAGCTGCACGCGGTGCCCGCGGGACATCCCGCGGCCAACACGATCGCGTGGAACGTGTGGCACTACACGCGCACCGAGGACAACGTCGTGCGCTTCGTGCTGCAGAATCGTCGGCCGACCGTCTGGGTCGAGGGTGGTTATCCCGAGCGGCTCGGCCTGCATCCCGCGGCGCAGGGCACCGGGATGTCGACCGAGGAGGCGCAGGCGCTCCGAATCAAGGACGTGGCGCTGTTCGCCGCCTACATGAAGGCGGTCTGGGCCAGCACCGAGGCGTACGTGCAGGGCCTCTCACCGGCGGAGCTCGAGCGCAAGGTCGCGCTGAAGTTCGTCGGCGAGATGCCGCTGGTGCGCGTGCTCGCGCAGGTCGGCGTCACCCACGGCTTCACGCACCTGGGCGAGATCTCGCTGGCGCGCACGCTCGTCGGCGCGGCGCCGGTGAGCGGCGGCTAGCGCGGGCGCTCCTGCTGTCGGATCGCCTCGAGCTCGGCGATGGCTTCGAAGTCCTTCGGGCGACCGGCGGCCCGCTTCAGCTCGATCAGCTTGTCGAGCGTGAGGCAGCGGCAGTCGATACCGAACACCCGGATGGTGACCGTTGACGTGACCAGCGCTTCGTAGGCGCCGCCGCCGAGGATCTCACCGAGCAGATCGAGATCACCGATGTCCGTGGTCAATGTGAAATTGAGCCCGCGCTTCACCGTCGCGGCATCCCACCGAAACGGCAATCCCGGCGGGGCGCCGCGGAGATATGGGTGATACGGAGTGAGCGCCGGTACGAGGCGGTCGATGTTCTCCGTTGTCCTGCGGTAGACGGCGTCGACGTCGATGGTCAAGCGCGTCGAGCCATGCACGGTCGCCGCGACGCCACCGACGAGAATGAATTCCACCCCACTCTCGGACAGCGTGCGAAGCAGCGCCTTGAAGTCGGTCATCCGTCCGGTGCGGCGCGACCGGCACGGCGCAGTTCGGCAGCGAATTCCTGGAGCTGCATGAGCAGCTCGAGCCGCTCCTCGATGGAGCGCTCGAGATTGCGACGGATCAGTGACGTGTCGAGACCGGCCCTGTACGTCTCGATCACGGCATCGATCGACGATGGGCCGGCCTGGGTCACGCTTTCACCACCTCGCGCAATTCGGGCACCACCCACAACGGCGGCCGGCCCGCGTGCACGCGCAGGATGTTGTCGAACGCGTTGCGGAACGCCTTCGGCCAGTTCTCCCACGTTGGCCCCGCGGTGTGCGGCGTGATCGTGCACGTGTCGACGTTGAGCAGCGGATTGTCCTTGGACGGCGGCTCGTCGACCATCACGTCGAGACCGGCGCCGGCAATGCGCTTGGTGATCAGCGCCTTGTGCAGCGCGCGCTCGTCGACGACGGGACCGCGGCACGTGTTGACGACAATCGCCGTGGGTTTCATGAGCTCGAGCTGCGGCTCGGACATCATGTTCTGCGTCACCGACGTCAGCGGGGTGTGCAGCGTGACGACGTCGCTGATCTTCAGCAGCTCGTCGAACAGCGCGTAGCGGACACCGAGCGCGTCTTCTTCGTGCTCCGGCAGGCGGATGATGTCGTAGTAGACGATCTTGCAATCGAAGCCGCGCAGGCGCCGCGCGACCTTCTTGCCGATGTTGCCGAGTCCCACGATCCCGACGGTCTTGCCCTCGAGCTCGTACAGACGCGTTTCCGCGAAGTCGCCGACGCGCCACTTGCCGGCCGTGACGTTGTTGTGCTGCCAGTGCAGCTTCTTCAGCGTGGCCAGGATCAGCATCACCGCGTGCTCGGCCACGGCCACCGAGTTTGCGCCGCCGTTGTTGGCGATGGGCACCCGCGCGCGACGCGCGGCCTCGAGGTCCAGCGTGTTGTAGCCCGCGCTGATGAGCTGGATCAGCTTCATCCTCGGCGCCGCCGCGTAGAAGTCGGGGCCGAGCGGGTTACGGCCGAAGCCCATGAAGTACTCGGCATCCTTCGCGGCCGCGAGGAATTCGGGTCCGGTCGCGTCGACGACGGCGATGTCGAAGCCCGCCGGCTTCATCTCCATCATCACGTCGACGAGCGACTTCGGAAACTTCGGAGCAAAGACGATCTTGGGCATGCTGTCAGGACCTTTCCGAGCCGACCACGCTCACGAAGGAGACGCATTCGCCGGGCGCGCCGCCCAGGTTGTGAGTGAGCGCAAGCGTGCGCCCGCGCGCCACGCTCGCGATCTGCCGCTTGCCGGCCTCGCCACGGAGCTGCAGCCAGCATTCGAACAGCATCCGCAGCCCGGAGGCGCCGATGGGGTGGCCGAACGACTTGAGGCCGCCGTCGGGATTGACCGCGAGCTCACCGTCGAGATCGAACGTGCCGGCGAGCACTTCCTTCCACGCGGTGCCGCGCGCCGCGAACCCGAGGTCTTCCATCAGGACGAGCTCGGTCGGCGTGAAGCAGTCGTGCACCTCGGCCATCGCCAGCTCCTGCCGCGGCTCTTTGAGGCCGGCCTGCGCGTACGCATCGCTGGCCGACGCCACGACCTCGTTGAAGGTCGTGTAGTCGTAATCGGGATCGATGGGTCCGGCCGCGGGGCCCGCGACGAACGACAGCGCCTTCACGTAGAGCGGCTTGTCCGTGTAGCGATGCGCATCCTCGGCGCGCACGATGATCGCGGCCGCCGAGCCGTCGCTCACGCCCGAGCAATCGAAGATCCCGAGCGGACCCGCGACGAGCGGGGAGCACGCGATCGTTTCCTTCGGCACTTCCCGGCGGAACTGGGCACGCGGGTTGAGCGCGCCGTTCTTGTGGTTCTTCCACGCGATCCGCGTCATGACGTCTTTGAGCTGCTCATCGCTCACGCCGTACTTCTTCGCGTACGCGGGCGCGAGCAGGCTGAACATCGCGGGCGCCGTCATGCCGGCCGCCGTGCCATCGCCGACGGAGCGAGTGCCCGGCAGCCCGGAGAAGCCCGAGTCCTTCAGCTTCTCGACGCCGATCGCCATCGCGATGTCGTACGCGCCGGCCGCGACGGCATAGCACGCGTTGCGGAACGCCTCGGAGCCGGTCGCGCAGAAGTTCTCGAGCCGGCTCACCGGCTTGTAGTCGATCTTGAGCGGCCGCGACAGCGTCAGCCCGCTCTGCCCGGAGAAGAGCGTGCCGAGCCAGAACGCGTCGATGTCCTTCAGGTCGATGCCGGCCGAGCTCGTCGCCTCGGTCGTCGCGTCGACGAGCAGATCGCTGGCGCTTTTGTCCCAGCGCTCGCCGAACGGCGTACACCCCATGCCGACGATCGCAACGCGGTCACGAATTCCGTTGCTCGCCATGCGCTATTCCTCCGCGAATCGGTCTCGCCTTCCAGAAGTAATTATGAACCCCGCCCGCCGTGTACAGCCGCCGGAACGTGAGCTCCACGCGGTCGCCGATCTTCACGGCCTTGGGGTCGACGTCCGTCATCTCGCACTGAAACCGGCCGCCGCCCTCGAAGTCGATCACGGCCACGACGACGGGCGGCGACATCGAATACGCCAGCCGGTCGACGGTGAACGTCGCGATCGTGGCGGGCACGTCGCTGAGTCGCTCGGGCCGCATGCGGTCGAGGGCGTGACACTTCACGCACACGCGCTGCGGCGGCACGTGGCGTGCGCCGCACGCCTGGCAGCGGCTGCCGGTGAACGCGTACTTCCACCCCTCGGCGCGCGCGGCGGCCGGCGCCTCCGGCGGCTGTGGATCGGGACGTCGCGGCGGCTCGCGGCGCAGGAAGCCGCGCCACGTCAGAAACGTGGCATACGACACCGGCCCCGCGCTCGCCATCTGCGCGGCGACGGGCGCCGCGGGCCGCCGCGCGGTGATCGCCGGTGTCGTGCGCCACACCATCACGTCGGCACCGTCGGCGAGCGAGACGACCGCGATGACCTGCCCCGGACGCGCCACATCGAGGGCGGCCGCGAACATGAGCCCCGCGTGCGCGGCGCCGGTGTTGCCGAGGGTCCCGGCGAAATCATCGGCGATCGCGTCCTTGTTCACCCCCGCGGCCGCGGCGACGCGCTTGTTCGACCGCCCGTGCGGCCCGGCGACGATCAGCACGTCGACGGCCGAGGCCGTCACACCCGCCTGCTTCAGCGCGTCGGCGAGCGCGGGCTCGCCGAGCGGCACATAGAGATGCTCGCCGAAGCGCTCCTCCCACTGTCGCGATGTCGGGTCGCCCGGCACGCGCCACCGGTCGAGGAACTCGGCGCTGCGCGAGGCGAAGCCGAGCGGCTCGGCCACGACGTGACCGTCGCCGAAGACGAACGCGGCCGCCGCATCGCCGCCCTCGCGCTCGTCGCCGCCGCCGGCGAGCCCGGTGCGAATGTCGGCGAGTACGGCCACGACGGGGCCGCGCGCGTCGAGCGCCGCTCGCATCGCGCCCGCGGCGGATCGCACGGCGCCGAGCATGTCGTACGCGGCCGCCGAGGGCGGCAGATCCAGCGCGGCGTGGATCGCGGTCGCATTCGTCTTGTCGAGATACGCCGGATCCGCGGTGGCAAAGACGACCGCTTCCGGCGTCACGGACACGCCGCGCAGCGCCACCCGCGCGGCCTCCACGCCCATGGACGTCGTGTCCTCGTCGTAGGACGCAACGGCGCGCATGCCGCTGCCCGCGGAGCTGCCGAGGGCCGCGCCGATGCTCTTGCGATCGAGGCGCGCGTACGGGACGTACGCGCCCCAGGCGAGGAGGCCGCGCACGAGGCGCTACCCGACGTGCTGATGCAAGAATTGAATCGTGCGCTCCATCGCCTGGTCGGCGCTCGGCTTGTGATACGACGCGCGCTCGTCGCAGTGGAAGCCGTGGCCGGCGGGATAGACGTGCTGCTGCAGCTTCGGATGGTGCTGCCGGACCTTCTCCCAGTGCTCTTTGGGAATCGACGCGTCGGTCTCGCCCCAGTGGAAGATCACCGGGCACTTGGGCGTCTCCGCCGCCGCATCGGCGACGCCGCCGCCGTAATAGGCGATGGCCGCCGCCACGCCGTCGATCCGCGTCGCCGCGAGCCACGCCATCGTGCCACCGAAGCAGTAGCCGACCACGCCGACTTTGAGGCCCGACTTCTGCGCCTCCTTCACGGCGGCACGCACGTCCTTCACCGCATCCTCGATCGTGAGCTTGCCGCGCACCGCGCGCCCGCGCTCGATGTCGGCGGGCTGATACCCGGTTTCGAAGCCGCGCTCGACGCGGTCGAACAGGGCGGGCGCGATGGAGAGGTAGCCCTCCTTGGCGAAGCGGTCGGTGACGCTCTTGATGTGGTGGTTGACGCCGAAGATCTCCTGAATCACCACCAGCGCCCCGCGCGGGGTCCCGCTCGGCGTCGCCTTGTAGGCGGAGAGCTTGTGTCCGTCTTCGGCCGTGAGGTTGATCGTCTCACCCATTGACTGGTCTCCTTATTTGGCGTCGGGGCGCCTTCGCCGGGCTCCGGCGCCCGACGGTCGGCGACTCACTCCGAGGCGGGGTATGATGCCGCATGATCAACGCCGTCGCCACTGTGTGCATCGATAACGATCGCGTGCGCGTGACGGAGTGGCGCTTCGCGCCGGGCGCGCACACGGGCCATCACCGCCACGAGTACCCGTACGTCGTCGTGCCGCTGACCTCCGGCTCGCTCGCTGCCCGAGCGGCGAGCGGCGAAACGACGGCGACGCTGACGGCAGGCGCGCCGTATTATCGTGACGCCGGCGTCGAGCACGACGTGATCAATCCCAATCCCGGCGAGTTCGTCTTCGTCGAGATCGAGCTGAAACGCTAGCCCGCCGCGCATCGAGCCGAAACGCTAGCCCGCCGTACATCGAGCTGAAACGCTCGCCCGCCGCGGCAGGACCCGTTCGACGCACGGCTTGCAACGTTCGTGAGGAATCCCGGCTAGTACTTCGGGTAGAACGCGTCCTGGCCCGGCTGATACGTTGGCTGGCGCTGGGCCGGATTGCGGTTCACGAGCGGCCGCGCGTACATCGGGTGCGTGAACGACCGCACCTCGTGCTCGATCTCGTAGAGAAGCTTGCCCGACTCGGGATCGACGATCTCCTGGAAGCGATACTGGTACGGGTTCGACTCCTGGCTGATGATCCCGCGCTCGTTCAGCTTGGCATGCGAGCCGCCGAAGTCCGTGACGTACACCGCGATGTGATAGCCGTCGTACGGGCGAATCTCGTTGTTCGTCTCGTGGAAGATCAGCGACTGGCTGTGGCCGACCTGCACGCGGGCCGCCGCGCCGCCGTTGTACTGCTCGAGTCGCGCGGGCGCGCCCATGACCTCGCGGTAGAACCGCGCGATGCCATCCGCGTGGCCCACGGGCACCGGGAATTCGACATACGGCATGCCCAGTGTCATGAAGCCGGATTCGGGTCCCGGGCGGTGCAGCCGGATGCGATTGCCCCACGGACACGTCACGTCGGCGTGGTTCTTCTGCACGTCATGGCTGTACGTGGTGCCGCTCAGCCACTTCTCGGCGGCGTGCAGCCGCTCGGGCAGGGCATCGAAGTCGGCGACGACACAGCCGACCCGACCGCGCGAGCGATTGGGATTGCCGGTGGGCAGATGAAACTGCGAGCGGCCGAGATTGATCCACATGTTGTCGAGGCCGACCATGAGGTACGGGTCGCGCGTGAAGCCGAGCGCGGTCACGTAGAAGGCGGTCGCGAGCTGCTGATCGGGCACGCGAAAGTTCACGTGCTCGAGGAAGACGATGTTGCCGACATCCTCTGCCTTGCGATCGAACGTCTCAGCCGCCATGGGTCGGTCCTCCGTGCGGCACAGGATACCACCCTGCCGAGAGAGGGACGCCACCGGGCCCGGCCGAAATAGTGCGGCGACCTGCCCGCCGGCATGCTTGAGTAGCATAAGGGCCGAACGCATTGCCCAAGCGTCTCTATCTCCTCGCTCTCGTGTGTTATCTGTCCATCCCCGCCGTCGTGATCTGCGGCGCCGGTGTCTTTCAGCTCATCGATCCGGAGATGGCTCGCGGTCGCGCCACGTACGTCCGCGACTATCAGGTGTTGAACCTCGCCAGGATCGGGGTGCTGTGGGCGGCGGCCGGGCTGGCGGGTGTCCTCTGGGTGGCGTGCTGCTATCTCGTGCTCACGTCGCGGCATCGTTCCCTGCGCTGGCTTTCCCTCGCCGCAGCCGGCCCGCTCGGATTCACCGTGATCGCGACGCTCGAGGACCGATCGCCCGCGCCAGGTGACTTGTATCAGCGCGTCATCACGAAGCTCAAAACGTACTGGCGCGTTCCGCTCGAGCTTGCCGTGTTCATCGGCGTCTGGGTTCTCGCGTACAGAGCCGTGGTGCTCGAGCGCGAGCTGTTGATCAAGCTCGAGTCGTTCAGGACCGGCACGCCGATCGCGACGATCGTCGCGCAGCAGGCCGCGTCGAGTGGCATGTGGGCGGGCGGCGAATTCCTCGAGCAGATGTACCTCGTCCCGCTGCTCTATTTTCTGTGGCCGCTCGTCTTCACCGCGACGGGCTGGCTTTTCACGCGCCGCTAGACGGGCGGCCAGGGGTAGCGATCGGCGCTGCCCTCGGACGGGAAGCGGCCCGCCTTCGCCAGTCGTCGTGCCCGCGTCACCACCGCCTGGCATTCGCGCGCATCGAGCAGCTCGCTCAGCGCCGCCGGCGGTCCATCCGTGACGAGGCGACGCAGGTCGTCGCGGACGCCGTCGGGCAGCGGCTCGCCGGCGAATTCCCAGATGACCGTGCGCAGCTTGGGATCGACGTTGAAGCAGAGGCCGTTGTCGATCGCCCAGATGCGTCCGTCGGGGCCGAGCAAGCAGTGGCCGCTCTTGCGGTCGGCATTGTTCGCGATGAGGTCGAAGGCACAGATCCGCGCGAGGCGATCGCGGTGCGCCGGATCCTCGCGGAGCGTGAAGTAGTGGTGCGCGAAGTCCGCGTGCACGAACTCCTGCACGGAGCCTTCGCCATACGGGCCGTCGCGGTGCACCGTGAGCGGCACGAGACCCCATCCGAGGGCCTCGGAGAGGACGTACGCCGCGAGCTCGCGCCGAAACAATCCCGGAGGAAAGTCCCACAGCGGCCGCTCGCCGCGCTCGGGCTTGTAGACGGCGAGCGCGCAGGTGCCGTCGAGCGCGACCTCGACGAGGAACGTCGCATTCGTGCTGCGCGGCAGCCGGCCCTTGAGCGTCACCTCGCCGCGCGCGAGCAGCGCCGCGACGTCAGTGGACGACGTGACCGTTGCTCCGCGGGCACACGTGGCCGGCGGGATCTTTTGCCTGCGAGCACATCGGACAGATCGGTCGCCCGGCCTTCACGAGCGCCTCGGCACGCTCGACGAACGCGGTGGCCTGCGCGCGGGTGATCGCAAAGCGCGCCGTCGCCGGCTCCTCGCTCTCTTCCTCCACGACAGATTCGGCGACGACGACCACGCGCTGTCGATCCTCGTCCCACCCAAGGCCGAGCGATGCCACCGGCCACGCCGCCTCGATCGGCTCGAGCAGCTCGACGCTCGGCGGCGGCGGCTCCGACGCCGTCGGGAGTTTGTCGAGCATCTGGGCGAGATAGGTGGCGAGCGCGCGGACCTGCTCCTTCTCGCTCTTGAGCGTGACGAGACGGCTTCCCTGGCGTCCCTGGATGTAGAACACGCGCTCGCCCTGCGGCCCCACGGCGCCTGCGGTGAAGTGATCGGGCGCGTCGAGATCGAAGGACGCGCTCATGTCACTGTTTCAGCAGTGACGCGAGGTCGCCGTCCATCGCATTGACGGTCAGGACGCTGAGTCCCTCGGCGCGATACGCAATCGCGGTGATCGACGCCGGGGCGATCACGATGCGCTGAAAGAGGTCGAGCGGCGTGCCGAGGGCCCAGGCCACGAGCGTCTTGATCGGATCGGCGTGCGAGGCGACGACGATCGTGGAACCGCGATGCCGTTCGACGAGTCGGGCGAGTGTGCCGGCCATGCGCGCCTGCATCTCCATGAACGACTCGCCGCCGGGGAAGCGGAAGCGGCTGGCGTGCCGCTGGACGACGGACCATTCCGGGCGTCGCGCCGCGCGCTTGAGCGACAGGCCCGTCCATGCGCCGAGGTCACTCTCGAGCAGCCCCGGCTCGACGCGGATCGCGAGCCCGCGCGCCTTGGCAAGGGGCGCGACGGTTTCGCGCGCGCGCTCGAGCGGTGAGGTGTAGATCGCCGCGATCGTCGGCGCCACGGCCAGTCGCACGGCCAGCGCATCGGCCTGGCGGCGTCCTTCGTCCGAAAGATGCAAGCCGCGGCGCCGGCCCGGGAGCACGCGTCCGGTGGTCGGCGTCACGCCATGGCGCACCAGCAGCACGAGGGTGGTCGTAGACGTCGCCGCCGCGGGCATCGAGGCAGCATAGACACCGCGGACAGCGACCGCAAGGAGTGGACTGGGTGGCAGCCTGCTTGCTCCCGTTCTTCGCGGAGGTGCGACATGCAGTCTCTTGCAGGCTCGGTCGTCGTCGTGACCGGCGCCTCGAGCGGCATCGGTCGCGCGACCGCGCTGCGGTTCGCGAGCGCGGGCGCCGCCGTCATGCTGTGCGCGCGTCGCGAAGCGCCGCTCACGAGCGCCGCCGAGCAGTGCGCTGCGCGCGGCGTCGCGGCCGCGTCGATGGTGGCCGACGTCCGCGACCAGGGCGCCATGAACGCGCTCGTGGCACGCGCGCTCGATCGATTCGGCCACATCGATGTCTGGGTGAACAACGCGGGCGTCGGCGCGCTCGGCGCGTTCGAAGATCTGCCGCCCAACGTGTTCCGTGGCGTCATCGAGACCGACTTCTTCGGCTGCGTGCACGGCGCGCGTGCCGTGCTGCCGCACTTCGTCGCCCAGGGGCACGGCGTCCTGATCAACATGGCTTCGATGCTCGGCAAGATGGCGATGCCGTACTACACGCCGTACGCCGCCGCGAAGTTCGCGGTGGTCGGATTCGGCGAGAGCCTGCGGGAGGAGCTGATTGGTACCGGCGTCGACGTCGTGACGGTGATGCCCGCCGCGATCGACACGCCGTTCTTCGCGCACTGCGCGAACTACACGGGCCGCGGCGTCAAGCCTCCGCGCCCGGTGTACGACCCCGACGACGTCGCTGCCGCGATCGTTGGCGCCGCGCGCCGGCCGCGCCGTGAGGTGTTCGTCGGCGGCGCCGCGCGCGCGATGAACGCGCTGCACATGCTCCTGCCGCCCCCCCTGTACGAGCAGGCGGCGCGGGCGCTGACGGATTTCGACCACTTCCAAGGCGGCGCCGCGTCGCCCACCGCCGGCGCGGTGCTCGATGCCGTCCCGTTTGGAACGGATATCCGGGGCGGCTGGCGCGCGCCGCGCGAGCGCCAGCCGACGCGCGCCGTCGCGCTCGGCACCGCGCTCGTCTTGCCGGCGTATCG